>DASVPW010000026.1:0-37882 GCA_036389455.1 Beijerinckiaceae bacterium
GAGGCTCGGCTCGTAGGTCCAGGTCGCGCCGATGTCGACCTTCTGGCGGTTCGGCAGCTTGATCGCGGGCGAGCCGAACCAGGTGTCGCCGGGACTCATCAGCTCGTTCGCCGGCGGCTTCGACTTGATGCCGATGAGGGCGCCCTCCGGGATCACGGCGCCCGGCGGCACGACGCCGTCGTTGCCGACGAAGACCCGGTCCTCGGTCCGGACCGGCTCGAGGTGCATCCAGCCGCGGCGCACGTCCTCGTCGCCGAACACCACCTCGTCGGCGATGAAGTTCTTCGCGCCGATCTCGGTGAGGTCGTAGCGGCCGGCGAGGTTGGTCGAGATCTCGGCGCCCTTGCCGATGGTCGCGCCCATGACGCGGTACCAGGCCCGCATGTAGATGGTGGCGTAGAGGGAGGTCAGGGTCTCGAGAGTCACTTCTGTCGCGAGCGCCACGATCCACTTGCGCATGTAGAAGCCGCTGAAGATCGAATAGGTGCCGCTGCGGACCTTCGGCAGCACGAGCCAGCGGGTGAGCGCGATCAGGAGCACCGTCGCGAGAATCATGAACAGCGCCGTCGGCCAGGCGAGCACCGGCAGGTACCAGAGGTAGCTCACCTCGAGGAACTCGGAGATCTGCTCGTCGATCTGGTCGAAGATGTAGAAGGCCGGGAAGATCGGGAGCAGACTAACCGGCGGGATGAAGGCGAGCGCCGTCGCGTAGCAGGCATCGAACAGGAGGCGCCGGCGCGGCGACGCCTCGGCGAAGGGCGGCAGCGCCGCCACGTCCACCATGCCGACCTTCACGCCCGGAGAACCGTCCCACTTCTCGGCCTCGCCGATCACGGTGCCCTCGGGGATAGCGGTGAGGTCGGCGAGCTCGGCGTGCGGGCCGATCGCGACGTCGTGGCCGATCGTGCAGGAGGTGCCAATGTAGACGTCGGCGCCGATGTGGACCGGGCCCACCACCATCTCGTTGCCGATAATCTCGACGTTGGCGATCTTGGTCTTCGAGCCAATGGTGGTGCCGCGCCCGATCGAGACGAGGTCGATCGCCCCGGCGTCGATGTCGGCGATGATCACGTCGCCGCCGACCTGCGCGCCCATGAGGCGGAGATACCGCCGGATCATGGGCGAGCCCTGGAGCCACTTGATGTGCACGAGGGGCTCGAGCCGCTTCGCGAACCACCAACGGAAGTAATAGACGCCCCACAGGGGGTAGCGCCCGGGCTTCGTCCGTCCGAGGATCACCCATTTGAGCGCGATGGCGGTGAGCGCCGTCACGGCGTTGATGACGACGTAGACGGCGAGCAGCGCCGCCATTTGGGCCCAGAAGCCGAGGCCCTCGCCGGCGAGCAGCAGGTAGGTCACGAAGATGCCGAGCCACTGCGCCGTGTTGAGGGTGAGGATCACCGGCAGCGCGCAGGCCTGGGCAAGCCCGCAGAGGAAGCGGCGCAGGAGCGGCGGCGGCGTAAAGGAGAGGTCGCGCACGACGTGGGCGGCGCCGGCGCCGCCGGTGCGCTCGATGAGGTCGTCCGCCATGGCGCGGAGCGTGCGCTTGCCGTAGACGTCCTGGAGGGTGATCGAGGCGAGCACCGGGACCTCGCGCACGGCCGAGATGAAGCGGGCCGCAAGCAGCGAATGGCCGCCGAGATCGGTGAAGAAGTCGGCCGTAAACGGGATCGCCTGGTTGCCGAAGACGCGCTTTGCCGCGACGAGGAGCGCGGTCTCGGTCTCGTTTGCCGGCTCCTCCTGCTCGCCCGGCCCGTCGCCGACGGCGAGGTCCGCGACTTTGAGGGACTTGCGGTCGACCTTACCCGAGGACAGGCGCGGCAGGGCCTCCACGATCTCGAAGTGGTTCGGGATCATGTAGGGCGGGAGCTCTCCGCGTAGGTCCGCCCGGATCGTCGCCCGGTCGAGGGGCTTGCCGGGCTCCAGCACCAGGAAGGCGACGAGGCGGTCCATGCCTTCGTCCTGGCGCAGCACCACGGCGGCTTGCGCTACGCCGGGCAAGTGCACGAGCTTCGTCTCGATTTCTCCCAGCTCGACCCGGAAGCCGCGGATCTTGACCTGGTCGTCGATGCGGCCGTGGAAGGCGATGTTGCCGCGCTCATCGACGCTCACCGCGTCTCCGGAGCGGTAGAGGATCGGATCGCGCCCGTCCGAGGGGAACGGGTTCGCGATGAATTTTTCCGCCGTCAGCTCGGGGCGCTTGAGGTAGCCCTTGGCGACGCCCGGGCCGCCGATGAGGAGCTCGCCCTGGACGCCCGGGGGCAGGAGGTTGAGATCCTCGTCAACGACGTAGGCGGTGTAGTTCGGGATCGGGCGGCCGATGGTGACGGGCTCGCCGGGGCGCACCTCGGCGGCGGTCGCGACCACCGTCGCCTCGGTCGGGCCGTAAGTGTTGAAGAGCCGCCGGCCGGGCTTCGCCCAGCGCCCGACGAGCGGCGGCGGCAGCGCCTCTCCCCCAAGGAGGATCAGCCGGACGGAGGGGATGTCGCGGGTGAGCAACCCGAGGAGCGTCGGCACGGTGTCGAGCACCGTGACGCCGGCCCCGATCAGGATGTCCGGCAGCTTCTCGGCGTCGCCGATCATGGCGGGGCTCGCGACATGGAGCGTCGCGCCGACCATGTAGGGAATCCAGATCTCCTCCATGGAGAGGTCGAAGGCGACCGAGGCGCCCTGGAACACGATGTCGTCGGCCTCAAAGCCGTAGAGCGCGTTTCCGGAGCGCAGGAAGTGGCAGATGTTGCGGTGGCTGACGACGATACCCTTCGGCACGCCGGTCGAGCCCGAGGTGTAGATGAGGTAGGCCGGGTGGTCGGGCGTGAGGCCGCGCGTCTTCGGGTCGACGGGCTCCGTGCCCAAGCCATCCGCGAGGCCGTCCGAGGTGAAGACCGGGCAGGAGACCTCGGTCTTCGGGACGAGCGCCGCGTTCGTGAGGAGCCCCTTCGCGCCGGCATCGGCTAGGCAGACCGCGATGCGGTCCATCGGCGCATCGGCGTCGAACGGAAGCCAGGCCGCGCCGGACTTCGCGATGGCGATCTGGGCCATCAGTAGCTCGGCCCCGCGGCACATCCACAGGCCGACGACGTCCCCCGGCCCGATGCCGCGGGCGGCGAGCCCGCGGGCGATCGCGTCCGTTCGGGTATCGACCGCGGCGTAGGTGTGGCGCTCGTCGCCGAAGACGATGGCCGGGTGACCGGGCCGCGCGCGGGCGGTCGCGGCGAAGAGATCGGTCAGGACCTCGTCGCGCAGGAGGTCGTCACGGATGTCCCCCTTGAGAATCGCGACCGCCTCGGCCGCCTCGATCCTGAAACGCGTGCTCTCGCTTGGCTTGTTCATCCAACGCTCCGCGCCCGCGGGGCTTCGGCCGGCTTAAGCCGCCCCGCGAGACGCCGGGACCGTAGTCCCTCTCCTTGTGGTCCCCCTCGCCGCCCGGCGGGCCCGGGCGGCGCCGCCCGGACGGACGGCTCTTCACGTTTCTAGCATGCCTCACGAAGCGGTGAACAGGCCGTGAATGCGCCATCGCGCCCGATGGTTACGCCCAGAAATGGCGCCCCGCCCCGAACACCAGCACCCTCCCCTGCCAGATGTCGGCGCGCGGCGCATGGTCGCGCGACACGTGACCGAGGAGCACGAGGAGGACGCGGGCGACGCCGCCGTGGGAGACCACGACCGTGTCGCGGGTCAGGCTTTCGAGGAAGGCCGCGACCCGCTCGGCGAGCATCGCGTAGCTCTCGCCGCCGGGAGGGACGAAGCCCCACTTGTCCTTCTCGCGGGCCTGCGCTCCTTTCGGATCGCGGGCGCGGACCTCCTTCCAGGTCAGGCCCTCCCAATCCCCGAAGGTGAGCTCGCGCAAGCGCTCGTCGGTGCGATAGGACGTGGGATGGAGGCCGATCGCCTCGCGCATGACCTCCATGGTCTCGCGGGTGCGCGACAGCGGGCTCGCCACGTAGTCGAGGTCCTCATAGTGCAGCACGAGGCCGCGGAGCTTCGCGCCGACCTCCTCGGCCTGCACCCGCCCGAAATCGTTCAACGGCACGTCCCGCTGCCCCTGCAGCCGCGCCTCCGCGTTCCAGTCGGTCTCGCCGTGGCGGATGAAGTAGAGGGTGTGGGGGAGGGCGAAGGGCATCGTTTTAGGTCGTGCCCGCCACTGTCGTCCCCGGCGAGCCGAAGCGTAGCGAAGGCGAGGGAAGGGGACCCATACGACGCCTCAACAAGCGGTCGGTTCGAGATCGAGCCATTGCGGGTTCGCGCGCTCGATCAGCTTGATCTTCCAAGCTCGGTTCCAGCCTTTAAGCTGCTTCTCGCGAGAGATGGCTTCTGCGATCGTCGGGTAGCGCTCAACATAAATGAGCGTGGTCACTCCGTATTGACGGGTGAAACCCGGCACGGCGAGCGCCTTGTGCTGCTCAATCCGCCTCACGAGATCACTTGTCACGCCGATGTAAAGTGTGCCGTTGCGGCGGCTCGCCAGGATGTAGACGGCATAGCGGTCCATGCGGTGCCTGGGTCCCCTTCCCTCGCCTCCGCTGCGCTCCGGCTCGCCGGGGACGACAGTTGGGCGTGTTCGTCACCGCTATTCCTTCTCCAGCGTCAGGTCCGGCGCCTCCGGGTTCTTCATCCCCACCACGTGGTAGCCGGCGTCGACGTGGAGGATCTCGCCGGTCATGCCTCTCGCCATGTCGGAGGCGAGGTAGGCGGCGGTCTCGCCGACCTCCTCGATGGTGACGGTGCGCCGCAAGGGGGAGTTGTACTCGTTCCAGCGCAGGATGTAGCGGAAGTCGCCGATGCCCGAGGCGGCAAGCGTCTTGATCGGCCCGGCCGAGATCGCGTTGACGCGGATGTTCTTCGGCCCGAGGTCGGCCGCGAGGTAGCGCACCGAGGCCTCGAGAGCCGCCTTCGCGACCCCCATGACGTTGTAGTGCGGCATCCACTTCTCGGCGCCGTAGTAGGTCAGCGTCAGGAGCGAGCCGCCGTTCGCCATCAGCTTCTCGGCGCGTTGCGCGAGGGCCGTGAAGGAGTAGCAGGAGATGAGGAGCGACTTCGTGAAGTTGCCCTCGCTCGTGTCGACGTAGCGCCCCGTGAGCTCGTCCTTGTCCGTGAAGGCGATGGCGTGGACGAGGAAGTCGAGGGAGCCCCAGAGGCGGGAAACCTCCGCGAAGACCGCGTCCATGGTGGCGGCCTCGGTCACGTCGCAGTGGCCGACGACGGCGGCGTCGAGCTCGCGGGCGAGCGGCTCGACCCGCTTCTTGAGGGCGTCGCCCTGGTAGGTAAGGGCGAGCTCGGCCCCGTGAGCGCGGGCGGCTCTCGCGATGCCCCAGGCGATCGAGCGGTTGTTCGCGACCCCCATGACGAGGCCGCGCTTGCCCGCGAGGATGCCCGTGCTTCCACCCATGAATCACCTACCGCATGCGGCCTTCAAAGAAGCCGCGCCCTCCTTAGCCGAGGGCGGCAAGGGGGGGAAGGGCAGGACGTTCCAGGGCCGGCAGGATGGGTTGGACCTCCCGATACCGAGCCGCGCATTGGCCGAGCGGCGATTTCCGGCTGCGCCGGCCGGCGATTTGCCTTAAATCAGGCCGTCCCGTCCCCGCATTGACAGCGCCCGGGCGGCGGCTAGCCTTCGCCCTCTCGACGGCAACCGACAGAAAATGACCCACGGAAGGAAGCCTTTCATGACACGCTCCGCCCTGTTCGCCGCGGTGTGCCTGCCGGCCCTCGTCGCTGCCGCTGGCGCCTCCTCGAAGACCCTCGTCTACTGCTCGGAGGGAAGCCCCGAGAACTTCTATCCGGCGATCAATACCACCGGCACCTCGTTCGACGCGAACAGCCAGATTTACAGCCGGCTCGTCGACTTCGAGCGGGGCACGACGAACGTCGTGCCGGGCCTTGCCGAGAAGTGGGAGATCTCGGACGACGGCAAGGCCTACATCTTCCACCTCCGGAAGGGGGTGAAGTGGCACAACACCAACCGCAACTTCAAGCCTACCCGCGACTTCAACGCCGACGACGTGATCTTCGCGATCGAGCGGCAGTGGAAGGAGGACCATCCCTTCTTCAAGGTCACGAGCCAGAACCACACCTACTTCAACGACATGGGCATGCCGAAGCTCCTGAAGTCGGTGGAGAAGATCGACGACTACACGATCAAGATGACGCTGAACCAGCCCGAGGCGCCGTTCCTGTCGGACTTCGCCATGGAGTACGCCGGCATCCAGTCGAAGGAATACGCCGACGCGATGCTCAAGGCCGGCACGCCCGAGAAGATCGACCAGGAGCCGATCGGCACGGGGCCCTTCTACCTCGTGCAGTACCAGAAGGACGCGATCATCCGCTACAAGGCCTTTCCCGAGTTCTGGGGCGGCAAGGCCAAGATCGACGACCTCGTGTTCTCGATCACGCCCGACGCGTCGGTGCGCTGGGCCAAGGTGCAGAAGGGCGAGTGCCACGTCATGCCCTACCCGACGCCGGCCGACCTCGACGCGATCCGCAAGGACCCGAACGTGACCGTGCTCGAGCAGCCCGGCCTCAACATCGGCTACCTCGCCTACAACACCCAGAAGAAGCCCTTCGACGACGTGCGCGTCCGCAAGGCCTTCAACATGGCGATCAACAAGAAGGCGATCATCGACGCGGTCTACCTCTCGACCGGCATCGCGGCGAAGAACCCGATCCCGCCGTCGATGTGGTCCTACAACGACGACATCAAGGACGACCCCTACGACCCGGAGGCCGCGAAGAAGCTCCTCGCCGAGGCCGGCTTCCCGAACGGGCTCGAGACCGACATCTGGGCGATGCCGGTGCAGCGCCCCTACAACCCGAACGCCCGGCGCATCGCCGAACTGATGCAGGCCGACCTCGCCAAGATCGGGGTGAAGGCCGAGATCAAGAGCTTCGAGTGGGGCGAGTACAGGAAGCGCCTGCAGGCGGGCGAGCACCAGACCGGCATGCTCGGCTGGACCGGCGACAACGGCGACCCGGACAACTTCCTGCACACGCTCTTGGGCTGCGACGCCGCGAAGCCCGGCGGCGGCAACACCGCGAAGTGGTGCGACAAGGCCTTCGACGACCTCGTGACGAAAGCCAAGGTCACGAGCGACCAGAAGGAGCGCACCGAGCTCTACCGGAAGGCGCAGGTCGTCTTCAAGGAGCAGGCGCCATGGTTCACCATCGCCCACGCGGTCCAGCTCAAGCCCGTCCGCAAGGAGGTGGTGGACTTCAAGCTCTCGCCGTTCGGGCGGCACACGTTCTACGGGGTGGACATCAAGCAGTGATCTGAACAAGCCCAAGAGGGGGTGGGACGTGGAAATCTCCCACCCCCTAGCCAGAGCCGTCGAGAGGTGGCCCGTTCATGTCAGGCATCATTCCGACTCTCGGACGGTTGGAAGAGGTCAATCTGCGCGAGGTCTGGAAGAACGAGGCAACCAGCTTCACTCCTTGGCTGGCTCAACCCGAAAATCTCCAGGAGCTTGCCCGCACTCTCAATTTGACCGCTCTCGAGCTGATTCAGACCGAACGAAGCGTCCAGGAATTTTCAGCCGATATCGTTGCACGCGTGCCGGATACGGACGAAATCGTTCTGATCGAAAACCAGCTGGAGCGTTCCGACCATAGCCATCTGGGACAGATCCTGACGTATGCCGCCGGGGTGGAAGCCCGCGCGATCGTGTGGGTCGCCAAGCACTTTACGGAGGGGCATCGCGCAGCGCTCGAATGGCTCAACCGCAAGACCGTCGACGACATTGCCTTCTTCGCCGTCGAGGTCGAGGCGTGGCGCATCGGAAATAGCCCGCCAGCGCCACGGTTCAATGTTCTGGTCAGGCCCAACGACTGGGCTAGGGCTGCCCGCAGCGCCGCCCGCGGCGAAATCTCCGTGAGCACTCCGGAGAACATCGAGTACTGGGAGGCTTTTCACGCCGTCGCAGTTGCGCATGGCGCGCCGCATCGTCCCACCGCCGATCCGGTTAAGGGGACAAACTATTATGTCTACCTTCGCGATGGGAGTTGGATTGCCTTGACGGCTTACCTTGCGCGCAGCGGCAAGAGCGTCGGGATCTATCTGGGATTATGGGCGAGTGGAGGTCGTTCCGACATTCCGGCGATTTTCGAGGGACTTAAGGCCGAGCAAAAGGCAATCGAGTCCGAGATTGGAGCTCCCCTCAAGTGGACTGAGGTAAAGCCGGGCGCCGTCTTCCACATATCGAAAGTGCTCAATGCAGACCCCGGGGATCGAGCGGACTGGCCACGCCAGCATCCGTGGTTGGCAGACACCATGAAGCGTTTTTCGGCTGCGATCGAACCTCGTTTGGCTCTCATCCTTGCTCATGCGCCCAAGGAGGGTGATGATCATAGTGAATCGCAGCAAGTGCCGCTCCAGTAGATGCTCCGCTTCATCCTGACCCGGGTCAGCCTCGTGATCCCGACCTTCGTCGGGATCACGCTGCTCGCGTTCTTCCTCATCCGCCTCGTGCCGGGCGACCCGATCGAGACCATGGCGGGGGAGCGGGGGATGGACCCGGCGCGGCACGAGATGCTGCGCAAGGCCTACGGCTTCGACCAGCCGGTGCTCGTGCAGTACGGCATCTACGTCTCCCGCCTCCTGCACGGCGACCTCGGTAAGTCGATCATCACGAGCGAATCGGTTCTCTCCGAGTTCCTGGCGCTGTTCCCGGCGACGATCGAGCTTGCGCTCTGCGCCATCCTGTTCGCGCTGGTCATAGGCCTGCCGGCCGGCATCCTGGCGGCGGTCAGACGAAACTCGATCTTCGACCACGGGGTGATGGGAATCTCGCTCACCGGCTACTCCATGCCGATCTTCTGGTGGGGGCTCCTCCTCATCCTGCTGTTCTCGGTCCAGCTCGGCTGGACGCCGGTGTCGGGGCGGATCGCCGTGCGCTACTACGTCGAGCCGGTGACGGGGTTCCTCCTGATCGACAGCCTCCTCTCCGACGACAAGGGCGCCTTCGCCTCGGCGCTGCAGCACCTGATCCTTCCGACCATCGTGCTCGGCACCGTGCCGCTCGCCGTCATCGCGCGCATGACCCGCTCGGCCATGCTCGAGGTCCTCGGCGAGGACTACATCCGCACGGCGCGCGCCAAGGGCCTCGCGCCGCTCCGCGTGATCGCGGTGCATGCGCTGCGCAACGCGCTGATCCCGGTCGTGACGGTGATCGGGCTGCAGGTCGGCGTGCTGTTCACCGGCGCGATCCTGACCGAGACGATCTTTTCCTGGCCCGGCGTCGGGAAATGGCTGATCGAGGCGATCAACCGGCGCGACTACCCCGTCCTCCAGGGCGGCACCCTCCTCATCGGCGCCGTGGTTATGACCGTGAACCTCATCGTCGACCTCACCTACGGCCTCATCAACCCGCGCATCAGGCACACCCGATGACGGCGGAAGTCCTCGAAGCGCCCGCGGCCGCGGCGCCGACCGCGACGCCCCCGCATCCGCTGCGGGAGTTCTGGAGCTACTTTTCGGCAAACCACGGCGCGGTCGCCGGGCTCGCCGTCATCGCGGCCGTGATGGCGACCGCGCTCCTCGCCGACCTCATCGCGCCGCACTCGCCGATCCTCACCGATAGCTCGGCGTTCCTGCGCCCGCCGTTCTGGCAGGAAGGTGGGTCGCTCGCTTACCCCCTCGGCACGGACGCGATCGGGCGCGACATGCTCTCGCGCCTGATCCACGGCACGCGCCTGTCGCTCCTCATCGGCATCGCGGTGGTGGCTCTGTCGGTCGCGGCCGGCATCGTGCTGGGCTTGATCGCCGGCTTCGCCAAGGGCGTGACCGAGATTGTCATCATGCGGGCCATGGACATCGTCCTGACGCTGCCGAGCCTCTTGCTTGCGATCGTCATCGTCGCGATCCTCGGTCCCGGCATCATGAACGCCATGCTCGCGGTCGCGCTCGTGATCCTGCCGCACTTCGTGCGCATCACCCGCGCGGCCGTCATCGCCGAGACCGCGAAGGACTACGTCACGGCCGCCCGCGTCAGCGGCGCCGGGACGCTCCGCCTCATGTTCAAGGAGGTGCTGCCGAACTGCACCGCGCCGCTCATCGTGCAGGCTTCGCTCGGCGTCTCGACCGCGATCCTCGATGCCGCCGCGCTCGGCTTCCTGGGGCTCGGCGCGCAGCCGCCCTCGCCCGAATGGGGCACGATGCTCGCCGACGCGCGCGAGTTCGTGCTTCGCGCCTGGTGGGTCGTGACCTTCCCGGGGCTCGCGATCCTGATCACCGTGCTCGCCTTCAACCTCTTGGGCGACGGCCTGCGTGACGCCTTTGACCCGAAGCTGAAACGGTGACGATGGCCCTCCTCGAGATCAAGAATCTCTCCGTCGAGTTCCCGACCTCGAGCGGGGTGCTGCGCGCCGTCGACGGGGTGAGTCTTTCGCTCGACGAGGGCGAGGTCCTCGGCGTCGTCGGCGAGTCGGGCTCGGGAAAAAGCGTCACCATGCTGGCCCTCATGGGCCTTGTCGCTTACCCCGGCCGCGTAAAGGCGGACCGGCTCGCCTTCGGCGAGCGCGACCTCCTCGACATCTCGGACGGCGAGCGGCGCCGGCTCACGGGCAAGGACGTCGCCATGATCTTCCAGGAGCCGACGACGAGCCTGAACCCGTGCTTCACCATCGGCTTCCAGCTCGCCGAGACGCTGCGCCTGCACGAGGGCATGGACGCCAAGGCCGCCAAGCGACGCACCATCGAGCTCCTGGAGCAGGTCGGCATTCCGGCTCCCGAGGGGCGCCTCAAAAGCTATCCGCACCAGCTCTCGGGCGGTATGAACCAGCGCGTCATGATTGCCATGGCGATCGCCTGCAACCCGAAGCTCCTCATCGCCGACGAGCCGACGACGGCGCTCGACGTCACCATCCAGGCCCAGATCCTCGACCTGCTGCTTTCGCTCCAGCGCGAGCGCGGCATGGCCCTCGTGCTCATCACCCACAACATGGGCGTCGTCGCCGAGACGGCGCAGCGGGTCATGGTGATGTATGCCGGCCAGATCATGGAGGAGCGCGACGCGGCTTCGCTGTTCGAGGCGCCGCAGCACCCCTACACGGCGGCGCTGCTCGCGGCGCTGCCCGAGCGCAGCGTGGGCGACCACCGCCTCGCCACGATCCCGGGCGTGGTGCCGGGCCTGTTCGATCGCCCCGCCGGCTGCCTCTTCAGCCCGCGCTGCGGCTACGCCACCGAGCACTCCCGCCGGGTACGCCCGGAGCTGCGCCCCTGGATGGGCGGTCAGATCCGCTGCCACTACCCGCTCGGCGACCCGGAGCGCGAGCGCGCGATTGCGGCCGACACTCCCGTCGGCGCGGAGGCGGCCCAATGAGCGCCGCCGCGAGCACCGCAACAAGCGCCCCCGTCGTCGAGGCGAAGGATCTCGTCCAGGTCTACCCGATCCGCCGCGGCCTCTTCCGCGAGCCGGCGAAACTCTATGCCGTGAGCGGCGTGTCCTTCGCGGTCGCCCCCGGCCGCACCCTCGCGGTCGTCGGCGAATCCGGCTGCGGCAAGTCCACGCTTGCCCGCATGGTGACGCTGATCGAGCCCCCGACCTCCGGCACGCTCACCCTCGACGGCCTTGACGCCGTGAGCCCGCCCGCCAGCGAGAGGAAGCGCCTGCGCCGGACCGTCCAGCTCGTGTTCCAGAACCCCTACGGCTCGCTCAACCCGCGCAAGAAGGTCGGCGCGATCCTGGAAGAACCCCTCGTCATCAACACCGACTTAGCGAAGGCCGAGCGCACGGAGCGCGCCCGCGCCATGATGGCGAAGGTCGGGCTCCGTCCCGAGCACTACGGCCGCTACCCGCACATGTTCTCCGGCGGCCAGCGCCAGCGCATCGCCATCGCCCGCGCCCTCATGCTGTCGCCGAAGCTCCTCGTCGCCGACGAGCCGGTCTCGGCCCTCGACGTGTCGATCCAGGCGCAGGTCCTGAACCTCCTCGCCGATCTCCAGCAGGAGCTCGGCCTCGCCTACCTCTTCATCTCGCACGACCTCGGCGTCGTGCGGCACATCTCGCACGACGTCCTCGTCATGTACCTCGGCCACGCCGTCGAGCAGGGCCCGAAGGAGCGCATCTTCTCCCGCCCCCTCCACCCTTACACGCAGGCGCTCCTCGCCTCGACGCCGGGCATCACGGGAGTGCGCCGCAAGCGCATCGTGCTGAAGGGCGAGCTGCCCTCGCCGCTCGATCCGCCGAAGGGCTGCGTCTTCTCGACCCGCTGCCCCTACGTGACCGACCGCTGCCGCGTCGAGCGCCCGCCCCTGCGCCCCCTCGACGGCCGTCTTGTCGCCTGCCACTACGCCGAGCGTTTTCTCGAGCGCGACGCGGCCTGAGCGCCGATCACGCACTCGCGTCTGGACAGCTTCGAAGCGCGCCCTAGGCTCCTCCGGCTCTCGCCAGGAGAGGAGGAACGCCATGCAAAGAAACCTGCGCGCGCTGTTGTGCGCCGTCGCATTCCTGTCCGTGCCGGCCGCCTATGCGCAATCGCTGCAGCCCGCGAGACCTGAGGACGTCGGCCTCTCGTCGCAGCGGCTCGCCAAGATCGCCGAGGTGTTCAACCAGGAGATCAGGGACGGCAAGATCCCGGGCGCCGTCATCATGATCGCCCGCAAGGGCAAGGTCGCCTACCACGAGGCCTTCGGGGCGCAGGACAAGAACGCCGAGAAGGTCATGACGAAGGACTCGATCTTCCGCGCCTATTCGATGACGAAGCCGCTCGCCTCGGTCGGGGCCATGATCCTCGTCGAGGACGGCAGGATGCAGCTCACCGACCCGGTCGCGAAGTTCCTGCCCGAGTTCAAGAACGTGCAGGTGAGCGTGCCGAAGAGCGACGGCATGGGCCAGCCGACCTACGCTCTCGCGCCGGCCGACCGCCAGCCGACGATCCAGGATCTTCTCCGCCACACCGCCGGCCTCGCCTACGGCGAGATCACCGGCAACCTGCGCGTCAAGACCGCCTACAGCGCCGGCGGCCTCTTCAACGCGGGCGCTGACTATGCCGCGATCGAGCTCACCCCCGACGAGTTCACACAGAAGATCGCCGCGGCGCCGCTCGCCTACCAGCCGGGCACGACCTGGGAGTACAGCCTCGCCGTCGACGTGCTCGGGCGCGTGATCGAGAAGGTGTCGGGCAAGCGCCTGTCGGAGTTCCTCGATGAGCGCCTGTTCCGGCCCCTCAAGATGACCGACACGGCGTTCTCGCTCTCCACCGACAAGATGGCCCGGCTTGCCCAGCCGTTGGCCGTCGATCCGGCTTCGGGCGCGCCGAACCGGCTCATCGACGTGTCGCGGCCGCCGAAGAACGACTCCGGCGGCGCCGGCTCGGTCTCGACCGCCGCCGACTACGTCCGCTTCGGCCAGATGATGCTGAACGGCGGCGAGCTCGACGGCCAGCGCATCCTCAGCCGCACCACAGTCGCCCTGATGACCTCGGACCACTTGCCGCCGACGATCCGCCAGACGGTGCAGCCGGGCGAGCAGCTCCTCGGCGTCCAGGGCTACACCTTCGGCCTCGGCTTCGCGGTCAGGAAGGAGAACGGCATCGCGGGCGTCCACGGCTCGGCGGGCGAGTACACCTGGGCCGGCTACGCCGGGACCTATTTCTGGGTCGATCCGAAGGAGCAGCTCGTCGGCGTGCTCATGACCCAGGCCCCGGGCCCGAGCCGGCCCTACTACCGCAAGATGCTGAGAGCCCTCGTCTACCAGGCGATCGCCGACTGACCGCGGGAGAAGCATCGTCACGGCCCGGCCGAGTCGAGGACTCGGCCGGACCTCGAAGGTCTGGCGCGCTTGGCTTAGCCGGTCGCCTGTGCGTCCGTCGGCGCCTCGGCGAGTCCGCGCTTTTTCAGGAGCGCGTCGATCGTCGGCATGCGTCCGCGGAAGGCGGCGTAGGCCTCGTCGGGCGGGCGCCGGTTGCCGGCCGCATAGATGAAGTCGTGCAGCTTCCGCGCGGTGTCGCGGTCGAAGATGTCGCCTGCCTCCCGGAAGGCGTCGAAGGCGTCGGCGTCGAGCACCTCGGACCAGAGATAGCTGTAGTAACCGGCGGAGTAGCCGTCGCCGGAGAAGATGTGGGAAAAGTGCGGCGTGCGGTGCCGCATCACGATTTCCCGGGGCATGCCGATGCGCTCGAGCGCGTCGCGCTCGAACCGGGCCACGTCGAGGTCCTCGACCGACCGGAGCCGGTGCAGGTCCATGTCGACGAGCGCCGAGGCGGTGTACTCGACGGTCGCGAAGCCCTGGTTGAAGGTGCGGGCCGCGAGCACGCGCTCGACGAGCGCCTCCGGCATCGGCTCGCCCGTGCGGTAGTGGAGCGCGAAGCGGCGCAGCACTTGCGACTCCTCGAGCCAGTGCTCGTAGAGCTGCGACGGCAGCTCGACGAAGTCGGTCGGCACGGCGGTCCCGGCGAGCATCGGATAGGTCACGTCCGACAAAAGGCCGTGGAGCGCGTGGCCGAACTCGTGGAAGAGGGTGCGGGCGTCGTCGAAGCTCAAGAGCGCCGGATCGCCCTTGGCGAAGTTCATGACGTTGACGACGATCGGGCGGATCTCGCCGGCAAGCTTCTCCTGGCTCTGGAAGACGCTCATCCAGGCGCCGCTGCGCTTCGAGGGCCTGGCGTAATAGTCGCCGAGGAACAGGCCGATATGGCGGCCCTCCCGCGTCGCCTCCCAGACGCGCACGTCCGGATGGTAGCGGGGCGCGTCCCGGACCTCGGCGAACGCGAGGCCGAACAGACGGCCCGCGGTGTCGAAGGCCGCCTCGATCACGCGGTCGAGCTGGAGGTAGGGCTTGATCTCGGCCTCGTCGAGGTCGTGCTCGCGCTTCTGCAGCCTCTCGGCGTAGTAGCGCCAGTCCCATGCGGCGAGCTCGAAGTTGCCGCCCTCCTCGCGGACGAGCGCCTGGAGCGCGTCGCGCTCGCGGCCGGCGCGGGCAACCGCGGGCGCCCAAACGTCGTGCAGGAGGGCAAGCGCCGCCGCCGGGGTCTTCGCCATGGTGTCGGCGAGCTTGAACTCGGCGAAGGTCTCGTAGCCCATGAGCCGCGCCCGTTCGGCCCGAAGCCGCACGATCTCGGCGACGATCGCCTTGTTGTCGGTCTCGCCGCCGGTGTCGCCGCGGCCGGTCCAGGCCAGGAAGGCCTTCTCGCGCAGGTCGCGGCGGGCCGAGAAGGAGAGGAAGGGCTCGATCGAGGAGCGCGACAGAGTGACGACGTGCCGGCCGGCGAGGCCGCGCTCCTCGGCCTCCCGGGCCGCGGCCGCGCGGACGAAGTCGGGAAGGCCGGCGAGGTCGGCCTCGCCCTCGAGGACGAGGGTCCAGGCCTTCTCGTCGGCGAGCACGTTCTGGGCGAACTGCGTGCCGAGCGTCGCCAGCCGCTCGAGGATCGCAGCGAGGCGGCTCTTCGCCTCCGGGCCGAGCTGCGCGCCGGCGCGGACGAAGTGCGTGTGGGCGCGGTCGAGGACGCGGGCCTGCTCGGGGTCGAGCCCGAGCTCGTCGCGCCGCTCGTGGAGGGCGGCGACCCGGCGGTATAGCGCCTCGTCCATGTAGATGCGGCTGCGGTGGCGGGAGAGACGCGGCGCGATCTCCCGCTCGATCGCCTGGAGCGCGTCGTTGGTGTGGCTGCCGGCGAGGTTGAAGAAGACGGAGGAGACCCGGCGCAGGTCCCGCCCGCTCCGCTCCATGGCCTCGACGGTGTTGCGGAAGGTCGCCTCCGAAGGGTCCGCCGCGATCGCCTCGATCTCGGCGACGTGGGCCTGCAGCGCCCGGTCGAAGGCCGGGCGGAAGTCATCGGGCGCGATACGCTCGAATGGCGGCAGCCCGAACGGGGTGTCCCAGGAAGCCGCGAAGGGATTCTCGGCCGTTTCCGCCGGCGCGGTCGTCAGGGCGTCCGTCATTTCGTCTCGCTTCGTTTGAGTCGCGTCGAAACCCTACATCAGTCGGCTTCGCTCGACACGGCCTCGGCGGCGAGCGAAGCCGAGCCGCTGCCGAGATGGCGGGCGAGGAACGCCGCCGTGCGCTGGGCCGCGTCGAGCTGGGCGGCGCCGTGGAGCCCGTGCGCCTGGTCCGGATAGACGTGCACCTCGTGCGGGACGCCGATGCGGCGGAGCAGCGCCTCGAGGGCGTGGGCGTTCGCGACCGGCACGATCGCGTCCCTGCCCCCGTGCAGGACGAGGGTCGGCGGCAGCCGGGTCGCGCCCTCGCGAACCGGGTCCGGCAGAAAGCCGAAGTAGTTCACGAGCGCCTTGACCCGCCGGTCCCCGGCCGCGACGCTCAACCCCAGCGCGCCGCCGAGCGATGTCCCGACGATGCCGATGCGCTTCGGATCGACGCTTGGCTGGCGCTCGACGAAGTCCAGGGCGTCCCGGACGGTGTCGGCCCAGAGCGGAAAATTCTGCCCGATGGTGGAGTAATAGGCCCGGCCCTGGCCAGTGCGGTCGAGGTAATGCGGCAGGAAGACGTGGTAGCCCGACGCCGCCAGGATCTCGGCGCCGAGGCGGTAGCGGTCGCCATTCGCGAACCCGTCGGCGCCGTGCAGCAGGAGGATCGCCGGGCGCCGCCCGCCGGCTCCGAGGCCTTGTGCGCCGAAGCGCTCGACCGCGATCGCGCGGCCGCCGCTCGTGAAGCTTAAGGCCTCGCCCGCCATGCCGCGTCCTCCCGTGAGCGCCGACAGCGCCAGCGATGCCGCCGCAAGGACGGCCCGTCGTCTCGTCTGCATAGGGTTCTCGTTCCGGATCGGACGACCCGGAAGGCATCCGAAAGGACGGAAATGGGCGCGCGCCGCCCTTCGTTCCACCTCCGCCGGACGGCACGAGGTGCGACCGGGCGTCGCCACCGCTCAAGGTGTTAGATCTGCTCGATGGCTTGGGCCCGGACCACGATCACGTCCTGGCGGAAGCGCGCCTCGAGCTCGCGCCGGTAGACCTGCCACCAGTCCCGGTCGAGGTCGTCGACCATGACCTCGAAGGTGACGATCTCGTCGCGGCTGGTCTCGCCGCCATCGGTCCACAGGCCCTCGGCCGGGGCCCGGGTGAAGGCGGTGAGGCCGCCGAAGCGCTCGGCGAGCTCCGTCCGGACCCGGCGATAGGGCTCCTGGGGGAAGCGGCGGCCCTCGTTGTCGTAGAGGGGGAGGAGGATCTGGACGAGGTGCATCCGTCGGGAACGAACGGCGGCGCCGGGCGGTTTCGGAACCGGACCGGAACCCATGCGCCTCCTCCTCTCCAGCGCCTTCGCACTCACCCTTTTGGCGGCGGCCCCGAGCCTCGCCGAGGCGCCGCTGCCGCCGCCGCGGCCGCACGGCCTCGGGACCGCGCCGGAGACCGCCGCGGCGGTCCCGCTCCCGCCGGAAAGGCCGCCCGGGATCGAGGCCGAGCCCCCGTCTCCGGCATCTCCGGCACCGGGAGTCGCCGCGGGAGCCGCCGCGGTCGGCTCCGAGGACGCCGAGGCCTGCCTTGTCCGGCTCGCGAAGCTCGGCGTCCGGGCCGAGCCCGCGCCTGCGGTCGAGGACGGCGCCTGCGGGTCCCCACATCCCCTCCGGCTGGCCGGGCTGCCGGACGGCCTCGAAGTCGCGCCGCCGGCCCTCGTGACCTGCCCGGTCGCGGAGGCGCTGGCGAAGTGGACGCTGGAGGCGGTGTCGGCCGAGGCCGAGCGGCACCTGTCGGAGGCTCCCCGAAAAATCCTGATCGGCACCTCCTACGAGTGCCGGGGCCGGAACCGCCAGGCCGGCGCGAAGCTCTCCGAGCACGCCTTCGCCAATGCGGTCGACGTGATGGGGTTCGCGTTCCACAAGCGCCCCGCCGTCGCGGTCGCGGCGCGGAACGGCGAGAGCCCGGAGGCGCTGTTCCAGGCGGCGGTGCGGGCCAGGGCCTGCGCCTACTTCACGACCGTGCTCGGGCCGGGGTCGGACGCCGCGCACGCCGACCACCTCCATCTCGACATGCGCGAGCGCCGCCCGGGAATCCGGATCTGCCAATAGGCGATGGAACGCGGACCGGCCTTCGGTTCTTTCCCTGTCGAATCCATCGGGCGGCGCCGGGGAGCCGGCGGAGGCAAGTCGCATGCGCATCTGGCTGATCCCCCTCGCAGCGGCGCTCCTCGGAGCAGCCGCGCCGGCACGCGCGGCGCCGCTCGACCTCAAGAGCGTCAACGAGGCGCAATTCTCGGAGCGGCGGGGCAAGGGCATCGATCCCGCCATCCTGAAGGCCCAAGTGCTCCTCGACCGGGCGCGCTTCTCCCCCGGCGTGATCGACGGGCGCGGCGGCGATAACTTCGACAACGCGGTCGCGGCCTTCGCGGAGGCGCAGGGACTCCGCGACGACGGGCTCACCCGGGAGGTCTTCGACAAGCTTGCGACCACGTCGAGCGACCCGGTGCTGCAGGAGTACACGATCGCGGACGCCGACGTGAAAGGTCCCTTCGTCAAGAAGATTCCAAGCAAAATGGAGGAGATGGCGAAGCTCGACCGCCTCGCCTACCGCAGCGCCCTGGAGGGGCTCGCGGAAAAATTCCACATGGATGAAGGCCTCCTCAGGGCGCTCAACCCGAAGAAGGATTTTGAGGAAGCCGGGACCACGATCATCGTCGCCGCCGTCCGCAACGACAAACCGGACCGCAAGGTCGGCAAGATCGTGGTCCACAAGTCCGAGCACGCCCTGCGCGCCCTCGACAAGGAAGGCAAGCTCGTCGCCTTCTACCCGGCCTCGATCGGCTCGGAGGAGAAGCCGGCGCCGACCGGCACCCACACGGTCGAGCGGGTCGCCCCGAACCCGACCTACACCTACAATCCCAAGTACAAGTTCAAGGGCGTCAAGTCCGACAAGCCCTTCACCATCAAGGCGGGGCCGAACAACCCGGTCGGGGCGGTGTGGATCGACCTGTCGCTCGAGAGCTACGGCATCCACGGCACGCCGGAGCCGTCGAAGGTCGGCAAGACCTACTCCCACGGCTGCGTGCGGCTGACGAACTGGGACGTGCGGCAGCTCGCCCAGATGATCGAGAAGGGGACGCCGGTCGAGTTCGTCGACTGAGGTCGGACGCCCGTTCGGCGGCGTCAGCTCCCGTCCTCCCGCGGCTTGCGCGCCGCCGGCGTGAACCCGAACACGATTCCGGCGCCGACCATCACCAGGAACACGCGGATGATGTGGTGGGCGGCCACGAACGCGACCTCGATGTGGAGCGCGAGCGCCACGAGGCTCATCTCGGCGAGCCCGCCCGGCGAATAGGCGAGGATCAGCGGGATCGCGCCGAAGGACGACACCTTGGCGACGAGCCAGCCGAAGGCCAGCGTGACGGCAAGAAGGATCGCGGTCGAGCCGAGGGAGACGAGAAGCACCTTCAGGATCTCCCGGGGCGGCGTGCCGAGGAAGCGGCAGCCGATCGTCGTCCCGAGGACGAGCTGCGCCGCGATCACGACCTCCTGCGGCGGCTTGAAGTCCGAGAGGCCGAGCACATGGATGGCCGCGCTGACCAGCATCGGCCCGAGGAGATACTTCGCCGGCAGGCGGATGGCGTCGCCGACGATCGCGCCGACGATGCCGGTCGCGACGAGCCAGAGGTCGCCGCGCCACGGCGTATCCAGGATCGAGACCCCGAAGGCCGGGCGGGCGCCGAGCCGCACCCCCTCGAGCCACTGCACGATGAAGGGCAGCGTCATCACGATGAGGAGGATGCGGGCCGAGTGGATGAGCGCGATGGTGCGGGCGTTGCCGCCGCGCTCCTCGCCGAGGATGACCATCTCGACGAGGCCGCCGGGCATGCCCGAGAAATAGGCCGTCACGGGATCGAACCCGGCGACGACGCGGAAGTAGGTCACGCAGGCGGCGCCGCAGACCACGATGAAGGCGATAAGCCCGAGGACCGTCGGAATCCAGCTCGGCAGCTGCCCGAGGATCGCCGGGGTGAAGCCGGCGCCGAGGAGCACGCCGATCACCATGGTCATCGGCGGGCGCACCACGGCCGGGGCGGCGATCGGGGCCCGGAACAGGGCCGCGACGGTGCACACGGTCATGGGTCCGAGCATCCACGGCAGGGGCAGCCGCGCCCAGGCGAACAGCCAGCCCCCGGCAGCGCCGAGCGCGAGCGCCGCGACGAAGCGCCGGTAGGGGAAGCGGGCGGGGGACAGGGCCCAGAGCCCGTCGCGGAGATCGCCGATGAGGTCGCGCATGAGCCGGAAGGAGCCGCAGGAAGGCGGGCCCGGCTTAAACCTGCGTCAGCAGCGGCGGAAGCGTCTTTTGGACATGGCCGGTCGCCGCCTCGTAGGCGGCGGCGAGTTGCAGCACCTTGAGCTCGCCGTGGTTCGGGCCGATGACCTGCATCCCCATCGGCAGACCACCCGCGCCGAACTCGACCGGGATGCTGATGGCCGGACAGCCCGCCATGGTGGCCGGGATCACGACCTCCATCCAGCGGTGATAGGTGTCCATGGCGCGGCCCGCAATCTCCTTCGGCCAGTGGGTCGACACGTCGAAGGGAAAGACCTGCGCGGTCGGCAGGAGGAGGAAATCGTAGGTCTCGAACAGGCGTCGCACGGTTTGGTACCAGGCGGTGCGCGTGCCTGAGGCGCGGGCGACGTCGAAGGCCGTGAGCCTGAGGCCGTTCTCGATCTCCCACCGGGCCTCGGGCTTCATCTGTTCGCGCTTTGCCGGATCGGCGTAGTGGGGCGCCCAGGTCGCGCCGACCTGCCACTGCCGCAAGGGCAGCCACGCCTGCCAGATTTTCTCGGGGTCGAAGCCGGGTTCGGCCTCCTCGACGATGCAGCCGAGGTCCTCGAAAACGCGCAAGGCGCTGCGGCAGAGGTCGAGGATGCCGGGCTCCATGGGAAGGTGCCCGCCGAGATCGCCGAGCCAGCCGAGGCGCAGGCCCTTTACATCGCGATCGAGCGGCCCGGCGAAGACCGAAGGGTCTTCGCGGATCGAGAGCGGCACGCGGGCATCGTAGCCGGCCTGCACGGCGAGCAGTTGTGCAAGGTCCGCGACGGTTCGGGCCATCGGCCCGGCGACGCCGAGCTGCGGCAGGAAGACCTCATCGGCATTGGACGGCACGCGGCCGTAGGCGGGGCGCAGGCCGAGCACATTGTTGAAGGCGGCGGGGTTGCGCAGCGATCCGGCATGGTCGCTGCCGTCGGCGACGGGGAGCATGCGAAGGGCCAGCGCCACCGCTGCGCCGCCGCTCGACCCGCCGGAGGTCTTGGTCTGGTCGTAGGCGTTGCGGGTCGGGCCGAAGACCGGGTTGTAGGTCTGGGAGCCGAGGCCGAACTCGGGGGTGTTGGTCTTGCCGACGACGATCGAGCCGGCGTTCTTCATGCGCTCGACGAAGATCGCGTCGGCTTGCGGCACGAAGTCGGCGAAGAGCGGCGAGCCGTACGTGGTGCGGATGCCCTTCGTCGCCGCCAAGTCCTTGATGGCTTGCGGGAAGCCGTGCATCCAGCCGCGATATTGCCCACGCGCCAGCTCGTCGTCGCGCGCGCGGGCCTGGGCGAGGCAGTCGCCGCGGTCCTGGAGGGAGACGATGGCGTTCACCTTGGGGTTCAGGCGCTCGATGCGGTCGAGATAGGCCGTCATCACCTCGACGCACGACACACTTTTGGCGCGGATCGCCTCCGAGAGCGCGCAGGCGTCCATCATCGGGATGTCGGTCGCCTGACGGACCGCGCTCATGTCGTTCATGGAGAGAATCACTCCGCGGTCCAGCCGCCGTCGACGAGGATCGAGGAGCCGGTCATCAGGGCCGAGGCGTCGCAGGCGAGGAGCAGGATCACGCCCATCAGGTCCTCGACTTGGCCTACGCGCCCGAGCTTGATCTTCGACATGACCCATTCCTTGGTGGCGGGGTTCGCCAGGAACGGCTTCGTCATCGGCGTCTCGATGAAGGTCGGGCAGATGGTGTTGACCCGGATGCCGAGGGGCGCGAACTCGAGCGCCATGGCCTTGGAGAAGCCCTCGACGGCGAACTTCGAGGCGCAGTAGACCGAGCGCCCGGCGGCGCCGACATGCCCGAGCTGCGACGACACGTTGATGATCGAGCCCGGCTTCTGCACGGCCATCAGCCGCCGCGCCACCGCCTGCGCGGCGAAGAAGGCGGCGCGGACGTTGAGGCCCATGATGGTGTCGAAATTCTCGACCGAGACCTCGGCGAAGGGCTGCGGCCGGTTCATGCCGGCGTTGTTGAAGAAGACGTCGTAGGGGTCGCCGTTCGCGACGAGCCGGGCGAAGCCGTCGAGGTTCGTGACGTCGACCGCCTGCGCGTCGGCGGATCCGCCTCGCGCCCGGATTTCTTCCGCGCCGGCCTCGACCTCGCCGGCCGAACGCGCGACGAGCGTCACGTGGGCGCCTGCCTCGGCGAAGGCCGCCGCCGCCGCGAGCCCGATGCCGCGCCCCGCCCCCGTGACGAGCGCGCGCTTGCCGTCGAGGCGGAAGGAGGGGGTTGTGGGGAGGGTCATGATCGCTCCGATGGTGCGCGTCCCTCTCCCGTTCGGGAGAGAGGCTATTCCGCCGCGGTCGCATAGGGGATGTTGCGGCCGCCGTAGCGGCGGACGCGGATGTTGGCCTGCTCGGCGTGGCCCGAGAAGCCCTCGAGCATGCACAGGCGCGAGCAGACCTCGCCGATGCGCGCCGCCGCCTCGTCGGTGAGGACGCGCTGGTAGGTGACGGTCTTCAGGAATTTTCCCACCCACAGGCCGCCGGTGTAGCGGGCGGCCTTCTTGGTCGGCAGGGTGTGGTTCGTGCCGATGACCTTGTCGCCGAAGCTGACGTTGGTGCGCGGCCCGAGGAACAGCGCGCCGTAGTTGGTCATGCGCGCGAGGAAGAAGTCCGGGTCGCGGGTCATGACCTGGACGTGCTCGGAGGCGATGCGGTCGGCTTCCCGCACCATCTCCTCCTCGTCCTCGCAGACGATGACCTCGCCGCAGTCCTCCCAGGCTTTCCGCGCGATCTCCGCCGTCGGCAGGATCGACAAGAGCCGCTCGACCTCGGCCATGGTGTCGCGCGCGAGCTTCTCGGAGTTCGTCAGGAGGACGGCAGGCGAGGTCGGGCCGTGCTCGGCCTGTCCGAGAAGATCTGTCGCGCAGAGCTCGCCGTCCACCGTTTCGTCGGCGATGACGAGGGTCTCGGTCGGCCCGGCGAAGAGATCGATGCCGACGCGGCCGTAGAGCTGGCGCTTCGCCTCGGCCACGTAGGCGTTGCCCGGCCCGACCAGCATGTCGACGGGCTCGATCGACTCGGTGCCGAGCGCCATGGCGCCGACCGCCTGCACGCCGCCGAGGCAGTAGATCACGTCGGCGCCGGCGAGGGCTTGAGCCGCGACGATCGCCGGCGCCGGCCGGCCCTTGTAGGGCGGCGCCGCCGTGACGATGCGCGGCACGCCCGCGACCTTCGCGGTGATGACCGACATGTGCGCAGAGGCCAAGAGCGGGTACTTGCCGCCCGGTACGTAGCAGCCGACGCTCTGGACCGGGATGTTCCTGTGGCCGAGCACCACGCCGGGAAGGGTCTCGACCTCCACGTCCTTCATCGCGGCGCGCTGGTGCTCGGCGAAGTTCTTGACCTGCGCCTGCGCGAACTTGATGTCCTCGATGTCGCGGGCCGAGAGCTCGGACAGGCAGCCTCGGATCTCGGCGTCGGTGAGGCGGTAGTCGTCCCGGTCCCATTGGTCGAACTTCTGGGACATCTCCCGCACCGCCTTGTCGCCGCGAGCCTGGATGTCGACGAGGATCATCTCGACCGTCGTACGGATCTTGGCGTCGTCCTCGGCGATCGCGCCTGCGTCGCGCCCGCGCTTGAGCCAGCGTGCCATGGCGTCTTCTCCCGGTCCTTGTTCGCGGCGCCTGATATCAGAAATTCACCCGGTCGCCGCCCTTGAGCTCGAGGATCTCGCGGGCGTCGTCGGAGGAGGCGATCTCGAGGCCGAGCCCTTCGATGATCTGGCGCGCCTTCATGACCTGTTGGGCGTTCGACTCGGCGAGCCTGCCGGCGCCGATCCACAGCGAATCCTCGAGGCCGACGCGCACGTTGCCGCCCATGGAGGCCGCCATGGCGGCGATCGGGAGTTGGTTCCGCCCCGCGCCGAGCACGGACCAGCGGTACTGGTCGCCGAAGAGACGGTCCGCCGTGCGCTTCATGTGCGCCACGTCTTCCGGATGCGGGCCGATTCCGCCGAGGATGCCGAACACGCTCTGCACGAACAGCGGCGGCTTGACGACCCCGCGGTCGACGAAGTGGGCGAGCGTGTAGAGGTGGCCGATGTCGTAGCACTCGATCTCGAAGCGGGTGCCGTTCTCGGCGCAGGTGGTGAGGATGTACTCGATGTCCGCGAAGGTGTTCTTGAAAATGCGCTCGCGCGAGCCCTCGAGGTAGGGCCGCTCCCATGCGTGCTTGAAGTCCTTGAAGCGGGCGAGCATCGGGAAGAGCCCGAAGTTCATGGAGCCCATGTTGAGCGAGGCGACCTCCGGCTTGAACGTCGCGGCGGGGCGGACCCGCTCCTCGATCGACATGGTCGGCGCGCCGCCGGTCGTGATGTTCACGACGCAGTTCGAGCGCTGCTTGATGACCTGGAGGAACGGCGCGAAGGCCTCCGGGCTCTGGTCCGGCAGGCCGTCGTCGGGCTTGCGGGCATGGAGGTGGACGATCGCGGCCCCGGCCTCGGCGGCGCCCACCGCCGCGTCGGCGATCTCCTGGGGCGTGATCGGCAGGTGCGGGGACATCGACGGCGTGTGGATCGAGCCCGTCACGGCACAGGTGATGATGACCTTCCGGGATTTTGCCATGGCGGGGATCCTTACTCGCTGTCCGGTTGCGCGCGCTTGTGGGCCATCAGGGCGGTGAGCCGTTTGTCGCGCCAGGCGGTGCGCCGCGCAACCTCCTCTTTCGAGGGCGCCCTCCCCCAGGCCCGCATGACGCGGTCGATGTTGGCCTCGTCCCACACGGCGGCGGTCGGCGGATCGGCCGTGGTGCGGCGGAAGAAGTCGCCGTAGCGGGCGCAATAATCGCGGATGCCGCCGGGAGCGTTGAGCTCGATCGTCTGGAACGGGCCCATGAAGGACCAGCGCAGGCCGAGGCCGTGGCTCAGGGTCTTGTCGAGATCCTGCGGGGTGACGACGCCCTCGCCGGCGAGTCTGAACGCCTCGGACAGGAGCGCGACCTGGAGCCGGTTGAGCACGAAGCCTTCGATCTCCCGGGTGACGGTGATCGGCGCCTGGTCGACGCTCTCGTAGATTTGCCGGGCCCGCGCCACGACCTCCGGCGAGGTCCAGGGCGCGCCGCACAGCTCGACGATCGGCACGAGGTGCGGCGGGTTCACGGGATGGGCGACGAGGCAGCGCTCGCGCCCGGGCAGGTCTTCCGTGAACTTCGAGGCGACGATGGCCGAGGTGGACGATGCCAGGACGGCGTCGCGGGGCGCGGCGGCGTCGAGGGCGGCGAAGATCTTCTGCTTGTCCTCGACCCGCTCGGGCCCGTTCTCCTGCACGAGATCGACGCCCGCGACCGCTTCGGCGAGCGAGGACGCCGCAGAGACCCGCGCCGCCGCTCCCGCCGGGTCGTCGACAATGCCGGCGGCGGCAAGCTCGTCGAGCCCCTCGCGGATGAGCTTCGGCGCGGCTTTGAGCGCCTCGGCGCTCGGATCGCTCAAGCGCACGTCCCATCCGCCCCGGGCGAAGACGATGGCCCAGGATCGGCCGATGAGGCCTGCCCCTACGATGGCGACGGTCGGCATTGTTCACTCCTTTGGAGGCGAGTGGCGAATGGGACGGGGAGACAATCCATTCGCCATTCGCCACTCGCCATTCGCTTCAATCACAGCCACAGCACCTTGCGCCGCAATGCAAGATCGTCCCGCAGGTCCTTCGACGGCCCGGTGTGGATCAATCGGCCGCGCTCGAGCGCGACCGTGCGGTCCGAGAGCGCGAGCGCGAGGTCGAGGTGGTGGTCGACGATGACGATCGAGACCTCGCGGCGGAGCCTGTCGAAGCTCTCGAAGAGCTGCTCGATCACGGTCGGGGCGAGGCCCTCGAAGGGCTCGTCGAGGAGGAGCACGCGCACGTCGCCGGAGAGCGCGCGGGCGACTGCCGCCATCTGCTGCTCGCCGCCGGACAGGAAGTCGGCCGGGGTGTCGAGGCGCTCGGCGAGGCGCGGGAAATAGGCGAAGATCTTGTCGAGGTCCCAGCTCACGCCGTGGCCGGTCCGGCGCTTCAGGCGCCCGAGCTCGAGGTTCTGCGCCACCGTCATGCCGGCGAAGAGCCCGCGCCCCTGCGGCACGTAGCCCATGCCGAGCCGGGCGATTTGAGCCGAGGGCAGGCCGGCGATCTCTCGGTCGCCGAGCCTGATCGAGCCGGCGGCCGGGGGGGCGATGCCGATGAGGGTCTTGAGCAGTGTCGACTTGCCGGCGCCGTTGCGGCCGAGCAGCGCCACGATCTCGTGCTCGTGCACGTCGAACGAAACGTCCACCAGGATGTGGCTCTTGCCGTAATACGTGTTCACCCCTTGAGCGGCGAGCAGCGTCGCCGGCTCGGCGGCGCTCTCGCGCGGCTTCGCCGCGACGGCGGCCGCGCCCGAGCCGATGTAGACCTCCTGCACCTTCGGGCTCGATCGGGCGTCCTCGACGGTCCCGTCGACCAGCACCTTGCCCTCGTTCATCACCGTGACGGCGTCGGCGATCTGGAACACCCGGTCGATGTCGTGCTCGACGAGGAGCACCGGCACGTCGGCCGAGATGCGCTTGACGATGTCGCCGATGCGCTGGCGCTCGGCGGCGGCGAGCCCGGCGAGCGGCTCGTCGAGGAGGAGCAACCGGGGCTTCGTCGCGAGCGCGAGCCCCATGTCAAGGAGGCGCTGGCCGCCGTAGGAGAGCGCGCCCGCCTCGGCCCGCTCGATGCCGGCGACCCCGAGGTAGCGCACGAGCGCCGCGGTCTCGCGCTCGATGTCGGCGATGGAGCGCGCCGCCGTCCACGGGTCGAAGCGATGCGGGTGGCGCGCCTGGACGGCAAGGCGCAGGTTCTCCTCGACGGAGAGCGCCGGGAACAGGTTGGTGATCTGGAACGAGCGCCCGATCCCGGCCTCGGTGATCTTCTCGGGGCTGAGTCCCCCGATCGAGCGCCCGCGCAGCAGCACGTCGCCCTCGTCCGGAACGTAGAGGCCCGAGATGAGGTTGAAGGCCGTGGTCTTGCCGGCGCCGTTCGGGCCGATGAGCGCGTGCAGCGAGCGGTCGCGCACCGCGACGTCGACGCCCTGCACGGCCCTCAAGCCGCCGAAGCTCTTCGCGATGCCGCGGGCCTGGAGGATCGCGCCGTCCATATGGTCCGCGGGCCTGAGAAAGGGCGGCAGCGGGTCGTCGGAGAGGGTGCGCCCGGCCATGGCGGCGTCCTCCACGACCTTCCGGCGGAACGGCGCGAGGAGGCGTTGCGCGACGCCGACGAGGCCGGTCGGCGAGAACAGGATGAAGCCGACGAAGAGGAGGCCGAAGAAGAACAGCCAGTTGTCGCGCGCGACCGCGACGACGCTGTCAGGGACGACGAGGCTCCCGAGCGTCCACGGGCCACGCACGCTGGAGAGGTAGTCGCGGAAGATCACGAAGAAGACCGCGCCCAGCGCCGGCCCCAAAAAGCTCCGCATGCCGCCGATCACCACCATGGCGATGAGCTCGCCCGAGAAGGCGACGGCCAAAGGCTCGGCCGAGGCGAAGCGGTGGTTGAAGACCGAGAGCACGCCGGCGATGCCGACCACCGTCGCCGAGGCCGTGAAGCCGAGGAGCTTGTACCGGTTCGTCGGATAGCCGAGGAAGCGGGCGCGCTGCTCGTTCTCCCGGATCGCGACCAAGACGCTCCCGGCCGGCGAGCGGTGGAAGCGCCACAGGAGGAAGCAGACGAGGAAGGCGATGACGGCGACGGCGGCGTAGTAGGTCGGATCGCGCTCGAGGTTCAGGCCGAGCACGCTCGCCCGGGTCACGCCGCCGAGCCCGCTCTCGCCGCCGGTGAAGTCGGTCCAGCGGTAGGCGACGGCGAAGAGGAGGGCGGTCAGCGCGAGCGTCAGGAGCGAGAAGTAGACCCCGCGCCGGCGCAGGATGAGCGCGCCCGCAAGCGTCGCCGTGACGGCGATGAATAGGATCGCGAAGAGCGTCGGCAGAACGACGCTGCCCGGGAACCAGTGCCGCTGGGAGAGCGCCGCCGCATAAGCCGCGAGCCCGAACCAGGCGCCGTGGCCGAACGACACGAGCCCGGTGTAGCCGACGAGGACGTTGAGGCCGAGGCAGGCGATCGCGAACACCGCCACGTCGATCGCCGAGCGCAACGGCAGGCCGATCGCGTCGAGGCCGAACGGCAGGACCGCAAGCGCGACGGCGGCGATCGGAAGAGGAGCGAGGTCCCGCCGCATCGCCTCACTCGAACTTCTGGATGCGCTCGCCGAGGAGGCCGCGCGGGCGCACGAGCAGCACGAGGGCCATCAGCAGGTACATGGAGGCTTCGCCGTAAGAAGGGTTGACGAAGATCGTGACCCCGCGCACGACGCCGACGAGGGCGGCCGCCGCGATCACGCCCCAGAACGAGCCCAGGCCTCCGATCACCACCACCACGAAGGCCGCGGTGAGAATCTCGGCCCCCATGGCCGGATGCACGCCGGAGATCGGTGCGAGCAGCACGCCGGCAAGGCCCGCAAGGCCGACGCCCAGCGCCGCGACGGCGGTCATGTAGGGCTGCAGCGAGATGCCGAGCGCGCCCACCATGTCGGGGTTCTGCACCCCCGCCCGCACCACGCGCCCGAAGGCGGTGCGGTAGACGAGGAACCACGTCGCCGCGACCGCGGCGAGCGCCACGCCGAAGATGAAGAGCCGATAGCGCGGATAGATGAAATCGCCCAGGAAGACCTGGCCGCGCAGCTCGGAGGGAATCGAGAACGGCAGCGGCGCGGCGCCGAAGATCATGCGCAGGGACTGCTCGATCACCATGGCGAGGCCGAAGGTGAGAAGGAGGCTCAGAATCGGGTCCGAGCGATAGAAGCGGCGGAAGAACAGCCGCTCGGCCATGACGCCGAGGAGCCCGACCAGCACCGGCGAGGCGACGAACGCGCCGGCGAATCCCAGGCGGGGCGCGAGCAGCACCGTGAGATACGCCCCGATGGCGTAGAACCCGCCGTGCGCCAGATTCACGATCCCGCCGAGCGAGAAGATCAGCGAGAGCCCGAGCGCGATGAGGAGGTAGTACGCGCCGACGAGCAGGCCGTTCAGCACCTGCTCGAGGAGGAAGATGAGCTGCAAGGAGCGTTCCCTGGCACGTCGTCCCGGACGCGGCGAAGCCGCGATCCGGGATCGTCCGTCGAATAAGGCGCCTTCCGCGGCGCGCGACCCCGAATCACGCCTGCGGCATGTCCGGGATGACGCAGGCTCAAGCCTGCATCTTGCACGCTCCGTCCTTCGGCGGCGCGATGGCCTCGAGGTCGTCGTTCGGGCCCGGCACCGTGCCGAGGGCGTCGTAGATGTCCCACTTGTCCTTCATCTTGGACGTTTCCTTCGCCCTGACCGCATACATCTCCATCATGATCTGGTTGTCGTAGGCGCGGAAATAGGCTTCGCGCTTCTTGCCGACGTCGAACTTCGCCCCCTTGCGCAGGTGCTCGGCGAGCTTCTGGGGGTCCGCCGACTTCAGCTCGGCGAAGGACTGGGCCACGATCTTCAGCGAGTTGTAATCGCCCCAGGCCTGGTTCTCGGGCGGCTTGCCGTAGGCCTTGGTGAAGCCGTCGATGAATTTCTTGGACGACGGCGTGTCGATGAGGTGGTGCCAGACGAGGGGCCAGATGCCCTTGAAGTTGTCCTGACCGGCACCCCAGGCGACCGCCGTGTCGAAGCCGAAGCCGGCGACCGGGAACGGCAGCCCGTACTCCGAATACTGCTTGATGAAGTTGGTGATCTGGTTGCCGGCAAGGTTCGAGACCACGAGGTCGGGGCGGCTCTGCCGGATCTTGAGGAGGTAGGGGCTGAAGTCGGTGGCGTCGGTCGGCACGAGCTCGTCCGCCGCGAACTGGCCGCCGTTCTTCTCCATGAACATCTTGGCGACGCGCAGGAGGTCGTGGCCGAAGGCGTAGTCGGCGGTGAGCGAGAACCACTTCTTGCCCTTCACCATGTTCTCGGAGAGGAGGTAGGTGCCGACCGCCTGCACGTACATCGAGTTCGCGCCCTCGATGTGGAACATGTACGGATTGCAGCTCGCGCCGCGCAGCGCATCCGAGTTGCAGCCGGTGTTGATGAACACGGTCTTCAACCGGTTCGCGACCTGGCCGATGGCGAGGCCGGAGGCGGAAGAAATCTCGCCGATGATCATGGCGACCTTGTCGCGCTCGATCAGGCGCTCGGCCTTGGCGGACGCCGTCTGCGGGTTGACCGAGTCCTCCATGACGAGCTCGATCTTGCGGCCGAGCACGCCGCCGGCCCCGTTGATCTCCTCCGCGGCGAGCTTCACGCCCATCTGGGCGAACTCGCCCAAGGGCCCGAGGAAGCCGGTGATCGGGGTCAGGTGCCCGATGCGGATCGCCTCGCCCTGGGCCCGCGAGATCGCCGGCATGCCGATGCCGGCGAGCGCCGCGGTCCCGGCGGCGCTCTTGAGGAGGGTGCGGCGTGAGATGCGTGAGGTCATGTGGCGTTTCCTTACCCTTGTCCGGCTTGGGCGCGCCATGCGCTTGCCGTGATCTGAGGTGGTGGCTACGGTTGCCGGAAAACCGGGGCTTTGTCGAGTTCCCGGAACGGACTTCAGGGCGGCTGAATCATGGATCTGCAGATTGGCGGCTTGCGCGTGCTCGTGACCGCGGGCGCGGCCGGGATCGGCCTGGAGATCGTGCGGGCGTTCCTGCGCGAGGGCGCGCGGGTGCACGTCTGCGACGTGGACGAGGCGGCGCTCGCAGCCTTGCGCAAGTCCCATCCCGAGGTGACCGCTTCCACCACGGACGTCGCCGACCGCGCCGCCGTCGCGCGCCTGTTCGACGACGCGCTGGCGGGGCTCGGCGGGCTCGACTGCCTCGTCAACAACGCCGGCATCGCCGGGCCGACGGGGCGCGTGGAGGAGATCTCTCCGGAGGACTGGGATCGCACGCTCGCCGTCGACATCACGGGGCAGTTCAACTGCGCGCGGCTCGCCGTGCCGCACCTCAAGCGCAGCCAGAACCCCAGCATGTTCAACCTCGCCTCGGCCGCCGGAAAGTTCGGCTTCCCCCTGCGCTCGCCCTATGCGGCGGCGAAGTGGGGCGTCGTCGGCTTCACGAAGTCGCTCGCCATGGAGCTCGGCGAGTTCGGCATCCGGGTGAATGCGATCCTGCCGGGCATCGTCGAGGGCGACCGCATCCGCCGGGTGTTCGAGGCGAAGGCGAAGGAGCGCGGGGTCACGCCGGACGAGCAGCTCCGGCTCGCGCTCGGGCAGGCCTCGATCAAGGAGACGGTGAAGCCGCAGCAACTCGCCGACATGATCGTCTTCCTCGCCTCGCCCCTCGCCCGCACCGTCTCGGGCCAGGCGGTCAGCGTCGACGGGGACCTGCAGTCGCTAGTGGGTTGAGCGGCCCCCTCTCCCGGACTTCACCTCTCCCGCTTGCGGGAGAGGGAGCGCGCCCTCACTCGAACGCCTTCTCGGTCCTGGCCTTCGCGACGTAGGCCGCCGCGTCTTCCTCGAGCAGCAGGCGCTCGCGCACGAGCGCCCGGGCCGCGGCCTCGACCTTGGCGACGTAGTCGTCGCGGCCGTGGTAGCGCGACTGGATCGCGGCGCGCGGGTCGCCCTTCTGCTCCTGCTCGGCCTGGTCCTTCGCGAACGGCGCGTAGGTGCCGTCGCGATCGCAGAGCTCGCCCGCCGGGAACGGCTCCTTGTACAGGTTCCACCCCGTGTAGGTCGCGAGCGGCACGGCGATGTCAGGGAGGAGGATCCCCGAGGTCTCGTTGCCGTCCTGGTCCACCTTCGGGACGAGCGCGCGGTACTGCGGCCCGGCCTCGGCGGCGGGCTTCACCCAGTCCCGGAAGCGCGCGAGCGCGTTCGCCTGCCGGGCGACGGCGACGCCGGGAAGCCTCGGGAAGTCGGTCTGACCCGGCGGAACGAGCGTGCCGTCGGAAAGGCGCGGCACCCGGCTCGCCGGCGGCGTCGTGCCGTCCACCACCCACCGGTCGAGGGCGACGAGGAGCGCGCGCAAGGCCGCCGACGGGTTGTGCGGATTGCGCAGGTTGTGGCAGGGGCCAGGCTGCGTCGTCAGGCCGAACTGCCCGCCGTGCTGGGTTCCGGCCACCATGTAGACCCGCGTCGTCGCGGGCAGCTCCACGTCCGTCTTGCCGAGCGGGTCGGTGGTCAGGAGCGAGGCGCCCTTCTGCCAGTACTCGGTCGAGGTGTTGACCTCGATGAGCAGCGGATCGGAGCCGTCGCCGCGGAGGAGCGCGCCGCGCTTTCCGGTCACCGGGTCCTCGAGCGCCGCGGCCGAGAACGGGAAGGCGTTCTCGGGATAGAAGTGGTCCTCGTGCTGGGTGTTGGTGCGGGCCGGCTGGCCGAACTCCTCGTTCAGGAACACGCGGCCGACTCCCGAGATGTGGGCCAGCACGCCGTCGAAGACCTTGCGTCCGGCCTCGTCGGCGTTGAAGCCCTGGCCGATGAAGTCGCGGAGGTACCGGCCGCTCTGGGAGATGCCGAGGGCCAGAACCGCCTTCACGGGGGCGCCCGCCGGGTTGGCGGCCCCGGTTTCGTTGCGGAGATACGAGACAACGTCCCGGGTCGCCGCGAAGCCGAGGCCGAGCACCTTCGGGTCCTTGGCCCGGTAGTAGAGCTGGTAGATCGAGCCCGGCTCGGGCTTCGTGCCCTCGGGGAGAAGCCGGATCGTGCGGGTGTCGGCGAAGGTCCAGCGGTCCGCGGGGACGTCCGTCTCGGCGTCGGACTCCTTGCGGCGCACCGTGAGCCGCGCCTCCTTGGTGTCGAGACCCGCGGCCTCGTAGGAAAGCCGGAAGGCCTCGACCTGCGGTCCCCGCGTCCCGCTCACGAGCTCGTCGCGGATCATGCGGACGATCGGCCGGCCGTCCTCCGTCGCGACGGGGGCCCGCATCGCCATGCCGGAGCCGGCGCGGGGCGCGTCCGGGTCCCAGCCGGACCAGACCATGGTGTAGCCCATCCGGAAGAGAAGGCCGTTGCCGGCGTCCGCGGCCGAGCGCGGGTCGTTGTTGGCGCCGGCTGCCTGCGCCGGCGCGTCCATGATCCAGTGCATCAGGAATTTGCGGCCGCGGTTGTTGACTTCGTACAGGACCTTGCCGTTGCCCTTAGACGAGTCCTTCGGGCGCAGCATGAAGAAGTCGGCCTCGTATTCGACCATGCCGCGGGCGTTCCTGGGCGCCTTGTCGAGGTTCACGATGCCGCGGTTCTTCGGGTCGCCCGGATCGACCTCGCCCTTGGCCGTGCCGATCACGCGCTCGTAGGCGCCTGCGCCTCCGAAGCTTGTCCCTTCGGCGAACGGCTCGACCTTGTCGATCGTGATGGCGGTGACGCGGGCCTCGGCGCCGAGCGGCAGGGCGAGGCCGACGAGCAGGGTCGCGGCTGTGGCTTTCTTCACGGCGGTCCTCCCCGGCTTGGTGTTGCCCGAAGGAGCCACGGGCCGGGCGGCGGCGCAAGACCGGCGGAACCCGGCGGCGGCCGGCGCATCTCATAAGGGCGATCACATTCTCGCGCGGGAGCGATGGCGACCTACTTCACGAGCGACACCCATTTCGGCGACCCGCGCGGCTTGCGCATCGACCGGCGGCCGTTCGCCTCCGTGGCGGAGCACGACGCGGCGCTCGTGGCGCGCTGGAACGAGACCGTCTCGCCGGAGGACGAGGTCTGGCATCTCGGCGACTTCGCGTCGGCGCGCCGGCCGGAGCGGATCGGCGAGCTGCTCTCGGCCCTCAACGGTGTGAAGCACCTCGTCGTCGGCAACAACGACGGCGAGGCCACGGTCCGCCACCCGCGGTGGGCGAGCGTGCAGCACTACGCCGAGCTGACCCTCGAGGGCACGGCGCTGGTGCTGTGCCACTATCCGTTCCGGACCTGGAACCGGATGGGCCGCGGCGTCGTGAACCTGCACGGCCACTCGCACGGCCGCCTCAAGCCCATGCCGCGCCAATACGATGTCGGCGTCGACGCTTGGGACTACCGCCCGGTGACGCTCGCGACGATCCTTTCGCGTCGCTCGCGGCGGACCAAGGCTTCCCTTCCGGCAGGGGAGTGATCGGATGGCGGAACGCTTCGCCCGGCTCGGCCATTCATAAAGGTCCCTCCCCGCCCTCCCCGGACAGCAATGGCTTCCTCGATCGACGGCTCTCCCGCGCCAGACAGCGACCGCTACGACGTGATCATCGTCGGCGGCGGGCCCGCCGGCCTCAACGCGGCGCTGATCCTCGGGCGCTGCCGGCGCCGCGTGCTGCTCGTCGATTCCGGCAAACCGCGCAACGCGGTCTCGCCCGGGGTGCACGGGTTCCTGACCCGCGACGGCGAGCTGCCGTCCGAGATGCGCCGGATCGGGCGTGAGCAGCTCAAGCCCTACCCGAGCGTCGAGGTCCGCGACGGCGAGATCGTCGAGGCGAGGTGCCACGGCGGCTGGTTCGAGGTGAGGGAATGCGATGGCGAGCGCTTTTCGGCCCGCAAGCTCCTCCTCGCCACCGGCCTCCTCGACGATATCCCCGCCATCCCGGGCTTTTCCGAGTACTACGGCCGCGGCGTCTTCAACTGCCCCTACTGCGACGGCTGGGAGAACCGCGACCGCCCCATCGCGGTCTACGGCCCGGGCGAGCGCTGCGTCGGCCTCGCCCTCGAGATGACGCTCTGGAGCCGCGATATGGTGCTCCTGACCGACGGCCCGGCCGAGCTCTCGGACGAGAACCGCGAGCGGCTCGAGGCGCAGGGCATCCGCATCGTCGAGGACAAGGTCTCGCGCCTCGAGGGCGACGAGCGTCTTCGGCGCATCCATTTCGAAGGCCGCGAGCCCCTGGAGCGCGAGGCGATCTTCCTGAACTACGGCGAGCGGGAGGGCTCCGAGCTCGTCCGCATGGCCGGCTGCGAGCTGACGAACAACGGCACGGTCGAGACCCGCTCCTACGAGCGCACCGACGTGCCCGGCCTCTACGTCGCCGGCGACGCCTCGCGCCGGGTCCAGTTCGCGATCGTCGCCGCCGGCGAAGGCGCCTTGGCGGCCTTCGCGATCAACAACGAGATGCTGAAGGAGGACCTGCCGAGGGATTGAGGAGCAGGCGGGTACGTAGGCGACATTCGTCCGGGAACCCCGGCTGCCGTGCAGGAATCGGGTGTCGCCGGCGCCCTGGCCTGGGTATGGTCCGGAAGAAGAGGATAGCCCCATGCTCGACACGCTCCGCGACATCACCATCGAACCGACCGCCCTCGACCTGCCGGACGGCCCGGCCGGGGACTACGAGCGCGTGCGGCGGATCATCGCCTTCATCTCGGAGCGCTGGCGCGACCAGCCTTCCCTCGAAACCATGGCCGAGCACGTCGGACTCTCGACCACGCACGTGCACCACCTCTTCCGGCGCTGGTGCGGCCTTTCCCCCAAGGCTTTCCTGCAGGCCATCACCCTCGACAACGCCAAGGCTCTTTTGGCCTCCTCGGCGAGCGTCCTCGACGCGACCTACGAGGTCGGCCTCTCGGGGCCGGGGCGGCTGCACGACTTGTTCGTGACCCACGAGGCCATGACGCCTGGCGACTACAAGGGCGGCGGCGCGGGCCTCACCTTGCGCTTCGGCTTCCACCCTTCCCCGTTCGGGGAGGCGATCCTGGTCGCGACCGAGCGTGGGCTTGCCGGCTTAGGCTTCGTCGACGGCGGCGACCGCCAGGCGGCGCTCGCCGACATGAAGAAGCGCTGGCCGAAGGCCGAGTACGTCGAGGACAGCGCCGCCACCGCGCCGCTCGCCCGGCGCATCTTCGACCCGCTGCACTGGACCGGGGAGCAGCCGCTTCGGGTGGTGCTGATCGGGACCGACTTCGAGGTCCGGGTCTGGCAGACCCTTCTGAAGATTCCCCTCGGGCGGGCCACGACTTATTCCGACATCGCCCGTCGGATCGGCAGTCCCTCGGCGGCCCGCGCGGTCGGGGCGGCGGTGGGCAAGAACCCGATCTCGTTCGTGGTTCCCTGCCACCGGGTGCTCGGACGCTCCGGCGCGCTCACCGGGTACCACTGGGGCCTGACCCGCAAGCAGGCGATCCTGGGCTGGGAGGCTGGCCGGCTCGCGGCCTGAGCCGACCCTCACCGCATCCCGCCCGGGTACGGGGCTCCCGGGAAGAAGTCCGGCGGCGGCGCCGGCTGGGCCGCCTGGCGGGGCGGGCGGCGAGGCTGCGGTGCGGGTGCCGCCGTGGGCTCCGGCGTCGCCGGCAGGATGCCGAGCTTCGCGGCGAGCACCACGGCGCGGCCTTCCGTGAAGCGGGCGTTGCAGAAGCCGTGCGCGCCCTCGCGGCGGTAGGACCGGCACATCGTCTCCCGGTCGGCCGAGAACGCCGCCTGCTCGGCCACGACCGGACGCATCGACTGCGGCCCGACCTTGTGGGCGAGCGCCTTGTAGTTCTCGCGCACCGCCTTGTCGGCGGTGCCGCGCGCCTCCTCGATCTCGCGCGCCTTCGGCAGGAGGCTGTTCGGCTCCGGCCCCCACATGCCCATGGGCTCGGCCTTGCAGTCGGCCTCCTGGAAGGTGCAGGCCTCGACCGGCGCGTTGACGACCACGGCCCCGTCGAGGACATCGAACACGATCGGGCAGGCCGGCGCCTGCGCGGCGTAGCGCGGCAGCCCGTCGACGCGGCCTTGGGAGGCGAGAGCCAGCGGCTGGCCGTCGCCGAGCTGGACCGCGCACGATTCGGTCGGGTCCGAGATCTTCGAGCCCGCGAGCGTGATCTGGGCCCTGAGGTCGCGACCGGCGCGCTCGATCCGCAGACTCCCGCCGCCGCCGTTGAGCTTGAGCTCGCGCCCGACGACGGCGTCCTCGGTCGGGGCCTTCAGGACGATCGGCTTCGGCGGCGCGGGCGGCGGCGGCGCGACCGGACCGAGGCCCGGCTCGCCGTCCGCCCCGGGCACGCCGGGCACGGAGGCAGGCGCCTGTCCCGGCAGCGGCCCATAGGGGCCGCGCTGCGGCACCGGCTGCGGCGGATAGGCCGGCGGCGCCGGACGAAGCCCGAACAGGCGCTCGAAGAACCCCTGTGCCGAAGCCTCCCCGGTCAATCCTGCGAAGGTCGCGAGGACCGCCGCCAGGACGGCTGCGAGGAGCGGGAGACGCCTGAGGTTCATGACAGCTCGACAGTAGGACCTTGAGGCCGTTGAGGATTCGTTAACCGTGCCCGAGGTGTCCCCTAGCACGGGCGCGCCCGGGTTGCGAACCGCCGTCCGGGCAGAGGCCGCGACAGCGGGCACGTGCGGGGGAAATCGGGCGGGAGTTCGGCGCGCCTCGCCTTGCGGCCCAAATACCCCCTTCTTATATCAGCCCCGTCGCCAAGGTCCCGTCTTCGCTTCGGATTTTCGGAGGTTGGACGGGGGCTTTGCATCATCAGTCAAGAACCGGCCATGGGCCGGGCTGCTTCGGGGCCCGGCGGTCTGCTTAGGAGTGAGGGATCCCGCCATGGGTAAAGTCATCGGCATCGACCTCGGCACCACCAATTCCTGCGTCGCCGTGATGGAAGGCGCGCAGCCCAAGGTGATCGAGAACGCGGAAGGGGCCCGCACCACCCCGTCCATCGTCGCCTTCACGGACGAGGGCGAGCGCCTCGTCGGCCAGCCGGCCAAGCGCCAGGCGGTCACGAACCCGGAGCGCACCTTCTTCGCCATCAAGCGCCTGATCGGGCGCACCTTCGACGACCCCATGACCAAGAAGGACATGGGCCTCGTCCCCTACAAGATCATCAAGGGCGGCAACAACGACGCCTGGGTCGAGGCCGACGGCAAGCAGTACTCGCC
>DASVPW010000027.1:0-7087 GCA_036389455.1 Beijerinckiaceae bacterium
GCCGTCTCTTCAGAGACGTTCTGGGTGCGCGAGACCGAATGGCCGAGGAAGACCTCCTCCTGGTTCTCCCCGTACGAGACGACGCCGAGCTGATCCGAGTAGCCCCACTTGGTGACCATGGCCCGGGCCAGCTTGGTGGCCTGGTCGATGTCCGACTGCGCCCCGGAGGTGACCTTGTCGGCCCCGAAGGTCATCTCCTCGGCGATGCGGCCGCCCATCATGATGGCAAGCCGCGAGGTCATCTGCTCGAACGACATCGACAGCTTGTCGCGCTCGGGGAGCTGCATGACCATGCCGAGCGCGCGGCCGCGCGGGATGATGGTCGCCTTGTGGACCGGGTCGGTCGCGACGACGTTCAGGGCGACGACGGCGTGGCCGGCCTCGTGGTAGGCGGTGAGGCGCTTCTCGTCGTCCGTCATGACGAGGGTGCGGCGCTCGGCGCCCATCATGACCTTGTCCTTGGCGTCCTCGAACTCGTGCATGGTGACGATGCGCTTGCCGCGCCGCGCCGCGAGGAGGGCGGCCTCGTTGACGAGGTTCATGAGGTCGGCGCCGGAGAAGCCGGGGGTGCCGCGGGCGATGACGCGCAGATCGACGTCCGGCGCGAGCGGGACCTTGCGGACGTGGACCTTCAGGATCTTCTCGCGGCCGATGACGTCGGGGTTCGGGACGACGATCTGGCGGTCGAAGCGGCCGGGGCGCAGCAGCGCCGGGTCGAGCACGTCGGGCCGGTTCGTCGCCGCGATGATGATGATGCCCTCGTTCGCCTCGAAGCCGTCCATCTCGACGAGGAGCTGGTTCAGCGTCTGCTCGCGCTCGTCGTTGCCGCCGCCGAGGCCCGCGCCGCGGTGGCGGCCGACGGCGTCGATCTCGTCGATGAAGATGATGCAGGGCGCGTTCTTCTTCGCCTGGTCGAACATGTCGCGCACGCGCGACGCGCCGACGCCAACGAACATCTCGACGAAGTCCGAGCCCGAGATGGTGAAAAACGGCACGTTCGCCTCGCCCGCGACCGCGCGGGCGATCAGCGTCTTGCCGGTGCCGGGCGGGCCGACGAGGAGGCAGCCGCGCGGGATGCGCCCGCCGAGCCGCTGGAATTTTTGCGGGTCCCGCAAAAATTCAACGATTTCCTGCAGGTCCTCCTTGGCCTCGTCGACGCCGGCGACGTCCTCGAAGGTGACGCGCCCGTGCGCCTCGGTCAGGAGCTTCGCCTTCGACTTGCCGAAGCCCATGGCCCGGCCGGCGCCCGACTGCATCTGGCGGGAGAGGAAGATCCAGGCGCCGATGAAGACGAGGATCGGCAGCCAGTTCACGAGGAGGGCGATGAACCAGGGCGTGTTGTCGGAGGGCGGGCGCGCCGTGATCTGCACGCCCTTCTGCTGCAGCTTCGTCACGAGCTGCGGGTCGAACGGCGCGTAGGTCGTGAAGGTGCGCCCGTCCGTGAAGGTGCCGCTGATCTCCTGGCCGGAGATGACGACGTTCGAGATGCGGCCGTTGTCGGCCTCGTTGAGGAGCTGGCTGTAGGCGATGTCCGAGCCGCCGGAGCGGTGCCCCGGGTTCTGGAACAGGGTCACGAGGGCGAGCACGAGCAGGAAGATGATGACCCACAGGGCGAAGTTGCGGAAGTTCGGATTCATCGCGATCGGTCTGTCCCTGGAGGTCCAAGGCGCCGGCGGCCATCGAGCCCGCGTCGTCCCGGCGCATGCGCATAGGCCCAATCTAGGGTCCCCGCCCCCCCTTGCCAAGGGAATGCGGCGCCCCTGCGGCGGCAGCGTTCATTGTTCGTTAACCGGTTCCCGGCCGTTCGACACCCGGCGACGTGCCCGAAAAGTCCGACAATGTTGCCGGAAAAGCCCGACGATGTCGGGCAAAAACACCGACGATGTTGCCGGACATCCGACAATGTCGATGGACGCCAAGCTCCCGCCGCCGCCCCGGCGGGCCGAAGCCTAGGGTCCTTTCCCCTTCCGCCGCGGCGGCTCGGGGGAGAAGCGGAGGCGCCCGGGCCCGGCCTCGATGAGGGCGCCGCCGAGGTTGAGACGCAGCCTCACCCCCTCGGCGAGGGCCGGGCGGATCGTCCCGAGGACGTGCGCCTCGAAGCGGTCGAGGCGGACCGGGCGGGCGCTCCCGCCCGCGGCTGCAACGATTCCCCGGGCGATGACACGAAGAAGAATCGCCTCGGGCTCTGCGAGGAGCGCCGCGGCGCCGAGCTCCAGGCGGTCCTTCCGGCCGGAGGCGATCCGCGCCACCTCGAGGACGGCGGCGGCGCGGGCCTCGAGCGCCTCCTCGGCGCGCTGTGCCCGCACGGCCAAGGCGGCGAGGCGCTCGGCCGTGAGGCCCTCTTCGGCAAGCGCCGGCATGATTCTCCGCCAGCGGGCGCGGGCGAAGCGCGGGTCGGTGTTCGACGGATCCTCGAGGAAGGGCCAGCCGTTCGCCCGGCAGGCCGCGACGAGGCGCGCCTTCGGCACGCAGAGGAAGGGCCGCGCCAGGACGACGCCGGACAGCGCCGTCTCGGCCCGCATGCCGGCAAGCCCGCCGACCCCCGTGCCGCGGGAGAGGCGCATCAGGATCGTCTCGGCCTGGTCGTCGAGGGTGTGGGCCGTCAGCAGGTGCGAGGCGCCGGCCTCGTGGGCGAGCCCGGCGAGGAGCCGGTAGCGCGCGTCGCGCGCCGCCTCCTGCACGGCAGTCCTCGGCTTGCGGCCGGTCCAGAGGAGGATGCGGTGGGGCAGGCCGCATTCGGCAGCCCAAGCCCCGACCGTCTCGGCCTCGGCGCGGGATTCCGGGCGAAGCCCGTGATCGACCGTCGCGATCGTCACCGGCACGCGGAGCCGCCGGCCGACCTTCGCGGCAAGCCGCATCAGCGCAACCGAATCGGGGCCGCCAGAGACGGCAAGGACGACCCCGCTCGGGCCGTCGTTGCGCTTGAGAAGATAGGGTTCGAGGAGCGGCGCGGCGTCGGCGCGCGTAAGCGGCTTCGCGGCCCGGCTCACGTGCGGCACTTTATGTGCAGCGGGCGCGCTTCTGCTCGCGCTCGACCCCCTGGCGCACGCTGCCGGAAGCCTCGGGGTACTTGCGGCCGAGCTCCGCGAAGGTGGCGCAGGCCTGCTCGCGGGCGCCGAGCGCGTTGAGCGAGATGCCGAGCTTGAGCATGGCGTCCGGGGCTTTCGCGGCGCGGGCGTGCTCGGTCGAGACCTTCAGGAACTGCTCCGCCGCCTCGCGCGGGCGGTTGCGCTGCAAGTAGGTCTCGCCGAGCCAGTAGACGGCGTCGGGCACGAGCCGGTCGCGGGGGTGCGATTGGATGAACTGGCGAAGCCCCATCTCGGCCTGCTCGTACTGCCGCTGCAGGATGTAGGCATAGGCCGCGTCGTAATCCATGCGCGCGTCGCCCGTGCCGGTCGCGGCGACGCTCGGCGCCGGGCGCGCGGGCGGCGGCGCCGCGGCGACCCGGCCGGTCGCGCCGAGGTCGAGGGGCGCGCCGCCCCGGGGCGGCCCGTCGTCATCGTCGTCCTCGATGAGGCTGCCGATCGTCGGCCCCTCGGCCGGGCCGCGTGCGTCGATGGCGCCGCGGGGCAGCGGCCCGGGACCGGGCGTCGCGCCGGCGACGGCGCCCGGCGGCAGCGGCGTCGACGGCGGCGTGGTGCCGAGCGGCATCGGCGCGCCGGGCGCGTTCGGGGCGCTCGCCGGATCGAAGGCGTCGCCCCGGCGTTGGGGCCTGCCGGCCTGGGGCGGCGGAAGCGGAGCCGGGGCCTGGACCGAGGCCGCGGGCGGGCTCGCCGGCGGGGGCGCGGCGCGGGCCGTGCCGCGCGGGCCGGACGAGTCCTGGAAGCGGAACTCCACGTCCTCCTGGAACTTGCGGACTTGGTCCTTGAGCTGCCGGTTCTCGAACTGGAGCTGCTCGATGTGGCCGGACATCTGCCGGACCTGGTTCTCGAGCCGGTTCAGGCGCACGACGAAGTCGGCCGCGTCCTGCGCGGCCGCGGGCGCGGCAGTGAGGAGGAGGGCGAAGGCGATGAGGCGGGAGAGCATCGGGATCAAGCCAGGAATCGGCGAAGCGCGCCTTTTCAGCAAAGGACTTCGCCAGGGCGGAATGATGGCATCTCCCCTCCCCCTTGCGGGGTGGGCCGACTCGCCGAAGGCGAGCGGGGTGGGGGTCGCAGGCATGAAGCGCGTCGTCAACGAAGAGAGCAAACCATGACAGCCGCAGGGGCCAGGGCCAGACGGATCGCTTGAGCCTTGGCCCCGCGGCTGATGTGCAGCGGGCCGGCTTCGGCTAACAGCTCCATGCCGGCGACCCCCACCCCGCTCGGGGCTCCGCCCCGAGTCGACCCTCCCCGCAAGGGGGAGGGAAGCCATCCCTGCAACCCTTACATCCCCGCCCCGGCGTCGAGCACGGTGACGGCGCGGCGGTTCTGCGACCAGCACGAGATGTCGTTGCAGGTCGCGACCGGGCGCTCCTTGCCGTAGGAGACGGTGCGGATGCGCGATCCGGCGATACCGCGTGACGAGAGATAGTCGCGCACGACCTGCGAGCGGCGGGCGCCGAGGGAGAAGTTGTACTCGCGGGTGCCGCGCTCGTCGGCGTGGCCCTCGATCAGGAAGGTGTAGCGCGGATAGCGCGACAGCCACGTCGCCTGCTTGTCGAGGGTCGCGATCGAGGTCGGGGTGAGGTCGGTCGAGTCGCTCTCGAAGAACACGCGGTCGCCGACGTTGACGACGAAGTCCTGGGTCGAGCCGGGAGCGCCGCCGCGCCCGCCGACGCCGCCGAGCTCGGTGCCGGCGGTCTGGTCGGTCTTGGAGCAGGCCGCGATCGTGAGCGCCGCGGCGACGGCCACGGCAAGCTTCAGCGCACGCGGCGAGAACGAGGTCATCATGGGCAGGACTCCTTCACACGAAACGTCTGCCGACGGTCATGTCCATGCCTAGCCTCCGTCGGTTAAGCGAAGGTTCCGTCAACCTTGATGGAGGGTGCATGGGATGGACGCGAAAGCCACGCCGGACGGATACTCGCGATGAGGGTTAATCGGGCGTGAATGGGGCGAAGCGGCGGCGGCCGAAATCCGGCCAAGAGAAGCCGCCCGCCTGTGTGGTTTGCGCCACAGCCACCTCTCCCGGATGGGAGAGGTCGAGTCGCGCGGAGCGCGACCGGGTGAGGGAACGGCGGCTGGGGCGGAGCCGGCACCTTCTGTGGAGAGAGCGGTCCCTCACCCCTGCCCCTCTCCCTCCCGGGAGAGGGGTTCACGCCCGTGCTTGCATCGCATCGCGCACGCGCCTATGTCTCCCGCATCGACATTTGGGCCGGACGACTGGGCCGCTTCGCCCGCAACGGGCGCACGCTCTGGACTACCCTTCCAAAAGCTCGACCAACCCGGGCGGCCGCCTCGCGACCGTCCACGTGCATACGACTGAAAAGGACAAGCCCATGGAAACGGGTACGGTGAAGTGGTTCAACGAGACCAAAGGCTACGGCTTCATTCAGCCGGACAACGGCGGCAAGGACGTGTTCGTCCACGTGTCGGCGGTGCAGCGCTCGGGCCTCATGGGCCTGCGCGAGGGCCAGAAGGTCTCCTACGAGCTCCAGACCGACCAGCGCAACGGCAAGACCTCGGCGGTCAACCTCCAGGCCGCGTGAGGCCGGAGGCGGAAAGCCTCCCCTGCTTGCCACGAAGGCCGTTCTCCGGAACGGCCTTTTTCTTCGGCGGTTGATTCCGGCCCGCCCTCAAGGATAAGGATGCCTGCATGGCGAAAGAGGAACTGATGCAGTTCGAGGGGCTCGTGCTCGAGGCCCTGCCCGACACGCGCTTCCGCGTCCAGCTCGACTCCGGCCACGAGATCATCGCCTACACGGCCGGCAAGATGAAGAAGAACCGCATCAAGACCCTCGCGGGCGACCGCGTCACCGTCGAGATGTCGCCGTACGACCTCGAGAAGGGCCGCCTCGTGTTCCGCCACAAGGACGAGCGCGCCTCGACCGGCCCCCGCCCCAACCGCCCGCAGTTCCGCCGCCGCTGACGCGACAGGGCCAGGCTCCCAAGCCCCTCATCCTGAGGTGCTCGCCGAAGGCGAGCCTCGAAGGACGCATTCTCCCGATGCCGCGGACCTCCGCCGGTGCGTGCTTCGAGGCTCGCTCCGCTCGCACCTCGGCATGAGGAGAGCGGTGATGCCCGCTTCTTCCCTGTCTCACGGCGGCAGGAAGAGGTTGCCGGCCTCGTCGAGGCCGAAGAACGGGTTGTGGGCGAGCTCCCATAGGTGCCAGTCGGGATCGGCGAAGTAGCCGACGTAGCCGCCCCAGACCGTCTTGCGCGGGATCTTCACGGCCTGCGCGCCGGCCCGGACCGCCTCGGCGAAGAGCGCGTCGACTTCGTCCTCGCTGCGCAGGTTGTGGGCGAGCGCTATCCCTGAGAACCCGCTCGGGCGGTCCTCCACCTCCGCATCTGCGGCAAGCGCCGCGCGGCTCCAGAGCGCGAGGGCGAGGCCGTTCGCCTGGAAGAACGCGACCTCCGCCGTGCTCGCCGATGAGGCCCGCCAGCCGAGGGCCTCGTAGAAGGCCCGCGAGCGCGCGACGTCGGCGACGCCGAGGGTGATGAGCGAGATGCGGCTCTCCATCATGCAGCTTCCTCCATGCCGGCCATCAGGAGCCCGAGGTCGCGCTCGTCCGTCGCCGCAGGATCGCGCTCGCCCGTGATCCGTCCGCCGCACATCACGAGGATACGGTCGGCGAGCGCCAGAAGCTCCTCGAGCTCCACCGAGACCACGAGGATCGCGACGCCGGCGTCGCGCAGCGCCACGAGCCGCCGGTGGATGAACTCGATCGCGCCGATGTCGACGCCCCGGGTCGGCTGGCCGACGAGCAGCACCTTCGGGCGCCGCTCGATCTCCCGCGCCAGCACGATCTTCTGCTGGTTGCCGCCGGAGAAGCGCGACGTTCTCAAGCGCGGGTCCGGCGGGCGCACGTCGTAGGCGGCCATTTTCTCCGCGAGGTCCGCGACCATGCGGCCGTGGTCGAGGAGCCCGCGCCCGAAGGCCGGGTCGTCGGTGAAGCCGAGGGCCGCGCTCTCGAAGGCCGGGAACGATCCCACGAGGCCGGTGC
>DASVPW010000028.1:0-17228 GCA_036389455.1 Beijerinckiaceae bacterium
CGCGACGCCGGCGCGGATTAAGGCGCGCCGGGCCTCGTCGGCATGAAGGTAGAGCGCGGCGGCGTGCCCGGTCGGAAGCTCCCGGCCGAGGAGCGCCGCGGCGAGGGCCGGCGCCGAGCGGGCGCGCTCGACGAGCGTGTCGAGCGTCGCGCCCGACAGCGGCCAATGTGGGTTGCGGGCGAGCGCGAGGTCGACGGCCTCGTCTTCGCGGGCCAGGAGATCCGAGACCTGCACGGCGTCGAGCCCGGCGCGCGCCGCCATGAAGACCGGAAGGTCGGCCGCGTCGACGGCCGCCGCCGCGAGCATGAGCTCGGACAGGACGGGCGCCTGCTCGATCACCGCGCGGCAGGCCTCGCCGCCCCGCATCGCGAGAAGCAGCAGGAGGCTCTCCGGCGTGTCCGAAATCGGCGCGAGCTTCCTCGCCACGATCGCGGCGGTGTCGTCGTCGACGGCCCCGAGAAGGCCCGACGCGAGCGCCGCGAAGGCCGCGATCATGGCGCGGTCGCGAGTCCGCGCGCCCGCGAAGAGGTCGGTCTGGACGCGCAGGATCACCGGACGCACGTCGAGGTCGCGCTCGCGCGCGAGCGACATGAGGCTGGAGAGATCCGACAGGGCGGAGCCGGACATACGCAACTCGTCGACGGCCTGAATGGAAACGACCGGGTAAGATTACCGCCTTTTCGCTTAAGCGACGCTTAACCACGCGCGGCCCGGCGCGTGCGACGGCGCACGGAACACAAGCGCGGCCGTGTGCTTTGAATCCACACAGCGCCGGATTCGATTGCGGCTCTCCGGCGCGGAAACGGTCTGTTAACCACCGCGTACTCTCCTGGCGGCGAAGCGCGAGCTTGCTGCCCGGAGGCAGGGTTGCAGAAGGAGTCATGGAGGTCGTCATGGGCGAGGTCCAGGCATCCACGGGGGCGGTGATCCCGTTCCCCGGCTCCGCGGCCCGGCCGCCGCGCCCGCCCCTTCGGGCCGACGAGCCGCGCGGCGAGATCCTTCTCTTCACCGGTGTGCGCTATGAGCGGTCCTACGCCACGAGCCTCGAGCCTTCGCCCGTATCGAGCGGACACTCGAAAGCCGGACGCCCGCGCCGCCGCCGCTCCTGACCTTTTCGCGCCGCGACCGCGCCGGCGCCCCTTGAGGATCGCAGGCCTTATCGCGCCCGTCCTCCTCGGCCTTCTCGCCACGGCTTGCGTCGAAACCGGCGATTTCGGCCGCCCCCGCCCATCCTTCTGGAACGACGTCGTCCTGCCCACGACGGGCTCGCTTGCGGCGACCGCGCGCGGCGAGCCGGTGTCGTCTTACGTCTTCACGGACGACGAGGAGGAGCTGCGCCGCCGCGCCTGGCGCTTCATCATGCCGGCGCACGAGCGCACGGTTTTCGAGGGCCGCCTTGCCGGGCTCGCGGGCAAGCGCATCCTGCCGATGTCCTTCGAGCGCGGCGACCGCGCCAACTACTTCCGCGCTCTCATGCGCGATGGCGGCTCCTCGCCGGCCTCGCGCTACCACCGCCTGTCGGAGGACGCGGCCTCCGACGCGAAGCTGATCGATCCCTTCGCGACCGTCGCGGCGCGGGTCGTGCAGGCGGACGGCATGCGCCTCAAGAGCCTCGCCTTCGTGCAGGATCTCACCACCGACGACGCGCGCCAGGCGGCGCTGCGCGTCGCCGAGAACCGCTGCCTGATCGCCTGGGTCAGGGTCGAGGTTGCGCGCCGCGCCGCCTCGTACCGCTTCGCGCTCGAGCACCTCTTCGTCGAGGCGCCGCAGCGCGAGGGCATCGCTGCCGAGCGCGCGCTCGCATGGCTCGACGCCCATCGCGGCGCGATCGACGCGCTGCCGGGCGGCCCGTGGGCCATCGCGACCTGCGGCGTGCCGCCGGCCTTCGCGGTCGCGGAGACCATCGAGACCGCGCCCGCGCCGCCGGTCGTCGCGAAGGATTAGCCTCACCGCCGCCTTCGGCGAATCGCGCCTTTTCCCGCAAGCGGGAGAGGCGCGCTACTCCCGGTCGATGGTGCAGGAGACGGATTTTGCCGCCTCGGTCGCCTGTTCGCGCTGGCTCGCGAAGGCGGCGAGCACGCGCACCACGACGAGGCCCTCCCGGCCCGGCGAGACGATGCGCACGTCGCGGGAGGGCTCGTCCGGGTCCTCGCTCGCGAGCGCCTCGTCAAGCTGGCGGCGGGTCATGACCACGAGGTCGAGGGCGCCGCGGATCGCGGCCCGGTCCGTGATGGCGAAGAACACGCCCCCCGCGCGGGCGTGCAAGGAGAGAGATTGGAACAGCGGCCCGGTCCGGGCCGAGACGCGCACCGGCCCCTCGTCGAGGGTGTAGGCGCAGGTCGCGAGCGCGACGTCGGGGTCGGGGTAGGGCAGCCACGTGCCCTGGTCGCCCGGCGCCGCGACGATCTCGGAGCGGTCGGCCGAGAGCGTCGTGCGCAGCCGCGAGAAGGCGTCCTTCTCGGCGAGGTACGGGATCGCCAGCACCGTCGAAAGATGCACGATGCCGGCGAGCACGAGCCCGCAGACCGTCGCGAGGACGAAGCGCGCCGGGACGCTCATGAGTCCCCGCTCACGGGCCGCACTCCAGCCGGACGATCGAGGGCAGGCTGCGCGGGTCGAGGGCCGCGGCCGCGGACGCGGCCGGCGTGTCGTAGAGCCGCATGACGAGGCCGACCTCGCCGGCCTGCGGCATCATCAGCCAGTTGCCGCTCTCGGCTTCGCGGGAGAGCACGATGGTGAAGCCGCCGTCCTGGCTGCGCAGGACCTCGGCCGACGAGAACCCTGCGCGGCCGAGCGGCGTCTCCACGGGGCGTCCGGCCCCGTCGTAGAGGGTGAGCGACCAGTAGCGCGCCTGCGGCGCCGTCGTGCCGACGCGGTAGGCGCAGCGCGCGTCGAGCGCCCGGCCGGCGTCGTCGGCGGCGGCGCGGAGCACGAGGCCCTCGCCGACGCCGAGCGGGATGCCGCCGGTGCGCGCGTTGACGGCGCGGGTGTAGGGGTCGGCGTCGCGGGAGCCGGCGCGCGGCCACACCGTCCAGGCGCCGGCGCGCACGGCGCCGAACGGGTAGTCGCCGCTCGTCATCCACCAGGCGCTGCCGAGGCCGAGGCCGGCGGCGAGGCAGAGCGCGTAGACGACGAGCACCGCGCTCGCGGCGTGACCCGCGGCGCTGCGCTGCGGCTCGGGGCGCGCTCCTTTGAGGGCGTCGGGCAGGCGGTCGACGTACACTCGGAAAAGCTTCGGTCAGGGCAGGGCGGTGCGCCCGCCGAGCGGCTGGATGGCGCCGGTGGCGGCCGGGAGATTCGCGGCGGCGCGGGCGGCGCCCGGCACCGTCGTCAGCGTCGGGACCGGGCGCTCGGTCTTCTTCAGCAGCTCGCCGATGCCGCCGAGGACCTCGAAGGAGCGCCGCGAGAGGGCGCCGGACGCGGGCTGCCCGAGCTGCACGATGCCGCCCTGCTGGCCCGACGCCGCGCCGCGGGCGACCTCCGGGCCCCCCGCCCCGAGGTACGGGATGGGCTTGAGCTCGATGTTCTGGTGCGCGTAGGCCATGACCTCGTGCCACAGCATCGCCGGCACCGAGCCGCCGGTCATCTTGTTCGTCGAGGTGTGGTCGTCGTTGCCCATCCAGACGGCGCCGACGAGGTTGCCGGTGAAGCCGACGAACCAGGCGTCGCGGTAGGCGTTGGTGGTGCCGGTCTTGCCGCCCGCCTTGACCCCGTCGAGCATGGCGCGCTTGCCGGTGCCCTCCTCGACGACCTTGTTGAGCATGTAGTTCATGTCGGCGACGACCCGGGTCGAGAGCGCCTGCTCAGGGGGCGGCTCGCGGTCGCGGCGGTAGATCACGTCGCCGGCCGAGTTGCGCACCTCGACGGCGGCATAGGGCTTCGCGCGCTTGCCGCCGTTGGCGAAGACGGCGTAGCCGGCGGCCTGGTCGATCACCGTCACCTCGGCGGCGCCGATCGGCAGCGACACGGTGTCGTTGAGGGGCGTCGTGAGGCCCATGGCGCGCGCCGTCTGGATGATCTTGGCGCGGCCGATCTTCGCCGCGTTCGCGACGTGGCTGACGCCCGTCGCCTGCCCCATCTTGATCGACATGATGACGGGAATCGTGTTGATCGACTTCGCGAAAGCGACCCACAGCGGCATCGAGCCGGCGTAGGAGCCGCGGTTATAGTTGCCCGGGCACCAGTTGCCGATGCAGACCGGCGTGTCGGTCACGACCGTGTTCGGGCGGTAGAGGCCGGCCGAGAGCGCGGCCGAGTAGACGTAGGTCTTGAACGACGAGCCCGGCTGGCGCTGCGCGTCGGTCGCGCGGTTGAACTGGCTCTGGCCGTAGTCCTGCCCGCCGAGCATGGCGCGGACCGCCCCGTCCGGGTCCATCACCACCATGGCGGCGTTCTCGAATTCGTACTGGTTGCCGTACTGGCGGATGAGCATCTCGCTCGCCTGCTCGGCCTTCTTCTGGATGCCCTGGTCGAGGGGGGTCTTGACCACGAGCACGCGGTCCTGCCCGAGCTTGCCCTCGGCCGAGAGCTTCTTGACCTGCTCGAAGGCCCAGTCGAGGTAGTACTCAGGCGTCGTGTCGCGCTTGCGGTCGACCGGCGTCGCCGGGTTGCGCCGCGCGGTCTGGATCTGGCCTTCGGTCAGGAAGCCCGCCTCGACCATGTTGTTGAGGACGTCGTTCGCGCGCGCACGCGCCGCCGGCAGGTTGACGTGCGGCGCGTACTTCGTCGGCGCCTTGAACAGGCCCGCGAGCATCGCGGCCTCGGCGAGCGAGATGTCCTTCACCGACTTGCCGAAGTAGTACTCCGCCGCCGCCGCCGCCCCGAAGGTGCCGCCGCCCATGTAGGCGCGGTCGAGGTAGAGCTTGAGGATGTCCTGCTTCGACAGGTGGAACTCGAGCCAGACCGCGAGGAAGGCCTCCTTGACCTTGCGCTCGAGCGAGCGCTCGTTGTTCAGAAAGATGTTCTTGGCGAGCTGCTGGGTGATCGACGAGCCGCCCTGCACGACGCCGCCGCCGCGTGCGTTCACGGTGAGAGCCCGGAAGGTGCCGATCGGGTCGATGCCCCAATGCTCGAAGAAGCGCCGGTCCTCGGTCGCGAGCGCCGCCTTGATCAGGTAGTCGGGGAACTCGTCGAGCTTGACCGAATCGTCGTGGCGGATGCCGCGGCGCCCGATCTCCTGGCCGTAGCGGTCGAGGAAAGTGACGGCGAGCTCCTGGTGCTTCAGCCAGTTCTCGCTCGTTTCCTGGAACGCCGGCATGGCGAGCGTCAGCATCACGACCGCCCCGCCGGCGCCGAGCGTCACGCCCTCGCTCGCGAGGTCGAGGACGGCGCGCTTGAAGCCGCGCACGCGAAGCTTCGCCATGCGCTCGGAGAAGCGCTCGTAGGTTTCGCCGATTCGCCGGCCGCCGGAATAGAGCGAGGCGTTGAGCCAGGCGTCGAAGGCCAGGGCCGCGCGTTTCAAGCGCGTCGTGAGCGGAATCCGCGGCTGCCCGTTCAGGTCCACGACGTGTCAGTTCCCTGCGTTGCGTCAGGCGCCGGCGGGCCCGGAGGGCGGGCCGGCGGGCGCGTCCGTTAAGATATTATCAACTGTGGCGGTTTGCAGCCAGGGCGCGCCCAAGTCCAGTTGGATTTATCGATAACGCCTTGGATTCGGGCCCGGGTCCGCCCGCGGGCCCTGCAAACAAGGGACCTGCTCGATAAAATGTCCCGCTTGACAGGCCTGCGCCGTGGGAGTGGGTGTGGACCATGTCCGAAGACCGAACAAGTCCCGCGGCGGCCGCCGGCGAAGCCGAGCCGTTCTGGCGCGTCAAGACGCTCGAAGCGATGACCGACGCCGAGTGGGAGAGCCTGTGCGACGGCTGCGCCCGCTGCTGCCTCGTCAAGCTCGAGGACGAGGAGACCGGCGCGATCCACTACACCGACGTCGGCTGCACGCTGCTCGACGCCGGCGCGTGCCGCTGCAAGGATTACGGCAACCGGCAGGCCAAGGTGCCGGACTGCGTGCGCCTCCAGCCGCGGAACATCCGCGAGCTTTCCTGGATGCCGCCGACCTGCGCCTACCGGCTCGTGGCGCAGGGGCGCGACCTGTACTGGTGGCACCCCCTGGTGTCGGGCGATCCCGAGACGGTGCACGCGGCCGGCATCTCGGTCCGCGGCCGGGTCGCCGGGATCGAGGACGACTACTCGATCGCGGAGCTCCTCGGTCGCATCGTGCAATGGCCGAGGAGCCTGCGAGCCCGGCGCAAGGCCGGGGAGGACGGGCGATGATCCGGTGGGAGGAGCAGGAGGACGGCGGCTGGCAGGCGTTGAGCGGCGATCTCGTCATGGCGAGCGTCGCGAAAGCGCCGGCCGGCGGCAAGAGCAAATGGCTGTGGGAGGTCTCGGGGGTCGCGCGCCCGCAGGGCTGGCGCAATTCCGGCCACCGCACGACCGCGCTCGCGGCGCGCCGCGCCGCCGACGAGTACTGGTCGCGCTGGCTCGAGGCCGCGGCGCTGAAGCCCGACATCGAGCGGCTCGCAAAGAAGTCCTGAAGAAGCGGCGCGCCGGACGGCATCACGCGCGCGGCAACGGATCTCGAAAGGAAAAAACCCGAGCGAGCCGCTCGGGTTTTGAAGTGGCCGGATATGGCCGCGGAGCCGGTCCGCCTCGGTCGAGGCGGCCCGTCCCGTTACTTCTTTTTCGCCTTCGTCGCCTTCCTGGCGGCGGGCTTCGAGGTCTTCCTGGCGCTGGTCGAGGCGGACTTCGCCCGCGTGCCGGACGACTTCGACGCGCCCTTGCGGGCGCCCGACTTCGCGGCGCTCTTGCGGGCGCCCGACTTCCCGGCGCTCTTCTTGGCGGAGGACTTCGCAGCGCCCTTCTTGCCGCCCGACTTCGCGGCGCTCTTCTTGGCGCCCGACTTCGCGGCGCTCTTCTTGCCGGACGACTTCGAAGCGCCCTTTGAGGCCGACTTCGCGGCGGACCTCGTGCCGCCTCGCGCGCCGCCCTTCGACGCCTTGCCGCCGGACCTGGACCTGGATCCGGAGGTCTTCCCGCCGGTGCTGCTCTTGGCTTTCGTCGTGGTGGAGGAAGTATTGGAATCGCCCATGGCTTTACCTGCTGCTTCTTTCATCCTGGTGATGGCGGATTGAGCGGCTTCCGTCACACTCTGGGCTGCGCCCGTGATCAGGTTCTTGGCCACTTTCACCCCTCGCTTGGATTACGACGCGATCACGTCGCGCCACGGTGAAAGCTGGCGGACAGTCGATTCTTCCTGTCAAGTTCTTTCGCGGGCGAGACCTGAAGATCGCGTGATTTTCCACTGCGAATGCCGCGCGCGAGTACTTGTCAAGGCAGCACAGGCGTGAAAACCGCGACGCGCGCGCGTTCGCCGCGAATCAGCAGGGAGCGCGCGCACGACGCTCGCGCGCGCGGATTCGCGCCGCGCGCCACGCCCGCAACCGCGATCCGGAACATCAAAATTCGCGTGCGCTCTCTACTTGCGCTCATGCCGCATTCGGAAAGATATGCAGCATAGATCGAGCGATGATTGGAGAGGGGTGCCCGGCTTGGGCGCGCGACAAGTAGAGGCCCTTCGCGAAGACTGTATAGCGGAGCGCGCGATACATGTGCCACGCCCGATCGCGCCTTGCGGGGCGCGCCGGAATCGCGCGTCTTAATGCACGCGCGTCGCGTCCGCGCGTTGGCGCGCGCCGCCGACGTTCCGCGCTTGGCGCGCGCGCCGCAGCGGCTTAGCCTGTGCATGGGCTTACGGCCGAAAGATCGCGGGAGTGTTCCGATGACCATGTGGCGTGCGCTTGGAGGCGCCCTCTGCATCGCGCTGTCCTGCGCCGTATCCGGCGCCTTCGCGCAGCAGGGCGACACGCAGGAGGCGTGTCCGGGCTTCGTCGCGTCGCGACGATCGCTCGTGCTGCCGGCCGCGCTCGCGCGCGGCGAGATCGCGCTGACCTTCGTCGGCCACGCGACCTTCCTGATCGAGAGCCCCGGCGGCGTGCGCGTCGCGACCGACTACAACGACTACGTCCGCCCTTCGGTCGTGCCTGACGTCGCGACCATGAATCGCGCGCACTCGACGCATTACTCGGCGCGCCCCGATCCCGCGATCAAGCACGTGCTGCCGGGCTGGAATCCGGCCGGCGGTCCGGCGCGTCACGACCTCACCGTCGGCGACGTGCGCGTGCGCAACGTCTCGACCAACATCCGCGACCTGTGGGGCGGCGGCGGCACGCAGTACGACATGAACTCGATGTTCGTGTTCGAGACCGCGGAGCTGTGCGTCGCCCATCTCGGGCATCTGCACCACACGCTCGAGCCGTCGCACCTGAAGAAGCTCGGCCGCATCGACGTGGTGCTCGTGCCGGTCGACGGCGGCTACACGCTCGACACGAACGGGATGATGGAGGTGCTCACGGCGATCGGCGCGCCGCTGATCGTGCCCATGCACTACTTTAACGCGGGGACGCTCAACCGCTTCCTCGCGAAAGCGCGGGAGCACTGGCCGGTCGAGTTCCTGAAGACGTCGTCGATCACGGTCTCGCGGGCGACGCTGCCGACGAGCCCGAAGGTGCTGGTGCTGCCGGAGAGCCGCGGCGGGCTGTTCAGCGACCCCTGAGGTCTTGCGGCCGGCGCGTCTCGAGCGCGCGCACGAGGTGTGCGAGGCGGTCGGGCAGGGGCTCCTCGAGGACGCCGGAATAAACCGACACGAGCAGGTTCGCCACGAGGTGGCGATCGAAGGACATCGGGCTGATGCCGCCGCGGCGGCTCGGAACGTCGAAGGCCTGGTTGCGTCTGATGAACATGGTCTTGCTCAAATCGATGAAGGCGTCGCTCTCCCTTACGCGACGTCGTTGGGTTTCACGGCTGGAGCTTGGGCTTTAAGCGGAACTCCGATTCATGAGGGCAAACGCCAGCCTCATGGGGAGGTTCCTGCCCGAATGGCCCCGCGTCGCGCAGGACGTACGTGAGCCGCTCCGTCTTGAAAGAGGACGAGACGCTCAGGGCCGGGACGAATAGGGCGAGGGCAGGATGACGCGCACGGCCGGGCGCTTCTCGGGCTGGATCGCGTCCTGGGCCGGACGGAGATCCGCCTGAGCGCGCTCGATCGCCGTGCCGGTCGCCTCCGGCTCCTGCCGCGGGGCCGGGGGCGCTGGCTCGTTCGCGGCGACGGCGGCCGCGAGCGCCAGGACGGGCAGGAGCGCTCTGCTCGAGGTCTTCATGGAACGGGTTCCAACGCACGAAGCAATGGAATCAGGATTAGGGCATCCGGATTAATGCCCGGTTTTCAACTCCGGCCCGGCCGCGGCGGACGGGCTCGAAGCCGCGTGAGGCGCGAGGAGGCGGTCGTGGCCGGCGAGGTCGGTGGCGGCGTCCGCTGGCGGCTCGGGCAGCGCCATCCAGTGCGTCGGCCGGTCGGTCTCCTCGGCGAGCGAGACCGGACACTGCATGCGCGAGGTCCACTCGCCGAACTCGGCGTTGAAGCGCGCAATCAGCGGCCCCCAGGCCGGAACGTAGATGAGGACGTCCCGGTCCTCGGGGGCGGTGTCGATGGGCTGCCAGCGCCCGGTCTCAGTTTGCATCGCGAAAAAGCTCCATGAGTTGCCGAGACAACGTGGAACGCCGGAAAACGCCTCATCCCCCGTCGTCGCAGGTGCGCGCGGCCGGTACGGAACCGGGCTTCCGGCTTGACGTTGGTGCCGTGAGGGACCGCTTCGCCGGGCAGACGTCCTGCCCGCGCCGATCCCCTTCCGCTTCCGATCAATCGCGCCGTTGCGATCGCTGATCGCGCCGGGGCTCAGGACAAGGATTTCGACCATGGGCCTTTTCTCGACCCCGATCAAAACCCTCGACGACCTGTTCGTGCACACGCTCCAGGACATCTACTACGTCGAGAAGCAGATCCTGAAGAACCTGCCGACCATGGCCGAGAAGGCGACCGACCCGCAGCTCAAGCAGGCCTTTCAGACCCATCTGCGCGAGACGCAGACCCACGTGACGCGGGTCGAGGAGGTTTTTCGTCTGCACGGCCATGAGGCGAAGGGCGTGAACTGCCCGGTCATCGACGGCCTCGTCGAGGAAGCCGAGGAGATCATGAGCGACGCCGACGACCCGGAGGTCCTCGACGCGGCGCTCCTGTCCGCGGCGCAGGCGGTCGAGCACTACGAGATCACCCGCTACGGCACCCTCGCGGCCTGGGCGCGCCAGCTTGGGCGCGAGGACTGCGCCTCGATCCTCCACTCGATCCTCGACGAAGAGAAGCGCACCGACGTGCTGCTGACCCGGCTCGCCGAGTCCAAGGTCAATCGCAAGGCCGCGTGACGCTGGTCGCCGCTTCAAGCCCTCGGCCCCGGCGGGACCTCCGCCGGGGCTTTCCTTTTACTGATGGCGGAACCGCCGTCCGTCGGGCGCCGTTCACAGCGGTGATCGATGGAGGTCCGCCATGTCTAAGCTCATTGCGACGTTCAGCCTTGCGGCGGCCCTGGCGTTCTCCGCCACGGGCGGCTTCGCCAAGGACCAGCCCGGCCAGAAGTTCATCGTGAAGGCGGTCCAGGGCAACCTCGCCGAGGTCAAGATGGGCGAGCTCGCGCAAGAGAAGGGCGCGAGCGACGGCGTGAAGTCCTTCGGCCGGATGCTGCAGGCGGACCACTCGGCCGCGAACCAACAGGCGACCGCCGCCGCGGCCGCCATCGGCGTGACCCCGCCGGCCGAGCCGACGAAGAAGCAGAAAGCCGACCACGCCAAGATGGCGAAGCTCTCCGGCGCCGCCTTCGACAGCGCCTTCGTCAAGCACATGGTCGCCGACCACAAGAAGGACATCGCTGCCTATGAGAAGGAATCCAAGCGGCAGGACGGGCAGGTGAGCCAGTATGCCGGCGCCACGCTGCCGACCCTGCAGAAGCACCTCGAGACGGCGCAGTCCCTCGCCAAGGGAAGCCCCGCCCGATGAACCGGGCCCGGATCGCGCTCGGCTCAGATAACCGCGACGCCTAACATCGGTTAACAGAATACCCCGGCCCGGCGAGCCGGGGTGTTGCATTTCGGCCCGCCTCGGCCGAAAGGGCCGGCCCCAAGCGGCCTGTACGGCGGCGCCGCCACGTTCTCGCCACATCTCCTCTCTCCACATCAACCTTAACGAAAGCCTGTGGGACGCCGGTCAACGGCGAACGGGGAGTCTTAGGAGAATGCCGCAAGCGATGGCGCCTTCGCGCGCCACCGGGCAGGCCGGCCGCTTCGCGCCTCTGGGGGCCGAAGTCCTGGCGCTGCGCGCGCCGGGCGCCCACGACCGCGACACCTTCGTGCCGGTCATGGCGCGCTCGCTCTTGGTCTGCGCGGGCGTCGCCGCGGGCGTCGCGCTTGGGCTCGGCATGCACGGGAACTTCGAGGCGGTGGGCCCGGCCCAGGCCGCGGTGCCGTCCGAGGTCAACGTCTTCCTGCGGCCGCGCGTGAGCCTCTTTGCGCCGGCGGAGCGGGGGACCGAGCCGGCGGCCGAGGTTCTTTTCGCCGCAGCGCCCGCGCTCTCCCCGTTCGCGCCGATCGACCGCGTTCCGTCCGAGCTCCTTCTCCCCGACGGCCCGGCCGGCAACCCGGACGACATCCTCGAGTTCGGCCCGATGCGGATCCGACGCCACCTCGTCGACACGATCATCCGGGCCGCCAAGGCGACCGACACCGACCCGATCCTCCTGATGGCGATCGCCGACAAGGAGTCGAGCTTCTCGACCGGGGTCAAGGCCAAGACCTCCTCGGCGACCGGCCTCTACCAATTCATCGAGTCGACCTGGCTCAAGACCGTGCGCGACTTCGGCACGAGGCACGGGCTCGCCAAGGAGGCGGCCGCCATCGTCTGGTCCGACGACGAGCTCGTCGTTGCCGACGCCGCCGAGAAGGCCCGTATCCTGGAACTGCGCCGCGACCCCTATCTCTCCGCGCTCCTCGCCGCCGAGATGCTGAAGCGCGACCGCACCCGCATCGCCAAGCGCATCGGCCGCGATCTCACCGACGGCGAGACCTACCTCGCCCACTTCCTCGGACCCGACGACGCCGAGAAGTTCCTTCAGACCGTCGACGGCCAGCCAAGCGCCGCCGCCGTGAAGCTCCTGCCGAAGCCCGCCCGCGCCAACCGCTCGATCTTCTATGCCCGCGCCGGGCGCAAGCTGAAGGGCCTCTCCGTCGCCGAGGTGCACGGCAAGTTCCAGAAGATGATGGGCCTGCGCCTCGATCGCTACCGCGACGTCCACCGGGTCGCGAGCGCGGCGGTCGGCGAGGCGGTGCAGGCCGAGGTCCCGGCGCAGGCCGAATAGCGGCGCGCCACCGGCTCGACGGACTTGCAGCCGCGCCGGTTTAACCTTCACGCCTAACCCTAATCGCGCCTTTCCGTTGCGCCGTTTTGCGCGACGCCGTTCCCTCGTGCCAAAGGGCCTTCGCCGCGAAGCGCCCGATCGACGCCATTCGGCGCAGGGAGCTTGTCATGCGTTTCCGTTCGACCGTTCTGCCGGCGCTCGCCGGCTTTGCCGCCCTTACGTCTCCGGCGCTCGCCGGCGGGGGTTGCGCGCATTGCTATCGCCATGTGGTCACGCCGCCGGTCTACGGCGCCGTCGCCGAACAGGTCATGGTGCGGGCGCCGCGGACCGTCGCGCACACGATCCCGGGCCAGTACGGCACCGTCGCCGAGAAGGTGCTGGTCGCTCCGCCGAGAAAAGTCTGGCAGGTGACGCGCGGCCCGCACGGCGAGGCGGTCGGCTGCTGGGTCGTGGTGCCGGCGCAGTACGCCGTGCGGCACCGGACCGTCGAGATCCGCGCCCCGCAGGTCGTGCACGAGGCTCTTCCCGCGGTCTACGCCACCCATCACCGCACCGTTCTGGTCAGCCCCGGGAGCTCCGGCTGGCAACCGATCGGCGGCCACGGGCACGGCTGGCATGGCGGGCACGGCCATGGCTGGCATGCCGGATACGGCGGCCATGGCCATGGCCATCACGGCGGCTACGGCGGCGGCGCGATCGGCGCTCTCGCGGGCAGCGGCCTCATCGGCGATCTGGCAGTCGCCGCCGGCGGGGCGGCCGCCGGCCCGGCCGGGGCCGTCGCGGCGGGCGTCGCGGCGGACGCGCTCGGCTTCTGAGCCTCACCCTCGCTCCATTGCGAGAGCGCCCCGGCGGCACCGTCGGGGCGTTCCGCGTGTATGTACACGATCCATTCCGTCCGGCGATGGCGGCCATGACGGAGATGCGTTTGGTGGCATCTTCCGGCTGAGCTAGGTTGTGGCTTCCTCGAGCGATTTGGAAGCCGCCATGTCCGGGTCCGCCGCGCGCCGCATCTCCCCCGAGCTCGTCGTCGTCGCGGGCTGCGCGATCGCGCTCATCACCTTCGGGCCGCGCGCCACCGCCGGCCTATTCCAGATCCCGATGACCACCGACTACGGCTGGGGGCGGGACATCTTCGGCCTCGCGATCGCGATCCAGAACCTCTTGTGGGGCGTCGGCCAGCCTTTCGCCGGCGCGGTCGCGGACCGCTTCGGGGCGGTGCGCGTGATCTGCGCCGGCGCGCTCATGTACGCGGCGGGCCTCGTGGTCATGGCCTACGCGACGAGCCCGACCATGCTGACCCTCGGGGCCGGCGTCCTCGTCGGCTTCGGCCTCTCGGGCTGCTCGTTCAACCTCGTGCTCGGCGCCTTCGGCAAGCTCCTGCCCGAGAAGTGGCGCCCGCTCGCCTTCGGGGCCGGCACGGCGGCCGGCTCCTTCGGCCAGTTCTTCTATCCGCCGATCGGCAACGTGCTGATCGACGCCTTCGGCTGGCACCAGGCCCTCGTGGTCTTCGCATTCAGCGTGCTCGCGGTCCTGCCCCTGTCGCTCGCGCTCGCGACCCCGCGCGCCGGCGACCAGAAGACCGCCGCGGGGCCCGCGCCCATCGCCAACCAGTCGATCGCGCAGGCGCTCTCCGAGGCGTTCCGGCACCGCAGCTACGTGCTCCTGGTGCTCGGCTTCTTCACCTGCGGCTTCCAGCTCGCCTTCATCACGGCGCACCTGCCGGCCTACCTCAAGGACGCCGGCCTCTCGGCCGCGGTCGGCGGCTGGACGCTCGCCCTGATCGGGCTCGCGAACGCCGTGGGCTCGCTGTCGTCCGGGTGGCTGTCGACCCGGATGTCGAAGCGCTGGCTCCTCGCGTGGATCTACTTCGGACGCTCGGCCGCGATCGCGGTGTTCGTCCTCGTCCCGCCGACGCCGCTCACCTGCATGATGTTCGGCCTCTCGATCGGCCTCCTGTGGCTCTCGACCGTGCCGCCGACCTCGGCCCTCGTGATGCTGATGTTCGGCACGAAGTACATGGCGATGCTGTACGGGTTCGCCTTCTTCTCGCACCAGGTCGGCGGCTTCCTCGGCGTCTTCCTTGGCGGCGTGCTCTACGAGGCTTATGGCAATTACAGCCTCGTCTGGTGGCTCTCCGTCGCGCTCGGCATCGCCTCCGCTGCCATCAACCTGCCGATCGTCGAGCGCCCGGTCGAGCGTCCCGTCGCCGTGCCGGCGGAGTAGCGGAACCTCCTTCGGACCGGATGCAGCCGCACGTCGCCGGCAACTGGAGACGGGCGGGAGGGTGGAAGAATCCGTTCGCGCCGCGATAGGAAGCGCGGGAGCAGCGCCCGCTTCCATGCTAGGCTCGGGGCACCCGCGCCGCGAGGATCGCGGACGCGGGCGGAAGGGGAGGCCATCATGAGCGAGGGATTGGACCGCCGTAAGGTCTTGCAGGGCTTGGCAGCAGCGACGCTCGGCACGAGCGTCCTCGACGTTTCGGGGGCAAGCGCCCAGCATCAGGTGCCGTGGTCGGCCGGCACCGAGGCGCCGAAGCTGAAGGCGCCCGCGAACGCCTGCGATTGCCACATGCACATCTACGACGCCCGCTTCCCGATCGCGCCGAGCGCGACGCTGAAGCCCGCGGATGCCAAGGCCGACGACTACCGCCTCCTGCAGAAGCGCATCGGCACGAGCCGCAACGTCGTGGTGCAGCCCTCGACTTACGGCACCGATAATTCCTGCACCCTCGACGGCATGGCGAAGCTCGGCCCGACGGCGCGCGGCGTCGCGGTGGTCGACACGAGCGTCACCGACGACGAACTGAAGCGCCTGCACGGCCTCGGCATCCGCGGCATCCGCTTCAACCTGGTGCAGGCCGGCGCGACGACGGTCGAGATGCTCGAGCCGCTGTCGAAGCGCGTCAACGACCTCGGTTGGCACGTCCAGATCCACATGCTCGGCGACGGAATCGTCAAGATCGAGGAGATCCTCAATCGCCTGCCCTCGCCGATCGTGTTCGACCACATGGGCCGCATCCCGAAGGACGTGGGCACGGCGCACCCGGCCTACGCCGTTATCGGCAAGCTCATCGACAAGGGGCGGACCTGGGTGAAGCTCTCCGGCGCCTACATGGACACCAAGGTCGGCCCGCCGACCTACGCCGACTCGACGAAGCTCGCGCAAGCCTTCGCCAAGGCCGCGCCGCAGCGCATGGTGTGGGCGAGCGATTGGCCGCACCCGACCGAGAAGGACAAGCCCGACGACGCGATCCTCTTCGACCTCCTCGCCGAGTGGGTGCCCGACGAGGCGACCCGCAACCGCATCCTCGTCGAGAACCCGGCGACGCTCTACGATTTCGGCAAGACGGCGTGAAGCGGCCGGGCGGGGCAATGCTCCGCCCGTTCCAATCGTTGCGGACCCGAGACGGCGAGCGCACGGCGTCAACAAAAATTCCGGCTCTTCACGAGCTCGCGCCGGCCTGAGCCTTCTCCCGCGATCGCCTGCTGCGGCGGCAACTCGCAGCCCTCGCGCAGCCGCCGCAGCTCCGGGGTGAGGTCTAAAAAGCTCTCCGCCACCACGTGCATCACCAATCCCTGGCGCTGCACGTGGCCGCGAACCGCGAGGAAGCGGGCCGTCATGGCGGCGCGGCGGTTTTCTTCGAAGACGTCGGGGCGGACGATGACGTTGATGGAGCCGGTCTCGTCCTCGAGGGTGAGGAACACGACGCCCTTCGCCGTCGAGGGGCGCTGGCGGATCAGCACGAGGCCCGCGACGGTGGCGGGGGCGCCGGCGCGGAACGACGGCTCGTGCCGGGCGGCGGCCGGCACGGCGCCCAATCCCCGCAGCATGGGGCGGAAGAAGGCGCACGGGTGCGCCTTGAGGGACAGGCCCGTCGTGACGTAGTCCTCGGCAACGTGCTCGGAGAGGGATAGCGCCGGGAGCGCCGGCGGCGGCTCGGCGAAGAGGCCGTCGGCGAGGTGGGGGGCGAAGAGGTCGGGCTGCTCGCCGTCGCCCGCGAAGCAGCCGCCGTCGAGGCCCTTCACGGCCCAAAGGGCGAGGCGCCGGTCGAGGCCCATCGAGCGGAAGGCGTCGGCCTCGGCGAGACGCTCCAAGGTCGCGCGCGAGACGCCCTCCATCGCCCCGACCTGGTCGACGCCGTGGAAGCCGTTGCCTCGCCCGCGGCCCGCGACGATGCGCTCGGCCTCGGCGCGGCGCAGGCCCGCGACCTGGCGCAATCCTAAGCGCACGGCGAAGCGCAGCGCTTCGCTCGGCTCCGCGGCGGGCTCGAGGGTGCAGTCCCAGTCGCTGTGGTTCACGTCCGGCGGGCGCACCTCGACGCCGTGCTCGCGGGCGTCGCGCACGATCTGCGCCGGCTGATAGAAGCCCATGGGCTGGCTGTTGAGGAGCGCGGCGCAGAACACGTCCGGGTGGAAGCGCTTGATCCAGGCCGAGGCGTAGACGAGGAGCGCGAAGCTCGCCGCGTGGCTCTCGGGGAAGCCGTAGGTCGAGAAGGCCTCGATCTGCCGGAAGCAGCGCTCAGCGAACTCCTGGGGGTAGCCGCGCCGGGTCATGCCGCCGACGAACTTCTCCCGCAATTCGTGGATCTTGCCGGCGTGCCGGAAAGCCCCCATGGCGCGGCGCAGCCGGTCGGCCTCGGCGCCCGAGAACTTCGCCGCCACCATGGCGATGCGCATGGCCTGCTCCTGGAACAGGGGCACGCCGTAGGTCTTCTTCAGCACCTCCTCGAGCTCGTCCGGCGGCCCGTGGTCCGGGTGCGGGGCCGGGAAGACGACGGGGCGGCCGGAGGCGCGGCGGCGCAGGTACGGATGCACCATCTCGCCCTGGATCGGGCCGGGGCGCACGAGCGCGACCTCCACGACGAGGTCGTAGAACGCGCGGGGCTTGAGGCGCGGCAGCATCGCCATCTGGGCCCGGCTCTCGACCTGGAAGACG
>DASVPW010000029.1:0-14154 GCA_036389455.1 Beijerinckiaceae bacterium
TCGAGCGGGTGCGCCGCGCCGTCGAGGAGTTCGAGCGCCACGACGGGCGCCGCCCGCGCATCCTCGTCGCCAAGATGGGCCAGGACGGCCACGACCGCGGCCAGAAGGTGATCGCCTCGGCCTTCGCCGACCTCGGCTTCGACGTCGACATCGGGCCGCTGTTCGCGACCCCCTCCGAGGCCGCCCGCCAGGCGATCGAGAACGACGTCCACATCGTCGGCGTCTCCTCGCTCGCCGCCGGCCACCTGACCCTCGTGCCGGAATTGAAGCGGGAGCTCGAGAAATACGGCCGCGGCGACATCGTCATCGTCGTCGGCGGCGTCGTCCCGCCGCAGGACTTCGAGGCGCTCTATGCGGCGGGGGCATCGGCGATCTTCCCGCCCGGCACCGTCATCGCGGAGGCGGCCGAGAAGCTCGTCGCGGAGCTGAACGGCCGGTTGGGATATGCGTCGCGGGAGGCGGCGGAGTAGGGCTTTATTCGCGCCCGTTCCGCTGGGCATCGCCGCGGGGCTGTTCTTCGGTAAGCAGATCGGGGTGTTTCTGACGACCTGGGCGGCCGTGAAACTCGATTGGGCGGACTGTCCGGAAGATGCGAGCTTGGCTCAGGTGTATGGCGTGTCCCTGCTATGCGGCATCGGGTTCACAATGAGCCTGTTCATCGGCCTCTTGGCCTTCCCGACCTCTCCCGAGCTACAGGACGCGGTAAAGATCGGGGTGCTCACTGGATCGACCCTTTCGGCCATCGTCGGCGCGCTTGTGCTGCGCTTCGCCCGTGGCAGCCTCCCCGCTGGATCTTAGGCGGCCTCGCCGCCGGCTCCCGACCGTCCGCCGCTCTCGGCTAAGCAGGCGGGGCGTGCGGCGTTTCGGGTAGTACAGGGAGGGCGGGCGTAGCGCTTCGTGCGTAATCGTACTGGTTATTTTCACCAGCCGTTCATCCGCCTTGCGCGACGGTGAGGGCCTGGGCCTTCGGTCCCGGGCTCGGTTTCAGCGCCCCCCGCCCGTCATGCCGAGCGGCCCCGTCAGTCGAAAGCTGGCGGGGCCTTTTTCGAGGGCCCGGCATGACGCACCATTGGATCGCCGCCCTCGCACTTTGGCTAGCCTTTTGGAGCGCCGTGGCGTGCGGCGTCATCGTGTGGGCAGTTACGAACGCCGCGCCGTGGTGAAGCTGCCGCTCAGGCCGGTGTCCAACGAGATTAAGGACTCCTCGGCGCCGCGGCGCCTCTGCGTCAGGCGCGCAGGTGGCAGGCGGCCCAGTGGCCGGGGGACTTCTCCTCGAGGGGCGGCGCCTCGCTCGCGCACAGCGGCAGGACGCGGATCGGGCAGCGGGTGTGGAAGCGGCAGCCGGAGGGCGGGCGCAGCGGGCTCGGGATCTCGCCCTGCAGGCGGATGCGCTCGCGCTTGACCGCCGGGTCGGGGATCGGCACCGCCGAGAGCAGCGCCTCCGTGTAGGGATGCTTCGGCGCGGCGTAGAGGTCGCGCGCGCTCGCGATCTCGACGATGCCGCCGAGGTACATCACGGCGACACGCGTGCTGATGTGCTCGACGACCGAGAGGTCGTGGGCGATGAAGATGTAGGTCAGCCCGAGCTCGCCCTGCAGGTCCTCGAGCAGGTTGATGACCTGCGCCTGGATCGACACGTCGAGGGCCGAGACCGGCTCGTCGCAGACGATGAGCTTCGGCGAGACCGCGAGCGCTCGGGCGATGCCGATGCGCTGGCGCTGGCCGCCGGAGAACTCGTGCGGATAGCGGCGCATGTGGTCGGCGTTCAACCCGACCGTCTCGAGGAGATGGACGATGCGCGCCTCGTACTCTCCTTGCGACTTCGCGAGCCCGTGGATCGTCAGCGCCTCGCCGATGATGGCGCCGACGGTCATGCGCGGATTGAGCGAGGCGTAGGGGTCCTGGAAGATGATCTGCATGTCGCGCCTGAGCGCGGTGAGCTCGCTTCCGCTCAGCGCCGTCACGTCCCGGCCCTGAAACCACACCTCGCCCGAGGTCGGCTCGATGAGGCGCAGGATGCAGCGCCCGGTCGTCGACTTGCCGCAGCCCGATTCGCCGACGAGGCCGAGGGTCTCGCCGGCGGCGAGATCGAAGCTCACGCCGTTGACGGCGTGCACCCACTCGGCCTCGCGCTTGAGGAAGCCGCCCTTCACGAGGAAGCGCTTGTTGAGGTCCTTCACCTCGAGGAGCGGCGCGCTCATGCGGCGAGCTCTTGGGGTACGGCGTGGAGCACGCAGGCGACCTTGTGGCCGGGCCTGACCTCGACGAGGGGCGGCGTCGCGGCGGTGCAGGCGGGGCTCGCGAAGCGGCAGCGCGAGGCGAAGCGGCAGCCGGGCGGCGGATCGAGGAGGCGCGGCACGGTGCCGGCGATCGTCTCGAGACGGGTCTTGTGGGTCGCGGCGCGGTCGATGCGCGGGATCGAGCGGATGAGCCCCTGCGTATAGGGGTGGAGCGGCTCGGCGAAGAGCCGCTCGACCGACGCCTCCTCGACCACCTTGCCGGCATACATGACGACGACCCGCTGCGCCGTCTCGGCGACGACGCCCATGGCGTGGGTGATCAGCATGATCGCCATGCCGAGGCGCTGCTTCAGCTCGTCGAGGAGGTCGAGGATCTGCGCCTGGATCGTCACGTCGAGGGCGGTCGTCGGCTCGTCGGCGATGAGGAGCTCGGGGTCGCAGGAGAGCGCCATGGCGATCATCACCCGCTGGCGCATGCCGCCCGAGAACTGGTGCGGGTAGTCGGCGACGCGCCGCTCGGGGTTCGGGATGTTGACGAGGCGGAGCATCTCGACGGTCTTCTCCAGCGCGGCGCGGCGGGAGAGGCCCTCGTGCAGGCGGATGACTTCGGCGATCTGGTCGCCGACGGTGTAGACCGGGTTCAGCGAGGTCATCGGCTCCTGGAAGACGATGGCGATCTCCTTCGAGCGGACCTTGCGCATCGCGCCGGCGTCGAGCGGCACGAGGTCGCGCCCCTTCCACAGGATCTGCCCCGCGACGATGCGGCCGGGCGGCATCGGGATGAGCTTGAGCACCGACATCGCCGTGATGGTCTTGCCGCAGCCCGACTCGCCGACGACGCCGACCGTCTCGCCGCGGTGGATCGAAAGGTCGACCCCGTCGACGGCGTGCACCATGCCGTCGTCGGTCGCGAAATGCGTCTTGAGCCCGCGGATGTCGAGGAGCGGCGCGCTCATCAACCCTACAGCACCTTGCGGGGGTCGAGGGCGTCGCGCAGGCCGTCGCCGATGAAGTTGATGGTGAGCACGGCGAGGAAGATCGCGGCGCCCGGGAACAGCGCCCAGTGCGGCGCGAAGTCGAGGTAGTCCTTGGCGTCGTAGAGGAGGCGCCCCCAGGTCGGGATGTCGGGCGGGAAGCCCAATCCCAGGAACGACAGGGTCGATTCGGCGATGATCGCGGCGGCGACGTCGATGGTGCCGGCGACGATCACGGGCCCAAGCGCGTTCGGCAGGATGTGGCGCACGACCTGGCGCGTCGTCGAGGCGCCAAGCGCCCGGGCCGCCTCCACGAACTCCTTCTCGCGGATCGAGAAGAACTGCGCCCGCACGAGCCGCGCCACCGGCATCCAGCGGAAGCACCCGATGACCACGACGATCAGGAGGAAGACGCCGACCTCCGGGCCGAAGACGTCCTTCAGGCGGTCGCGGAAGAGGTAGATGACGAGGAGGAGGACCGGCAGCGGCGGCAGGGAGAGAAAAAGGTCGGTGAGCCACATCAGCCCGGCGTCGACGCTGCCGCGCGAGATGCCGGCGACCGCGCCGACGAGCACGCCGACGCAGATCGAGACGAGCATCGCGGCGAGCCCGACGGCGAGCGAGATGCGCCCGCCGTAGAGCATGCGCGCGAGCAGGTCCTGGCCGAGGTCGTCGGTGCCGAAAGGGTGCGTCCAGGTCGGAGGGGAGAGGCGCGCCGTGAAGTCGATGTCGTTGATCGGCACGCGCCAGACGAAGGGGCCGAGGACCACCATCAGCACCATGGCGGCGAGGATCGCGACGCTCAAGAGCGCCAGGCGGTGGCGGCGGAAGCGGCGCCACGCCTCGCGCCCGGGCGAGAACGGCCGCGCGCGCACCGCCGGCGCCGGCGCGCTAGCGGTACGAGATGCGAGGGTCGAGCCAGCCATAGAGCAGGTCCGCCACGAGGTTGAAGGCGATGACGAGGCAGGCGAAGACGAAGGTCACGGCCATCACCACCGGCGTGTCGTTGTTGAGGATCGAGGCGATGAGGAGCGAGCCGATGCCCGGGATGCGGAAGATCTGCTCGGTGACGATCGCGCCGCCGAACACCGCCGGCATCTGCAGGGCGACGAGGGTCACGACCGGGATCAAGGCGTTGCGCACCACGTGCTTTAGGACGACGACGCGCTCGGAGAGGCCCTTCGCCCGCGCCGTGGTGACGTGGTCGAGGCGGATCACGTCGAGGACGGCCGAGCGCACGTAGCGGGTCCACGAGGCGCCCTGGAACAGGCCGAGCACCATGACCGGCATGATCGCCTGCCTGACGTGCTCCCAGTACCACTGCCAGCCGGTCGCCGCGATGTCGGCGCGGTAGACGAAGGGCAGCCAGTCGAGCTGAATCGAGAACACCAGGATGAACAAGAGCCCGGTGAAGAACGTCGGCAGCGAGAAGCCGACGAAGGTCAGCGTGTTGGCGATCTGGTCGAAGAGCGAGTAGGGCCGCGTCGCGGCGTAGACCCCGACCGGCAGCGCGATCGCGAGCGCCAGGAGCTGCGACGAGCCGATGACGAAGAGCGTCGTCGGCAGCCGCTGCAGGATCAGCGTGTCGACGTCGACCCGGCTCGCGAAGGAGAAGCCCCAGTCGCCCTGGAGCATGGCGATGAGCCAATGGAAGTAACGGAGGTAGATCGGGTCGTCGAGGCCGAACTTGGCGCGCAAGGACGCCCGCACCTCGGGCGGCACGTTCGGGTTCGTCGCGAGCTCCTCGAACGGGTCGCCCGGCGCGAGCGCCAGCACGGTGAACAGGACGACGCTGATCCCGATGAGGCTCGGGATCGCGATCAGCAGCCGCCGTGTGAGATACCGGCTCACGAACGGGCGTCCGTCACGCCTCCCGGTACCAGTCCTTCAGGGTCGCGGTGTCATTGTCCCAGCCGCTGATCTCGAGCCGCATCTTGCTCGACACCGCGGTGGCCTTCGGCCGGTTGACGATCGGGATGACGGCGTGATTCGAGCACACGAGGTCGTTGATCCGGATGAAGAGCGCCGCGCGCTTGACCGGATCGAGCTCCCCTTGCGCCTCGCGATAGACCTTGTCCACCTCCTCGTTCTTCCAGCGGGTGATGTTGCGGCCCTGCCACTTGTTGTCCTTGGAGGCGACCTCCCAGGACACGAACTGGTTCATGAACAGCTCGGGGTCCGGCTCCGTCATGGTGGTGTTGTACATCTGGATGTCGCAGTAGAACTTCGTGTAGGTGTCGGGGTTCGCGACGTCGGAGGAGAAGAACACCGACGCGGTGACCGACTTCAGCTCCAGGTCGATGCCGGCCTTCTGGCAGGCCTGCTTGACGACCGCCTGGTTCTTCTGGCGCGGCGCGTTGATCGAGGTCTGGTAGACGAGCTTGAGCTTCCTGCCGTCCTTCTCGCGGATGCCGTCTGAGCCGCGCTTCCAGCCGCCCGCGTCGAGGATCTGGTTCGCCTTGTCGATGTTGAACTCGAACTTCATGGTCTTGGAGCGGAAGCGCTCCGGGTTGTTGAGGAAGTTCGCGGTCGCGATGCCGGTGCGGCCGTAGATGTGTTCCTGCACCGATTGCCGGTCGACGAGGAGGCCGAGCGCCTGGCGCACGGCCGGGTCGGTCAGGATCGGATGCTTGGTCTTGATGCTCGCGCGCTCGCCGTCGACCTCGGTCCAGGGGTCGGTCGAGTTGAGCTGGATGTGCTCGATCGCGCCGCCGGGCGTGATCACGGTGCGGCCCTTGCCGCCCTTCTCGAGCCGCTGCAGCAGCTCGTCCTCGACCTGCATGTTCCAGGCGTAGTCGAACTCGCCCGTCTGCAGCACCGCGCGCGCCGCCGAGACGGCGTCGCCGCCGCCCTTCATCTCGATCGAGTCGAAGTGGGGCCGGTTGGCCTCGTGGTAGTTCGGGTTGATCTCGCCGCGGACCATGTCGCCCGGCTTGAAGTCGACGAACTTGTAGGGCCCGGTGCCGACGGGCTTGAGGTTCGACGGCGCGTCGCGCGACTTGTCGCCCCGGTAGTCCTCGAACAGGTGCTTGGGGATCAGCATGCCGCGCGTGCCGATGAAGGCGTCGGCCCAGAACGGCGTCGGTTTCTTGAACGACACCTTGATGGTGTGGCTGTCGAGCTTCTCGACGGTGACGTCCTTGTAGCTCGCGACCGTCACCGCCGCGGTCGCCGGATCGCGGGCGTATTCCCAGTTGAACACGCAGTCGTCGGCCGTGAACGGCTTGCCGTCGTGCCAGGCCACGTCGCGCTTGAGCTTCCAGGTCACCGACATCCCGTCAGGCGCGAGGCCGCCGTTCTCGCGCGAGGGGATCTCGGCCGCGAGGACGGGGAAGAGGTCGCCGTCCGCATCCCAGCCGGCGAGCGGCTCGTAGAAGATGCGCGCGGCGTCCTGGTCCTTGGTGCCGACCGCGAAGTGCGGGTTGAGCAGCGTCGGGCCCTGCCACCACAGCACCTTGAGCGCCCCGCCGCCGCCGCGCTTCGTCGGCTTGTAGGGGAGCCTCTCCTTCCCCTGCGCCCGCGCGACGCCGCAGAAGGCGAGCATCTCGTTCGCGAGCGGCGCCGTGAGCCCGAGGGCCAGCATTCGCCCGACGAAGGCCCGCCGCGACAGCCTGCCGTCCTTCACCCGGCCAATGAGCCGGCGCAGTTGCTTCTCATCCATGATCCGTCCTCCCCGAGTGCCCGGAAACCTCAGCTTCGCGCGGAAGCGCGGCGGACACAACGGGGAGCCGCATTCACGGACGGCAGCACAGTGCCACACCGGACGTCCGGCAGCCGGAGCCTGCCGCTTTCCGCCGCGGCGGCCGGCGGGCGCCGCCCGAGCCGGGATCATGCCCCGCGCCACCTCGCGAGGTTGTCGCGGACGAAGCCGTCGTCGGTCCATTCCGGATAGGTGGCGTAGAGGCGGTCGATGCCCTCCGCCTGCCCGGGGCTCAAGGTCTCGTGCGGGTCGAGGCAGTGGATCGAGGTCATGAGGCCCTGCCGGCGCAGGATCTCGTGGCAGCCCGGGATGCAGCCGGCGAAGCCGTTCGCCACGTCGAAGATCACGCTGTTGCAGTCGGTCACGAAGCCGTCGAGGGCGAGGATCTCGGGCGGGACCGGCCCGGCCGCGACCGCCGCGTGCAGGCGGTGGAGCAGCGCCACCGCGCCTTTCACCCACACGCTCCAGTGGCCGAGGAGCCCGCCCCTGAAGCGCACCACGACCTCGCGGCCGCCGGTGCGGACGGCGAAAGGGGTGACGAGATCAGAGACGATGTGGTCGTCGTTGCCGGTGTAGAGCGCGACGCGCTCCTCGGCGCCCGCCGCCGCGACCCCGAAGGCGACGTCGAGGGTGCCGTAGCGGTTGAACGGCGCGACCTTGATCGCGACGACGTTGTCGAGCGCCGCGAAGCGCGTCCAGAACGCCCGCGACAGCGGGATGCCGCCGACCGCCGGCTGGAGGTAGAAGCCGATCAGCGGCATCTCGGCCGCGACCGCCTGGCAATGCCCGACGAGCTCGTCCTCGGAGGCGCCCTTCATGGCGGCGAGCGACAGCAGCACGGCGTGGTAGCCGAGGGCGCGCGCCGTGCGCGCCTCCTCGACGGCCTGGGCCGTGCGCCCGATCGCGCCGGCGATCAGGACGAGGGGGCGGTCGGCCCAGGCCCTCGCGGTCTCGGCCGCGAGCTCGAGCACCGGGCCGTAGAGCCCGGCCTCCCGGATCGCGAACTGGGTCGAGTGCACCCCGACCGCGAGCCCGCCGGCGCCGGCGTCGATGTAGTAGCGGGTGAGCGCCCGCTGCGAAATGCGATCGAATGCCCGGTTCGGGTCGAGGGCGAGGGGGTGGGCCGGGATGACCGTGCCCTTCGCCAGGACGGCGCGGACCTCTTGCGGCAGATCGGACCAATGCAGGCCGTTGGGCATCGGAGGCTCCGGTTGCTGTATTTAGCCGAGCTCGGGGCCGGCAAGCGCGAACACGGCGACGGGGCGGTCGAGCCCCGGCGGCGGCGCTCCCAGGGTCATGCGCATGAAGCCGCGCTGGCGCGCCGCGCCGGCCCGATCGAGGAAGCTGCGAAGGATTGCCTGCTCGTCCGGAACATCGAGCAGGACGGGACCGGCAAGGCGCGACAGGGCGAGGCTCACGAGGGCGAGCGCGACCGCGCCCTCGTCGGCCATGACGGGCCCGACCTGAAACGTCGTGCGCCCCGGCCGGCCGAGGACGTAGCCGGCAATCCGCCCGCCGCTTTCGGCCACGAACGCCTGCCCGGGGGCCTGCCCGAGGAGGTAGGCCAGCACGCGGGCGCGCCCCATCGCGCTGCGGGGCGCATCGAAGGCCGCGACGGCGGGGAGGTCCGTGGGCGCAAGCGGCCGGACCGTGCAGCCGGGGGGCGGCGGGACGGCCGCGACCGGGGCTTCGACGCGCAGGCGCGATACGGCGTAGAGGTCGCGGAAGCCGAGGGGGAGATAGACCGGCTGGCCGAGCTCGGTGGCGTCGAGACCGGGGATCCGCTCGGCCTTGCGCACGATGCCGATGGCGTGCCGCAGCAGCCGGGTGCCGATGCCGCGCCGGCGCACGTCCTTCGCGACAAGAACCATGCCGATCCAGGACAGCTCCTGGCCGAGCGGCAGGGCGATCGCGCTGCCGACCCAACGTCCGGAGGCGTCGCGCACGCCGATGCCGCGGCCGACATCGAGCATGAAGCGCCAGTCGGCTGCGGTCTGGTTCCAGCCGGCCTCGGCCGAGAGCGGCAGCGCGGCCTCCGCCTCCGCCGCGGTCAGCGCCTCCTCGGCGAGGTCAGTAGCGCCCATCCCGCACCTCGTAGTGCGTCGGCTTGCCGAGGCTCTCGCGGTCGTGCGCGACCCAGTCGGCCGTCCATTCGATCATGCGCCGGAGCGGCACGCGCGGCTCACCCAGCTCGCGGACCATGCGGGAGGCGTTGCTGAGCCAGCCGGTCGCGGCCTCGGTGCCGGCGAGGCGGGGCGCCTTCCCCATCAGCCGTCCGAATTCCTCCGCGAGCCGGCGCACGCCGACCGTCTCGGGGCCGGTGACGTTGAGGGGGCTCGTCGGCACCGTCGCATGCGCGAGGCAGCGAAGCGCCGCGGCGTTCGCGTCCCCCTGCCAGATCACGTTGACGTGCCCCATCGTGAGGTCGACCTCCTCGCCGGAGAGCACCTTGCGGGCGACGTCGTGGAGGACGCCGTAGCGCATGTCGATGGCGTAGTTCAGCCTGAAGAGCCGGCCCGGCGTGCCGTGCAGGCCCGAGAAGTAGGAGAACATCCGCTCGCGGCCGGCGCAGGAGTTGGCGTAGTCGCCGGGCGGCGGCACCGCCGGCGTCTCCTCGGTCGCGCCGCCGCCGTCCACCGGCACGAACGGATAGACGCAGCCGGTCGAGAAGGCGACGATGCGCGATCCCTTGAAGGTCTCGGCGACGAGCGCCGGCACGTGCACGTTCATGGCCCAGGTCAGGGGCTCGTTGCCGGTCGCCCCGAACTTCATGCCGGCCATGAAGACGACGTTCGGGGCGCGCGGCAGGGCCTCGACGGCGGCGCGGTCGAGGAGGTCGCAGGCGAGCGTCTCGACGCCGTGCCGGTCGAGGGCGCGGCGCGCCGCCGCGTTCGAGAAGCGTGCGACGCCGACGACGCTCCGCTCGGGCGCCGCGCGCTTCGCCATGCGGGCGAGCGTCGGCCCCATCTTGCCGGCGACGCCGAGGACGAGGATGTCGCCGGGGACGCGGGCAAGGTCCTCGACGAGCGCCGGTGCCGGCTCGGTCATGAAGTCCTCGAGCGCCTCGACGGAGTCGAATCTTTCGGGGAGCCGGTCAGTCATGCCAGGGCCTCGAGGATGCCGGCGACGTAGCCGATGGAGCGCGCCGCGCAGGCCGGGCCGTCGGGGATGTACTCGAACGGCTCCATGGCGAGCCAGCCGGCATAACCCGTGCGCTTGAGCGCCGCGAGCACGGGGGCGAAGCGGTCCTCGCCCTCGCCCGGCCCGCGGCGGTTCCGGTCGTTGAGCTGGACGTGGGCGACAAGCCCCGTCGGCATCCAGCGCTCGATCAGGGCCGCGACCGGCTCCGCCTCGGCGAGCGCCGCCGCCGAGGTGTCGATCATGGTGCGTAAGCTCGGGCTGCCGATGCGCCGCACGATCGCGGCGGCCTCGGCGACGGTGTTGACGAAGTCGGTCTCGCGAGGTGCGAGCGGCTCGATGCAGTAGGCGACCCCCGCGCTCTCCGCCTCCGGCGCGACCGCCGCCCACGCGGCCTCGGCGCGCGCGGCGGCGTCCGGGTCGCCGCCGGTCTGCCGCTGCGCCGGCGAGCCGTGCACGAGGTACTCACCGCCAAGCTCCGCGCAGAGGCCGACGAGGCGCCGCATGACGTCAACCGTTTTGCCCCAAACCGCCCGGTCCGCCGTGGCGATCGAGAGCCCTTTCGGAGCGACGAGGAGCCAGTGCAGGCCGCTCACCGCGATCCCCGCGTCGGCGCAGGCGCGGCGCACCGCCCCGCGCTCGGCGGCAGGCATGCGGTAGGTCTCCTCGCCGAGCGTGAACGGCGCAAGCTCGAGGCCGGCGTAGCCGAGCTTCGCCGCGAGCTCGCACTGGCGCCCGAACGGCAGCTCGCGGACGACCTCGTTGCACAGCGACAGCCTCATCGACGCGTCATAACCCAAGCCGGCGCGCTCCGTCTAATTAACCGGCCGGTTAGTCTTGACGAGCCCCTGGCCGCCGGACAGTCTTGCCGCCTTAACCCGGCTTGTCGACAAAGCCGGGAGGGAGGGACCATGCGCAAGCTTCTTGCCGCCATCGCCGCCGCCGGCTTCGGCCTCGTCGCCGGACAGGCCGCCGCCCAGGACTATCCCTGGAAGCCCGACCGCCCGATCAACCTGATCGTGCCCTGGGCCGCCGGCGGCTCGACCGACCAGATGGCCCGCATCGTCGCGACCGAGCTCGAATCCGAGCTCAAGCAGAAGATCGTGGTGGTGAACCAGCCCGGCGCCTCGGGCTCGATCGGCACCAAGGGCGTGCTCGAGGGCGCGAAGGACGGCTACACCTGGGCGGCCGGCGCCGCCGTCGACATCGGCGGCTACAAGGTGCTCGGCCTCCTCGACAGCCAGCTCAAGGACTGGCACCTGTTCTTCGCCGTCGCCAACGTCAACACCGTCTCGGCGAACCCGGGCGCGCCGTTCAAGGACTTCGGCCAGTTCCTCGACACCCTGAAGAAGAACGGCAAGGACGTGCCGGTCGCGACCGCCGGCCTCTCGTCCGCCGGCCACAACATGATGGAGACGATCCGCAAGTCGGCGCCCGGGGTCGAGTACCGCCACGTCACCTACGACGGCGGGAATCCTGCGGTGCTCTCGACCGTCTCGGGCGAGACGCAGGCGGTGTCGCAGCTCCTCGTCGAGATGTCGGAGTTCATCAAGGGCAAGCGCCTGATCCCGCTCGCCGTGCAGGCCGACAAGCCCGTGGTCCTCGAAGGCTACGGCGAGATCCCGCCGGTGACGAAGTGGCTGCCGAACATGCCGGCGCCGCTCAACTACTTCGGCATCTGGGCGCCGCGGGGGACGCCGGAGCCCGTGGTCCAGACCATGGACATGATCTGGAAGAAGAAGATCGCCAACTCCGAGCCGCTGAAGAAGTACGCCGCCGCCCGCGCCGCCCTGTTCACGCCGATCTCCGGCGACGAGGCCGCGAAGGAGGCGATGAAGATGGTGACCCAGACGGTCTGGCTCTACTTCGACGCCGGCAAGGCCAAGGCCTCGCCCGACACCATCGGCATCCCGCGTCCGCAATAAGCAGCCGGCTGCTCCCATGCCCCTCCTCCTGAGGTGCCCGCGAAGCGGGCCTCGAAGGACGCGCCACATTGCGCTCCTCCCCCGCGAAGCGGGGGAGGGGGACCATGCGAAGCATGGTGGAGGGGGCGATCCCAGGCGTGCCCCCTCCATCGCCTTCGGCGGTCCCCCTCCCCCGTCGCTGACGCGACGGGGGAGGAGCGGTCTCTACGTGGTCCGAGGCCGACTTTCGGCCTGCACGTCGCCATAGCGCCGATGGCCGACGAGCTTCCGCTCCTGCCGCACGAGGAAAGGCTCGCGCCGCGCACCGACCTGTGGGTTGCGGCGAGTTTTCTGGTCTTCAGCGCCGCGATCCTGGTCCTCTCCTTTCGCATGCCGACCTACACGGACCAGGGCGGGCAGATCTACACCGCCCCCGGGCTCGTGCCGAGCTTCTACGGGGTGGTGATCGGGATCTTGAGCCTCTGGCTCGCCGCGCGCTCGATCCGGGCCGGCGCGCTGGCCCCGGCGGGCGCGCACCACGGGCGGCCGGACAGCGGCAACAGCAACGCCCGCTTCGCGCTCGCGGCGGCGCTCGGCGTGATCTTCATCGTCGGGCTCATCGGGCGGATGCCGTTCTGGATCGCCGCCGCGGTCTTCGTGACGCTGTTCGTCGCGGCCTTCGAGTGGCAGCCGGGGCTCAGCCGGAAGGCGCGCCTGCGGCGGCTCGCGACCGCGCTCGTGCAGGGCGTCGCCACCGGGATCCTGGTGACGCTCGTGTTCGAGCGCGTCTTCCTCGTCCGGCTGCCCTGAGGACGCCGCCCGATGCTCGACAGCCTCGGACAGTTCGGCGCGGCTCTCGCCCACCTCTTGAGCGGCTGGGGCGTGCTCAACGTGCTGTGGGCGACGCTCCTCGGCATCATCATCGGGGCGCTGCCCGGCCTCACCGCCACCATGGGCGTCGCGCTCATGACGACGCTGACCTTCACCATGCCGCACGAGCAGGCGATCCTGGTGCTCGTCTGCATCTACGTCGGCGCGATCTACGGCGGCAGCCGCAGCGCGATCCTCTTGAACATCCCGGGCACGCCGGCCTCGGCCTGCTCGACCCTCGACGGATTTCCCCTCGCCCGCCAGGGGCTCGCCGGGCGCGCCATGGGCATCTCGACCTCGGGCTCGTGGCTCGGCACCCTCTTCGGCATCCTCTGCGTCGCGGCGCTGACGCCGATCCTCAGCGAGGTCGCGCTCAAGTTCCAGAGCTTCGAGTTCTTCTGGATCTCGGTGTTCGGCATCGTCATCGCCGGCACGCTCGCCGGCGGCGACCCGCTCAAGGGCTACATCGCCGGCTTCCTCGGCCTCTTCATCGCGACGATCGGCCAGGAGCCCTACTACAACTACCAGCGCTTCGCCTTCGGCTCGACGGACATCGCCGGCGGCATCGGCCTCCTGCCGGCCCTCGTCGGCTGCTTCGGCGTCGCCGAGGTGCTGCAGTCGATGCGCGGCCCCGCCGTCGAGGCGGTGTCGAGCAAGATCGACTCGGTCATCCCGCGCCTCGAGGACGTGTTCAGGCACTGGCGCACGATCCTGCGCTCGGGCGCGATCGGCACCTTCATCGGCATCCTGCCGGGCCTCGGCGAGGACACCGCGGCGTGGTCGTCCTATGCGGCGGCGCGGCGCGCCTCGAAGGAGAAGGAGAAGTACGGCAAGGGCTCGATCGAGGGCCTGATGGCGGCCGAGACCGGCGAGAGCGCCTGCGTGCCGGGCGCCATCATTCCGGTGCTGACGCTCGCCGTGCCGGGCTCTGCGCCCGCCGCCGTGCTCATGGCGGCGATGCTGATCCACGGCCTCAACCCCGGCCCGAACCTGATGCTGCAGACGCCGGAGTTCTTCTACCAGATCGTCGCCATGCTGCTCATCGCCGACATGGCGAAGCTGTTCTTCGGCCTCACCCTCGTGCGGCCGCTCCTGTGGATCCTGCTCGTCCCGCGCGAGCGCCTGATGCCGGTGGTGTTCGTGCTCTGCGTCGTCGGCGCCTACGCGATCACGTCCCGGGTGTTTGACATCTACGTGATGCTGTTCTTCGGCTTCCTCGGCTTTGCCCTGCGGGAGCTGAAGTTCCCGATGGCCCCGCTCATCCTCGGCCTCGTGCTGGGCGACCTCCTCGAGAAGAACCTGACGCGCGGCCTCGTGCTGTCGGGGGG
>DASVPW010000030.1:0-32519 GCA_036389455.1 Beijerinckiaceae bacterium
CGAGCTCGGCCGCGAAGACGATCACCAGCACCATGCCGAGCCAGTAGTGCGGCACGCTCACGCCGAGAACGGACAGCGCCGAGGCGAGCTTGTCGACGAACGTCCCGCGGAAGTAGCCGGCCACGAATCCGAACAGCGCCCCGAACAGGAAGCCGGCGAAGGTCGCGAGCACGGCGATCCGCAAGGTATTACCGACGGCCTTGACGACCTCGTCCGCCACCGGGCGTCCGGTCGCGATCGAGGTGCCGAGGTCGCCGTGCACGGCCCGCCACAGCCACTTCGCGAACTGCTCGGCATACGGCCGGTCGAAGCCGTAGATCGCGAGCATCATCTTCTGGAGGTCCGCCGAGGCGTCGGGCGGCAGCACCGACACGAGCGGATCGCCCGGCGCGATGTGCACGAGGGCGAAGCACACGAGCGAGACGCCCAAGAGAATGGGGACCGTGTAGACGACGCGGCGGGCGAGGTAGGAGAGCATGGGGACCCAAGGTGGACGCGGAACCCCTCTCCCCGCTTGCCAGGAGAGGCCGACTCGGGCAGGGGCCCGAGCGGGTGAAGGGCCGGAACGGTGGAGCGTGGCCCAGGTCCCTCACCCGGTCCGCTTCGCGGACTCGACCTCTCCCGGCAAGCGGGGAGAGGAGAAAGCCTCACTCCATCGTCATCGTGGCGAGGTCGATGAACCAGCTCTGGGGCTGGACCACGTTCTTGATCTTCGGCGACAGCGCCCGCGGCCCCACGTCGTGGGCGACCCAGACGAAGGGCGCCTCCTCGACGATGCGGGCGTGGAGCCGGGCGAGCGCCCCGTCCCGGGCCTTGTCATCGAAGGTGGTGCGGGCGTCGGCGATGAGCTTGTCGAACTCCTCGTTGCCGAAGAAGCCCCAGTTGTTCGACACCGGCGGGAAGGTTTTTGTGGAGGTGAAGCGCACCATGCCGAAGAACGGGTCCATGGCGGCGTAGGTGACGTTGATGGCGTTCGCGCCGCGCGCCGTCTGATCTTTCGCCCCGACGCGCCAGTTGGTGAAAAGGGTGTTCCACTCGATCACGTCGAGCTCGACGTCGAAGAAGCACTCCTTGAGGGCCTGCTGCACGTACTCGTTCATCGGGATCGGCTGCATCTGGCCCGAGCCCGAGGCCGAGGTCTGTACCTTCACCTTGAGGGGCTTTGCAGCCGAGTGGCCGGCCTCCTGCATCAGCTTCTTCGCTGCCGCCGGGTCGTACTTGATCTGGAACTTCGGATTGCCATGCCAGGGGTGGCCGGGCTCGTAGGTGCCGGTCGCCTCGGCCATCATGCCGCCGAGGAGCTCCTTCAACTCGGAGCGGTTGATGCACAGGTTCGCGGCGTGGCGCACGCGCCGGTCGAGCCAGGGCGAGCCCTCGACGAAGGAGAGCTGCCACGGCCATACGTGCGGCTGGGCGTTCTGGTAGAGGAGGAAGCCGCGGCTCTTGATCTGCGGCACGGCGTCCGGCGCCGGCGCCTCGATCCAGTCGACCTGGCCGGAGAGCAGCGCCGCCGTGCGGGCGTTGGCCTCGGGCAGGGGCAGGAGCACCACTTTGTCGATCTTCGGGCGGCGCTTCGCGTCCCAGTACTCCGGGAACTTCGCGAGCTCGAGGCGCTCGCGCGAAACGAAGCGGGTGACGCGGAAGGGGCCCGAGCCCGACGGGTCGGCCGCGAAGGCCGCCCAGGCCTGCTTCGCGCGCTCGGCCGGATCGGTGACCGAGGCCGGCACGGCCTTGAGCTTCGCCTCCCAATGGGCCGGCGAGGCCATGAAGAGGTTCGTCAGGTTGATCGGCAGGAAGGCGTCGGGCTCGGAGGTCGTGAACTCGACGGCAAGGTCGTCGATCTTGCGCGCGGTGCGGAGCGTCGGCATGCGCGAGGCCGTGACGCCGACCTGGCTCGGGTCGAAGTGCGGCGCCGCCTTGTCCAGGACCTTCTGCACGTTCCAGACGACCGCGTCGGCGTTGAAGGCGGAGCCGTCGTGGAACTTCACACCGGGGCGCAGCCGGAACACCCATTTCGTCTTGTCGGCGTCGTCGGCCTTCCACTCGGTCGCGACCCCCGGGATCAGCACCGAGGCTTCCTTCTCCTTGGAGAGGTCCCATTGGGTGAGAGAGTCGTAGATCGGGATGCCGGTGAAGCGGTTGCCCTCGAAGCCCTGGTCGGGCTGGCCGAGGGTGCGCGGAATGTCGGCGGCGGTCATGCCGATGCGCAGGGTCTTCTCCTGCGCGGCCGCAGCCGTGGCGAAAGCCGCGCTGAGCGCGAGGCTCCCCAGAGCCCGCGCCAGAATTGTCGCACGTGACGAACGATTCATTGTCCTCTCCCCTGGACCGGCTCTGCCGCTCGCGTGGACCGGTCGATCCCCGTGCCCAGCAACGGGCATGCCAGCCGCCCGAAGCTTATTCCATTCCGGAAGCTTGGAAAGAGCGCCGGGAAACCCGGACGCCGACGGCCGCGATCCCGGCCCGCGCACGGAACCCGAACCTACTCGGCGGCGATCCGGTGCGGATTGAGGTCGCCGCGGATCTCTTCGGCCACCCGGGCGAAGGCGTCGCGAAGATCGGCCGCGACCGAGTCGAAGTCGGGCCGGCGGGCCAGCGAGCGCTCGTCCATGTAGAGCGCCCGATTGATCTCGATCTGGAGCGCGTGGCGCCCGAGCCCCGGCTCGCCGTAGTGCTCGGTGATGAAGCCCCCGGCGTAGGGTTTGTTGCGCACGACCGCGTAACCGCGCGCCCGGAACGACGCCTCGACGAGGTCGGTCAGGGCGGTCGAGCAGCTCGTGCCGTAGCGGTCGCCGAGCACCAGGTCAGCCTTCCCGGCCTCATCCCGGGCGAGGCTCGTCGACGGCATCGAGTGGCAGTCGATCAGGACCGCATGGCCGAAGCCGCGCGCGGTGCGCTGAACGAGCTGGCGCAGCGCCCGGTGGTAGGGCTTGTAGAGCCATTCGATCCGCCGCAGACCCTCGTCGACCGGGAGCCGGCTCCGGTAGATCTCCTGTCCGTCGGCGACGATGCGCGGGATCGTGCCTAAGCCCCCAGCGACCCGCATCGAGCGGGTGTTGGCGAAGGGCGGGAGCCGCCCCTCGAACATGCGCGGGTCGAGCTCGTAGGGCTCGCGGTTGACGTCGAGGTAGGCGCGCGGGAAGCGCGCCGCCATGAGCGGCGCGCCGAGCGCCGTCACGCCAGCGAAGAGCGCGTCGACGTAGGCGTCCTCCGAGCGCCTGAGCGCCAGGCCCTCGAGCCGGGACGCGTTTAGGAACGAGCCGGGATAGACCGCACCCGCGTGGGGGGCGTTGAAGACGAACGGAATCGTCTGCCGCGGCGGCTCCGCGATGAGATAGGGCGGTTCGAAATCAGGCTCGATCGGAGGGGGCATCGACGCTCGGACTGGCGAGGGGCACGCGGAACGGCCTAATGTGGCGACGTGGACGACGCCTGTCCACGGCTATCCGCGCGCGTGCGGCGCATCAACCCTCTGTTTACCGTATCCGCGCTTTATGGAAGCGGGTGCCCAAGGCAGACGGGCTTGGGCGGGCAAACGGGCTTCGATCGGACGGGCTTTCGCGACGATGAAGATACTTCTCGCCGAGGACGACAATGACATGCGCCGCTTCCTCGTGAAGGCGCTCCAGAACGCCGGCTACGACGTCGCCTCGTTCGACAACGGCCTCTCGGCCTACAACCGGCTGCGCGAGGAACCGTTCGAGCTCCTCCTCACCGACATCGTCATGCCCGAGATGGACGGCATCGAGCTCGCGCGGCGCGCGACCGAGCTCGACCCGGACATCAAGGTGATGTTCATCACGGGCTTCGCGGCGGTCGCCCTCAACCCCGATTCGAAGGCCCCCAAGGAGGCCAAGATCCTCTCCAAACCCTTCCACCTGCGCGAGCTCGTGAGCGAGGTCGAGAAGCTGATCGCGGCGTGACAGGGCGGGCGGTGGCTTGCACCCCCTTGGCCGAGCCGCTATATCGCCGCTTCCTGCGAAGCCGGCTTGCCGGTCGGATGGGCGCATAGCTCAGCGGTAGAGCACTGTGTTGACATCGCAGGGGTCCGTGGTTCGATCCCACGTGCGCCCACCATTCCTTCTAGACCGACCTGTACACGCCAACGGATCACGACGGGCGCCCGGATCGACTGCGCGGAAGCACTTCCGCGCGAGGGAATAGTCGCGTAATATCGCTGATGCCCTGTTGGACCGTTAAAGGCTGTAGCAGACATGGCATTTATCTTCTTAAGTCATAGCAGCAAAGATGCCGACGCCGCCACTGGAGTGCGCGACTGGCTCAAACGGGAACAGTACGAGGCCATCTTCCTCGATCACCATACAGAAGACGGCATTGTTGGTGGCGAGCTGTGGGAAGAACGGCTCTATACCGAGTTGCGCCAATGTCGGGCCCTTATCGCACTGGTCAGTGCCAACTGGCTGGCGTCTCCGTGGTCCGTCGCGGAAGCCTCGCATGCACAGGCGCTTCGAAAACCGGTTATTCCACTCGAGCTCGACACGATGGACCCTGTTCAGTTCGACCGCCAGGCTCCGCCCATCCTTCGTCGGGTCCAAAGGCTGAAATGGAATGGCTTCGAGGCCGGTGAACGCCTCCGACGCGCGTTAACAACGGTTGGAATCGATCCCAAGAGCCTATTCGCTTGGCAGAGCGACCGCGCGCCTTATCCGGGGTTGGCCGCCTTTCAGCGCAAGGATGCGGCCATCTATTTCGGTCGAGAGCAGGAGATCACCGATCTGCTCGCGATCCTGCGGCGTTGCCGCGCTCCTGACCGGTCCCGGCTGGTGCTTGTCCAAGGAGCATCAGGTACCGGCAAGTCATCGCTCCTCCGGGCAGGCGTCCTCCCGCATCTGGAGCGGGATTCGACGAACTGGATCGTCGTTCCGCCCTTCCGGCCGCTGGCGGATCCGTTCCGCGGCCTCGCGGACGCACTGGGAGGGGGAGACGCACCGAGTTGGCCGAGTATCTCAGCCCCCGCAAAGGCATCGGATGGCTCAAGTCACGAGGCAGACGCCGCGCGGGACGCGAGTAGAGACGCTTGGATTGTGGACTGGACGAAGTGGATCGGCGAGGCCGCAGGAAGCTGGAGGCGGCGCGCAGGTCAGCCGGACGCAACCATACTGCTTTGCGTCGATCAACTCGAAGAGGTCCTGGCTCCGAGCGTCGAAGAACTCGGCGGCGCCTTCCTGCTCGCGTTGTGCGGGGCACTTGCGACCAGCGACCATCGCCTTCTGGCGATAGCGACCCTGCGTGCCGACTTCAGCGGGACGCTTCAGCGGCAGCGCGCGCTTCGGGAGCCTTACCTTTCCGGAGGCGAAATCCTTGCAACGCAGTCGTTTCAATTCGGACCCCTGCCGCGTGCGGCCTTCCATGCAATCATCGAGGGTCCGGCTGCCCTCGCCGACCTAGAGCTGGAGCCGGGCTTGGCTTCACGACTCGTTGACGACGCCAAGACGGATGACGCGCTCCCTCTGCTGGCTTTCACCTTGCATGAGCTTTGGGTCCGCTTCGGCGAAAAGAATCGCAAGCTCACGCTGGCAGACTACAAACAATTCGGTGGTCTGGAGCAAGCCGTCGGCACAAGGGCGGACGAGATCATCGAGCTGGCGAAGCCGAGCGCGAGCGAACTCGCGGCATTCCGCACCACAACCGTATTCCGAATGGTTGATCTATCGGCAGACGGCCGCGTCCTCCGTCGTCGCTTGCCTGCCTCGGAAGTGCCTGAACCGGCGCGGCGGCTTTGTGAGGAATTTGCTCGGGCCCGCCTCTTCGTCGCCGGCGAGGATGGATTCGAGATCGCGCACGAAGCGCTATTCCGGCAATGGAATAGGCTTCGTGGTTGGCTCGAAGAAGCAGCGGCCGACCTTCGAGTGAAGCGTCGCGCCGAGGAAGCGGCCTCCGACTGGAAGCGTTCAGGCGAACCAAGCGGCAGCCTTTGGCGATCGCCCGATCTCGATCTGCTACGCGGGTACTCGATCCGAAACCCGGATACCTTGACGAAGATTTCGGCGGAGTTCCTAAGCGCTTCCGAGCGGCAGGCTTCACGTGAGAGGAAGCTGCGCCGAGGAGCGCTTGCGCTCATCATCCTTTTGGCTTTCGGCGCAGCCGTGTTCGGATGGCGAAGCTGGCAGAATGAACTCGTGGCGCAGGCAGAGCGGCGGATCGCGATAGACGCACGAGCTCGCGCCGAGCACGAGAAAACCGTCGCGGTTGCCCGCGGCGTACTCGCCGAATCTCAGGCGGAGGCGGGCTCGAACGAGGAGTGTAGCCTCGATCTTGCGCTCACCGCGTATGACGTAGCGCGGCGCGCGAACGGGCTCGATTTGCTCCCTTTCGAGAGCGCCGTCCGAAATAGGCTGGCCGGATCGCATGTGCTCGAGACGTTGCCGGACACGGCGCAAGATACCGCCCGTCTTGCGTGGCGTCCGAACGGGACCGAACTCGGCTATATCAACGTTAGAAACAGGGTCTCGCTGCGGGGTTTCGACGCGAATACCGCCGGTCGCGAGTTGGACAACATCGGGGAGGTGAAAGCTCTCGAGTGGCATCCGGATGGCAAACACCTTTTGGTCAGCAAGGACGAGGGAGTTGAGATCTGGGATCCTGACGGCTCCAGCCCGCTCAAGGCCGTATCCGCCCCCTCCGGCGCAACGCCGAGCGCCCTTCGTCTGAGCAAGGACGGCAAACGGGCCTTGGCCTGGTCGACCGAGGGCACGCTGCTTTTGGACTTCGAATCCGACGAGGCCCACATTCTCAGAGTCAAAACGACGGTTTGGCGCGGTCACGCGTGGTCGCCGGACTCCTCGCGAGTCGCGATCGGTCTAGAAAGTTCCGAGGTATGGCTTTTTGATCTCGGCAAGCCATCTCAGCCCGTTCGCCTTTCACATAACAAGGTAAACGTAACCTCCGTCGCATGGTCGCCCGACGGACAGACCATTGCGGTCGGCCTCGACGACGGTCAAATCTGGCTTTGGAATGCGGAGCGGCGCGAACGTCTTGAAATCCTGGACGGGCACACCAATCAGGTCCATGGGCTCGACTACTCGCCCGATGGACGCATGCTCGCATCGGTTTCCCAAGATCGCTCGCTCCGGATTTGGGACGCGAGCACGCATCGGCCAAAGGCCCGCCTGACCGGGCATACTGCCGGCATCACCGAAGTTCGATGGAATCCAGCGGGAGGTCAGCTGGCCACCGCCAGCGATGATCGGACGGTCCGACTCTGGTCGGTGCCGCCGGCCCGTTCGCCGGAAACGTGGCTCGAAACGCACGGCTGGGTATGGGGCGTGGGCTGGACTGCCGACGGTGCATCCCTTGCCGCCGTTGCCGACCATGAGGTCGTCTTTCGAGCGCAGGACCGATCACTTCAACGCCCCATCAAGGTCGAAAGCCAGCTCTTCGGGGCAAGTTGGGCGAGCTCGAGTCCAGTCTTGGCCTTCATCGAGGGGGGAGCGGGACGCTTCACCATTTTCGACACTCAGAAATCCGAGCCGATCATGGTGAAGCAGCTTCGTCTTGGGAGCCTGATGGGAATCGGTATTTCTGCCGCGGGAAAACTGGTAGCCGTTTCGTCGCGTTCTGATGTGACGGTTTGGCCGGTGACGGGTGACGGTGTCTTGCAGAGATTTCCTTTGCCATCCCCAGCCTTGGCCTTCTCGCCCAAGGGTGACGTGCTTGCGCGCGCGCCGATTAGGCAAGCGCGCGTAATCCTTTTCGACCTGTCCACGAAGGAGGAGCGCTCGCTCCCCGGTCTCGATCCGACGAGGGCAACGTGGGGATTGGCTTGGAGCCATGACGGCCGACGATTGGCAGCCGCTTCCGATGACGGCGTCGCGCGAATATGGGATCTGTTGTCCGACGGTCCGCCTCTTCTGCTGCAGGGGCATAGCGATGCTGTGAAAGGGGTCGCTTGGGCTCCGAACGGCGACCGGCTTGCCACAGCCTCCTTGGACGGCACAGTTCGTATTTGGGAGATGCCCAGCGGGCGTCCGATCGCGGTTCTGGCCGGTCATGCCTCCGGCGTGCGGGCCGTCGCCTGGAGCATGGACGGTCGAATCATCGCCAGTGGTGCCGAGGATGGAACAGCTCGGCTCTTCCGTGCGGATTTCAGCGATATCCTGAGCCTCGCTCGCCAACAGGAGCAAGTTGGCTTGACCCCGATGGAGCGCAAGCAATGCCTGCGCCGATCAGAGTTGGATCGTGCCGGAGCCGGCGCTGGTACTGACTGATTTTCGAAACCTGCCCGCCCATGAGGTCGAGGGCGTGCGCAAGACCCATAACTAAGCGGCTAGCCGTTCTCCGCATGGCCCCACGTACCCGTCGGCAGGCGCCGATCCGGTGAGCGCGAAGGCCGTCAGCGCCGGGTGACAGCCTTCGGCCTCGGCGAGGATCTCGGCCACGATGCGGTGGCCTCGGCGGGTCGGGGCGCCGCCGCCGGCGAGCGCCGCGGCGAGCCAGAGGGCGGTGTCCTCGTCGATGCGGGCGGTCGGCCGCGTGCTCCACACCGTGAAGTCGACGACCGCGGCGACAAGGAAGCCGGTCCAGGACGGGTGCGCCGAGGCGACCGCCCGGTCGAGCCTGAGGAGCAGCTCGGCGTCCGCGCGGGTCGCGAGGCCGTCGGGGTGACTTGAGCTTTCGCAGGCCCCGCGCCTTCGCGGTTTCGGATTAAGGTTGCCTTCATGCTCCGGTTGCCGGAGCCCGCGCCTGCCGTGCATCGGTCGGGCATGGACGAGGACGACGAGAGCGGCTGCGAAGACGGGCTCGAGACGGGCGTGTGGTTTCGGAAGACTTAGAGCTCGACTTCAGGGTGCGGCGCCGATCCGGCGGGTCCCGTTGCTAGACCTTGGGGAATTCTGCCGCGGCAGCGCCATGGAGTCGCCATCTTCGTGAATCTGACTTAAGGTCAGAAGCTTGAGCAAAGCCGGTGGGACGAATGAACAAACGGATGGCTTGCCTGGGGGCGTCGGCCGTCGCGCTCTGGGCCATGACCTGCGGGGCCGAGGCCAAGAAGGTCTATTACGAGATCGACGGGGTGCGCTACTCGTACAGCACCAACAACCACCAGCAGGTCCGCGAGGCGCGGGAGCGCATCAACGCCGCGAACGCCGCCGACGCCGCCAAGGCGAAGGCCCAGGCCGAGCGCGCCGCGAACCCGCTCGCCGCGATCTTCGGCTCGCCGGCGCAGAGCGCCGCCAAGGAGGCCGAGACCCGGGTCCGGCAGGCGGTGTCCGGAGAGCCCGCCGCCGTCCCCGAGGCGGCCGCTGCGGCCGAGAGCCGGGAGAGCCGCCGCGCCCGCCGGGAGGCCCGCCGCGAGCGCGCCCTCGCCCGAGCGGCGGCTCGGAAGCCGGTAGTCCAGGCGACGGCCGCGCGCCGGCCCGAGCGCGCACCGGCCGAGGCTGCGGCGAAGGTCGCCGTCCCGGAGCCGGCCGCGGCGGGTCCCCAAGGAACCGATCCCCGGGCATCCGGCGTCAAATCGGTGTTCTATGACCTCGCCACGGGCATCAAGACGGTGCACATGGCCGACGGCACGGTGCACGAGGAGCTATTCGACCCGCGCTCGCTCCCGGACGCGGGCGTCGCGGCCGGCGCCGACCTGACCGACTTCGTCAACGGGCTGCGCAAGCCCACGCCCGAGGACGCGACCGGCGCGCTCGCGAACAATCTTCGGCCGAAGAACTGAGGAGACGGCCGAGCGTCCGCACAGTTGCGCCTTCATGAGCCGTTCAGGTCGCCTTGGCGGTCCCTGGCGACGATCCGTGTCGAGTAAGGAGTAGAGTCGATGCGCGCGGGGCTCCCGGCCTGCCTCGCCGCCGCGTTCGCGGGCGCCGGTTGGCTTGTCGTCGCGCCGTCCGCGCTCGACTTCGGCGCGGCCGAGGCCAAGGACTACTACACCCGCAAGCGCGTCAACGGCGTGTGGATCACGGGCCGCTTTCAGAAGCGTCAGGCCGGGGCGGCGCAGCCCTCCCGCGCCGCGCAGCCCCCCTCCTCTTCCCCGGAGCACCGGGCCGCAAGGCCTCCCGCACGGTTTCCGGCAAGCTCCCTCGCAACTCCTGCTGCCCCGGACGTCGCGGCGATGCGGCCGCCAGCCGGGGACGAGGGGCTCCTGAAGCTCAAGGCGGCGCTCGAGGCACGGGCGAGCGAGTTGGCGGCGACCGCGGGATCCGGTGCGGCCTCGGCCGCGACCGGGGGCGCGCCGTCGGAAGGGGCCCCGGCCGAGCCCCGCTCGGTGTCCTTCGACTTCGAGGCCCGCACCAGGACCACGGTCTTCACCAACGGCTTGACGGTCACGGAGTCCTTCGACGTCGCGGGCATCCGCCCGTTCGCCTCCCGCCCGCCCGGAGCTGCGCCGGAACGGCCCGCCGGCAAGCCCTGAGCGGCGATCCGCTCGCCCGCCGCAATCCCCAAGACGCGGCCGTCCTGCTGAACTTCGCGGCTGCTGGCACGTTAGGCCTTCCGATCCCGGCACGGGGTGTCATTCGGAGAGAACACACATGCGCAAGCTGTTGCTCGCAGCCCTGATCGGCCTCTCGACGGCCGCCTGCCAGACCCCGCAGCAGACGGTCGGGACGACCTCGGGCGCCGTCGCCGGCGCAGTCGTCGGCGGACCGGTCGGCGCAGTCGTGGGCGGCGTCGCCGGGGCAGTCGTAACGGCGCCGGGCGGCCCGCTCGATCCCGGCTACTGCTACGTCACCGATCGCCGCGGCAACATCCGCTACGATCGGGCCGGCAACCCGCGGGTGAGGCGTTGCTGACGCCCGCTCCCGAATAGGCGCCCCGAAGCCCGATGACGGACCCCGCCGGCGGCAGGCCGGCGGGGTCTTGCGTTCTTGGGACAAGGCCGAGACCTACCGGGTCGGCATGCACTGATAACGGATCGGCTCGCTGTTGATGTCGTAGACGATGCGGACACTGCCGCGGCCGCCGCAGCCGCCGCCGTGGTCGCCCGGCATGGAGACGTAGTGCCCGCGTCCGCGCTGCGGCGGGTCGTTGGGCGTGCCGGGGACATGGGTGAGGGTCGCGCCGCGCCCGCGGCCGGCGTTCCCGGCGGCCGGGTTGCGCCCGCGATTGGCGGCATCGGCCCGCATCACTGCGTAGACGTCGTCGAGGCTCGAGCTGCCACTGCCATCGCCACTGCCTCCTCCCCCGCCGCCGCCTCCTCCACCCCCGCCACCGTTCTGGGCGAAGGCCGGGGCATCGACGAGCACCGGCGCGACCGCGAAACCACCCGCCGCCAGCAGGGTCGCGAGGGCGAGCGAGCGGCCCGCCTTCAAGAGCATGCTTCCCATGGATCTCTCCTCTCGATGAACGGATCCCGCGTCCGTCCCTGAGGAGCATGGTGCCGCGTTCCAGGCGCGGCCGGCGTGCGCCGGCTCACGTCGAGGCGAGACCCTACCCTTCGGCCTTGTCGACCTGACCCTCCTTGGCACCGGAACCCTTCGGATCGGTCGCATCCTGCCCCGAGGCGTCCGGGCTCGTGCGGCCTTGCGGTGTGAGGCGCGGGCGCTCGATGGAGCCGTCCGTGGGCGAGCCTGGGCGTTCGTTGCCGCTCGCGTCGGGCTTGTCTTTCATGGCTGCCTCACGAGCCGGTGCCGCCGCGCGGGCTCGTCGGGCCGCCGCCGGCTTCCGAGCCGCCGCCGGAGCGGGGCCGCGACCCGGCCGGATTGGTCGCCCCGCTCGCCCGTCCGGTCGCGGTCTGGCCGGAGCCCGGGCTGCCCAAAGGGACGCGCGGCATCGTGGTCGAGCCCGTTCCGGGAGTCTCGTCCACGGCGCCGCCGAGATCAAGGCCGGGGCGATCCTGACCGTCCTCGGGTTTCCGCGCGGCGGCTCCGGGATCGGGCCGCTCGGTCGGAACTTTCGGGCCGTCCATCATGGGATTCTCCTTGAAGCGCTTGGGTGGGACGCAAAGACGGTCAGCCGCTCGTCGAATCCACGTCGTCGTGGCCGCCGGACGGAGGCAGAGCCCCGGTGCCGGGCGTCGCCTCCGGGTTCGTGAGGGCCGGGTTGGCGTGCGGCCCGGCGGGCGGGAGCCGATCCGGCGGACGAGGGCCGCCCTCATGCGAAGGACCGGCAGGCCGGCGCTCCGCGCCGGAAGCGCTTGAAGCCTTGCCGCGCTCGCTCACGAGCGCCCTCCGCTCCGGCCCATGCGCCGGATTGCCTGACCCGTCGCGTCCTTGTCGTCGGGACCGAGCGTCGCGTCGGAAAGGTGGCGGGCGGTCCGGGGCGACTCGGCCGCGGTCTCGTCGGAGTGATCGTCGGCCTTGCCGCCGGCGCCGATCAGGGCATTGCGGTAGTCGTAGGCCTCGCCGCCGGGCTCGCTCCACACCGTGCGCAGGGTCTCGTTCGGCTCGGGATCGCCGCGCTCGACGGGGAAGCCGTCCCGCCGCGCTCCTCGTTGCGGATCTGGTCGCCGGCGCGGTCCTTCAGGGAACGGCGGCCCTGGCGGACTTCCATGTCGTCGAGGCCGCGGCCGGCCCGGTCGGGCAGCGCGTCGTCGGGGGTCTCTGGGGGGATTGCGTCTCTGATCCGCCATGGCCGCCTCCGGGCTCGATTGGAAGAGGAAGCCGGAGGGGCCAAGCTCGCAACAAAAGAGCGGCGCGAACGCCGCTCTCCCTCCTGCTTTTCGTTTGGGGGCACTCGGCGAGGAGCCCGGAACCGGCAGGCGCATGGACGCTCGAAGCGAGTTCGATAGCTTACAAGCCCTCGAACAGCGCGCTCGAGATGTAGCGCTCGGCGAAGGAAGGGATCACCACGACGATGTTTTTCCCTGCCATGCCCGGCCGCGCGCCGATCTCGAGCGCCGCGGCGACCGCCGCGCCCGACGAGATCCCGACCGGGATGCCCTCCATCCGGGCGACGAGCCGCGCGGTGTCGAAGGCGGTCTGGTTGCCGACGGTCACCACCTCGTCGATCACCGCGCGGTCGAGCACCTGCGGCACGAAGCCCGCCCCGATGCCCTGGATCTTGTGCGGACCGGGCTGGCCGCCGGAAAGCACCGGCGAATCCTCGGGCTCGACCGCGACGATCTTGAGCGACGGGCGGCGCGGCTTCAGCACCTGGCCGACGCCTGTGATCGTGCCGCCGGTGCCGACGCCGGAGACGAACCAGTCGATCTCGCCTTTGGTGTCGTTCCAGATCTCCTCGGCCGTGGTGCGACGGTGGATCTCGGGATTGGCCGGATTCGCGAACTGCTGCGGGATGACCGCACCCGGGATCTCGGCCTTCAACTCCTCGGCCTTGGCAATCGCCCCCTTCATGCCCTGCGGGCCGGGAGTGAGGACCAGCTCGGCGCCGAGGAGGGCGAGCATCTTGCGACGCTCCTGCGACATGGTCTCGGGCATGGTCAGGATCAGCCGATAGCCCCGCGACGCCGCCACGAACGCGAGGGCGATTCCGGTGTTGCCGGAGGTCGGCTCGACGAGCGTGCCGCCGGGCTGCAACACGCCCGCCGCCTCCATGGCGTCGATCATGGAGACGCCGATGCGGTCCTTGACGCTCGCGATCGGGTTGAAGAACTCGAGCTTCGCCAGGATGTTGGCCGCAACGCCGCGCTCCTGCGGCAGGCGGTTCAGGCGCACGATCGGCGTGTCGCCGATGGTCTCGGTGATCGAATCATAGATGCGGCCGCGGCCGGGGACGCGGGCGGGTATCGTGTCCTGAAGCTTGCGGGCGGGTTCGGCCATGCTGCTCTCCTCGTCGGAAGGGAAGGGCGTCGCCGCTATCTACGCGGTCTGGCGAGGAATTGCTATTTTCACATTTCAAATCGTGAAATCAGCATCGGCTGATACGCCGCCGAACACCCGGCGCTCATCCGCCTGCCGGCACAGGTCGTCGAGGGTGACCCCATCGAGGGTCGACAGGAAGGCCTCGGCGGCGCGTCCGACGAGCGGCGCCACGACTTGGTCGACGAGGCGCGACTCCGGGAGGGGCGTGAGGCTCTCCTCGCCCGTGACCGTCATGGCGGCGCGCACGATCTCGCCGGCCGTGATGCGCCGGCGCTCGCGGGCGAGCTCGTAGCCGCCGCGCGGCCCGCGCACCCCCTTCAGGATGCCGAGGCGCACGAGCGCCTGCAGCACGGTCTCAAGGTGACGCGGCGGCAGGTTGTGCCGGCCGGCGAGGCTCTTCGCCGAGACCGGCGTCGGCCGGGCGTGGAGCGCGATGTCGACGACGGCGGCGATGGCCAGAAGACTGCGCCGCGAGAGCAGCATCATGGGGCCGTCCTCCGTCAGGGCCGGCGCGCCTTAGAGGCCCGTCGACCCGAAGCCGCCGCCCGCCCGATCCGTCGACCCGAGCGCCGGGGCCTCCTCCAACGCGACGCGTTCGACGCGGGCGACCACGAACTGCGCGATGCGCATCCCGCGCACGACCCGGAAGGGCTCCGCGCCGAGGTTGACGAGGAGCACCATGACCTCGCCGCGGTAGTCCGTGTCTACCGTCCCCGGGCTGTTCAGCACCGTGACACCGTGCTTCAGCGCAAGCCCGGAGCGCGGGCGGATCTGGCCCTCGCAGCCTTGCGGCAGCTCCACGGCGAGCCCGGTCGGGACGAGGGCCCTCGAAAACCGCTCGATCAGGATCGGCGAATTCTCGGGATTGGCCGCGAGAAGGTCAAGGCCGGCGGCGCCCGTCGTCTCGTAAGTGGGCAGGGGGAGGCCTTCGGCGTGGGGGAGGCGCCGGCAGCGGAGGGCGATCACGGCTTCGGCGCTGCGCGCTTCAGCGCCGCGGGCGCGGCCACGGACGCCTCGGCCCCGGATGCCGCCCTCAGGGAGGCCGCGAACCGCGCGACGAGGCGGCGCGCGACCTCGTCCTTGTCCATCGTCGGCCAGGTCTCGACCCCGTCGCGGGTGACGAGGTGGACCGTGTTGCGGGTGCCGCCCATCACCCCGGTCGCCGGCGCGACGTCGTTTGCCACGATCAGGTCGCAGCCTTTGCGGGCGAGCTTCTGGCGGGCGTGCTCGACGACCTTCTCGGTTTCGGCCGCGAAACCGACCACGAGGGCCGGGCGGCCGTCCTTACGATGGGCGATCGTCGCCAGGATGTCCGGATTCTCGACGAGAGTCAGGGCGGGCAGGCCCTTGCCATCTTTCTTCATCTTCTCGGAAGCGGCGTCGGCGGTGCGCCAGTCGGCGACCGCCGCCGCGAAGACGGCGATGTCGGCCGGCAGCACCTTCTCGACGGCGGCCAGCATCTCGCGGGCGCTCTCGACGTGCACCGCGGTCACGCCCGGCGGGTCGGGGATCGCGACGGGCCCGGAGACGAGCGTCACCTCCGCCCCGGCTTCCGCCGCCGCCTGCGCGATGGCGTGGCCCTGGCGGCCGGACGAGCGGTTGGCGATGTAGCGCACCGGGTCGATCGCCTCGTGTGTCGGGCCGGAGGTGACGAGGACGCGCTTGCCGGAAAGCGGGCCCTTCGGCTTGCCGAGAAGCCGCTCCAGGGCAGCGACGATCTCGAGGGGCTCGGCCATGCGGCCGGGTCCCGACTCGGCCTCGGCCATGGCGCCTTCGTTCGGCCCGACGACGGCGACGCCGTCGCCCTTCAGCGCGGCGAGATTCCGCTGCGTCGCCGGATGCTGCCACATGCGCACGTTCATGGCCGGCGCGACGAGGATCGGGAGCGCGGTGGCGAGCAGCACCGTCGAGGCGAGGTCGTCGGCATGGCCGCCTGCCATCCTGGCCATGAGGTTCGCGGTCGCGGGCGCGACCACCACGGCGTCGGCGTCGCGGGCGAGCCGGATGTGGCCGATGTCGGCCTCGTCCTCCCGGTCGAACAGGTCCGTGTGCGCCCGCGATCCCGCGAGCGCCGCCGCCGCGAGCGGCGTCACGAACCTCTGGGCCCCCTCCGTGAGAATGCACCGCACCCCCGCCCCGCGCTCGCGCAAGCGCCGGATGAGGTCGAGCGCCTTGTAGGCCGCGATGCCCCCGCCGATGACGAGAAGGATGCGCTTTCCCGGAAGACCGGCATTCAAGTCGATACCGCCGAGGGGGTCCATAATCGCAGCTATTGAGTCGGCGATGTTGGTCTTGGCCGGATCTTCCTCACTCACATTCGATAGAATGCGACGGGCTTCCTCCTCCATGGACACCCCTCGGCGCGCGGCGCGCACACGCAGGCGTTCCTTTACGCGGTCGTCGATCCTGCGGATGGTGAGATTGCCCATGACCGGCAAATCCTATTGGAACCGTGCATGCAGTGCAATCACCACCCCCAAAAGTAGCTTAACATCAGCACCACCGCGATCACCCACAGGGCCGCCGCGGTCCAGCGGGAGCGGCGGGCCTCGGCTTCACCGATGCCTTCGAGGCTTTCCGGGGTGAGGTCGAAGCCGCGCTCGGTCGCACGTTCGAGCTTTCCGAGCACGCGCTCGGCTCGCAACGCCAAGTCGGGCAGGTCCGAGAGGACGCCGGCAAGGGTCGCAAGGCCGCGGCCCGCCTCCTCGATCCGTCCGACGGGGCCGAGGTTGCGCTCGATCCACTCGCGCACCACAGGCTCGGATGTCGACCACATGTCGAGCCGGGGATCGAGGTTGCGGGCGACCCCCTCGACCACCACCATGGTCTTCTGCAGCATGACGAGCTCGGTCCTCGTCGCCATGTCGAAGATCGCCGTCACCTCGAACAGAAGCGTGAGAAGGCGCGCCATGGAGATCTCGTCGGCGCGCCGGTCGTGGATCGGCTCGCCGATGGCGCGAAGGGCCTGGGCGAAGTCCTCGACGGAGTGGTGGCCCGGCACGTAGCCGGCCTCGAAATGCACCTCGGCCACGCGCCGGTAGTCCCGGCGGATGAAGCCTAAAAGAATCTCGGCGAGGAAGCGTCTTTCCTTGAGGCCGAGCCGGCCCATGATGCCGAAGTCCACGGCGACGAGCCGGCCTTGCGCGTCCACGAACAGGTTCCCGGGGTGCATGTCGGCGTGGAAGAAGCCGTCCCGGATGGCGTGCTTGAGAAAAGTCTGGATCAGCATGCGGGCGAGCGCGACCCGGTCGTGGCCGGCGGCCTCGATGGCCGCGAGGTCGTTGAGGCGGATGGCGTCGATCCACTCGGTCGTGAGCACGTCACGCTCGGTCAGGTCCCACTCGGGCCGGGGCACCCGGAAGTCGGCGTCGGCCCGCGTGTTCTCGGCGAGCTCGGAAAGGGCGGCGGCCTCGAGGCGCAGGTCCATCTCGATCGCGACCGAGCGGGCGAGCGTCTCGACCACCTCGCGCGGGCGCAGGCGGCGCGCGTCGGGGGCGAAGCGCTCGAACAGGCGCGCCGCGAAGCGCATGGCCTGGAGGTCGCGGGCGAAGCGCTCGCGCACCCCTGGACGCATGACCTTGACGGCGACGGCGCGCCCGTCGGCGAGGCGCGCCTGGTGCACCTGCGCGATCGAGGCGGCGGCGACGGGCTCGGAGAATTCTGCGAACAAGCGGTCGAGGGGGCGCCCGAGCGCGATCTCGACCATGCGGACCGCGTCCTCGCGCGGGAACGGCGGCATGCGGTCCTGAAGCTGCTCGAGGTCCCGCGCTGCCGCGACGCCGACGATGTCGGGCCGCGTCGCCAGGAACTGGCCGAACTTGACATAGGACGGGCCGAGCCGGGTCAGGGCCGCCGAGAGGCGGGCGGAGCCGCTGGCTGCACTGCGGCGCTCGATCAGACGGGCGAGGCGCAACAGCCCGCCGACCGCCGGCGGCAGGGCGCTCGGGTCGACGAGGCCGAGCGCCCCCTCGCGGGCGAGGACGTACCCGGCGCGGAGGTTGCGCCAAAGATGGAGGAGATCGCTCAGCACGCTCTCAGATCTTCCAGCCCGCGTGGAGCGCGACCACGCCGCCCGTCATGACGCTGTGCGTCACCCGCCGGAAGCCTGCCGCCTCGATCATGCGGGCGAAGGCCGCAGGCCGCGGGAAGCGGCGGATCGACTCGACGAGATAGCGGTAGGACTCCTCGTCGCCCGCGACGAGCCGGCCGAGGCGGGGGATGACGTTGAAGGAGTAGGCGTCGTAGAACGCGTCGAGCCCCGGCACGTCCACGGCCGAGAACTCGAGACAGAGGAAGCGCCCGCCGGGGCGCAGCACCCGGAAGGCTTCCTTAAGAGCCGTCTCGATGCGAGGCACGTTGCGGATACCGAAGGCGATCGAGTACCCGTCGAACGATCTCTCGGGGAACGGCAGCGCCTCCGCGTTTGCTTCGACGAAGTCGATGCGGCCGTCGTAGCGCGAGCCGGCCCGCTCGCGCCCGACCGCCAGCATGTCGCCGTTGATGTCGAGCACGGTGACACAGGATCCGGGGGCGGCGTCGAGGATGCGGAACGCCACGTCGCCAGTGCCGCCGGCGACGTCGAGGTGCCGGAAGCTCCGGGCCCTCGGGAGCTTGAGGCTCGTGACCAAAGAGTCCTTCCAGGCCCGGTGCAGCCCGGCCGACATGAGGTCGTTCATGAGGTCGTAGCGGCGCGCGACCGAGCGGAACACCTCGTCGACGCGGCCCTGCTTCTCATCGAGCGGCACGGATTCGAAGCCGAAATGAGTCGTGTCGTCGCCTGGTCGAGCCATCGCTGCCGTCGTCGTGGGCGCACGATGCATAGCGAAACATATCCGATATGGCTATGTGACGGCGACCATGAGGATGGTCGTCGCGCCGTCGCCATGGATCCCGGATCAACCTTCGGCTGTCCGGGACGACCTTGAGGAGTGAAATGCCCGAGCTGCCCGAGGTCGAGACGGTGCGCCGGGGGCTCGAGCCCGCGATGGTGGGGGCGCGCTTCCGGAAGGTCGAGCAGCGGCGGCCGGACCTGCGCTTTCCTTTTCCCAAGCGCTTCGCCGAGCGGCTCGCCGGGCAGGAGGTCCTCGGGCTCGGGCGGCGGGCCAAGTATCTCCTGGCGGATCTGTCGTCCGGGGAGGTCCTGGTCATGCACCTCGGCATGAGCGGGCGCTTCCTCGTCACGCAAGGCGGGAAGACGCGAGCGCCGGGGGAGTTCTATACCGAGCACGGCCGCGAGAGCGCCCATGACCACGTGGTGTTCCACCTCTCGAACGGCGCGCGCATCACTTATAACGACGCGCGCCGGTTCGGGCTCATGGACCTCGTGCCGAGGGCCGAGATCGAGAGCTGCCCGCATTTCCGCGACATGGGGATCGAGCCGCTCGGCAACGAGCTCTCCGGGGAGGCGGTCGCGCACCTGTTCGGGGGCAAGCGCACGCCGCTCAAGGCGGCGCTCCTCGACCAGCGCCTCGTCGCAGGCCTTGGCAACATCTACGTCTGCGAGGCGCTGTTCCGGGCAAGGCTCCATCCCGAGGCGCCGGCGGGCTCGCTCACGACCAAGGGCGGCAAGCCGCGCGAGGCGGCGCATCGGCTCGCCGAGGTGATCCGGGACGTCCTGACGGAGGCGGTCGAGGCCGGCGGCTCGACGCTCAGGGATTATGCCCGGACGGACGGCTCGCTCGGCTACTTCCAGCATGCCTTCCAGGTCTACGACCGGGAGGGCGAGCGCTGCGCCAGGGAAGGCTGCGGCGGAACGGTCAAGCGCCTCGTGCAGGCCGGCCGCTCCACCTTCTACTGCCCGCGCTGCCAGCGGCGGTGACGGTTGCCCGGACGGCCCCGCTTGGCTAGCGATGCGCGGGATTCATAAGAAAGAGAGCGCCATGGCTTACGAAACCATCCTGGTCGAGACGCGCGGCAAGGTCGGCCTCGTCACCTTGAACCGGCCGCAGGCGCTCAACGCCCTCAACTCCACCCTCGTGGCCGAGCTGAACCGGGCGCTCGACGCCTTCGAGGCCGATCCGTCCATCGGCTGCGTCGTCATCACGGGGAGCGAGAAGGCCTTCGCGGCCGGCGCCGACATCAAGGAGATGCAGGGCAAGAGCTATCCCGGCGCCTACCTCGAGGACTTCATCACGTCCTGGGACCGCGTCGCGGGGCGGAGGAAGCCCTTGATCGCGGCGGTCGCCGGTTTCGCGCTCGGCGGCGGCTGCGAGCTCGCCATGATGTGCGACATCATCATCGCGGCCGATACCGCCCGCTTCGGCCAGCCCGAGATCAGGCTCGGGGTCATGCCTGGGGCCGGCGGCACGCAGCGCCTCACCCGCGTCGTCGGCAAGGCGAAGGCCATGGAGATGTGCCTCACCGGGCGCAACATGAACGCGGACGAGGCCGAGCGCTCGGGCCTCGTCTCCCGGGTCGTGCCGGCGGCCGAGCTTCTCGCCGAGGCCCTGAAGACCGCCGAGGCGATCGCGGCGCTCTCGCTCCCCATCGTCATGATGACGAAGGAGAGCGTGAACCGGGCCTACGAGACGACGCTTGCCGAGGGCATCCGCTTCGAGCGCAGGGTCTTCCACGCCATGTTCGCGACTGCCGACCAGAAGGAGGGCATGGCCGCCTTCGTGGAGAAGCGGACGCCGAACTTCGAGAACAGATAGCCGCCCGGGCCGGTTTCCGTTGACGGGCGGGGCCTCGCCGTCTATATGCCCGGCACGCGAGACCCACGCGGGCTTCCGCCGCGGTCTCTCCCCGTTCACCCAGCATCAGCCGGTCCGCGCCGAGGCCCTGTGCCTCCCCGACCGCATTCGAAACGAGGACGGCCCATGGCCAACACCACGTCGGCCAAGAAGATGACCCGCAAGATCGCGAAGCGGACCGAGATCAACCGCTCGCGCCGCAGCCGCATGCGGACCTTCATCCGCAAGGTCGAGGAGGCGATCGCGGCCGGCGACCAGGCCACCGCCCAGGCGGCCCTCAAGGCGGCGCAGCCCGAGATCATGCGCGCCGCCCAGAAGGGCATCGTGCACAAGAACACCGCCTCCCGGAAGGTCTCGCGCCTCGCCTCGCGCATCCGCACGATCGGCACCTGACTTCTAAGCCGTGCCCTGTGAAATACCCGAAAGCCCGGCCTTGCGCCGGGCTTTTTTATCGCACGGTTTGACACAGACGACGAAGTTCGATCTCTGTTCTCGTTGACTTGGCGCCGCGGTTCGGGGGTGGGTTCCGGAATGGCGCGTTTTTTCAGCGCGCAGATTTACATAAGCTGCTCCAGGAACTTAGAGGCCAAACGGCACCTGGGCCATGGAATCCGGAGGAGGCTCTCCTCGAATCGACTCGTCGAAGTGTTGCCAATCCGTCACGATTCGCGCGCCCTTCCGCGACCCGCCGCCCGAGAAAAGATGAAGCGCTTCCAGCGCCTTATTGCGGTTATCCACAGCCAAGCGTGTAGCGGCCCCAACGACAATCGCACGAAATCGAACGCGCGGGGGATTCGTTCCTGTTGCGCCTCTCAAATTCGCTGGTGTAGGGTCCTTCTGCCTTCGGAGAAGTAACCCCGAAGCAATCCACGAATGACTGTAGGTAGTTAGCCTCGGTTTGGGGGGAACCGGCATGTTTCTCGGCGGTCACATAATAAATAATGCGAAGATTCCGCCGGAACCAAAGCTTCGGTCTAGTTAACGGCCGAACGCGCAAAATCTCTCTATTTCTGTAGCGTCGTAACTTCCTCGACCGGCGTCGGAGGTGAGTGAGTGCGCGTGGGCCCGTCCCACGCCCGGGCGGCGGCATGCGCCTGGGTCAACGGACGTTTTTTTAAGAGGCGCCGAGGAGGCGCGTCACTCTGGAGGGGCAACGATGTATGGCGAAGGCCATCGGGGACGGACAGGCGTCAACACAAGAACCGTGGAGACGGGCGAGCCTGGGCAGCCCCAGGCAGACGGGGAGATCTGGTCGCGGGTGAAGCGGCGGCTGAGGGCCGAGCTCGGCGAGGACGTGTTCACGAGCTGGTTCGCCCGGCTCGAGCTCGACGCCGTCGTCGATGGCACGGCCCGCCTCACGGTGCCGACGCGTTTCCTCAAGAGCTGGATCGAGGCGCACTACGCCGACCGGGTGCTCTCGGGCTACCGCAGCGAGACGCCGCAGGTCGAGGGAATCGCGATCGCGGTGCGCAGCTCGGCTCCGAAGGAGGCGCCCGCGACCCGCGCCGCGACCCATCCGGCCCGCTCGGACGGCGCTCCCAATGACCCCCACGCCCGGGTCAAGCTCGTCTCCGACCGCGACGGGCAGGCCGCACCCCGCGACCCGGGCAGCGACGTGGCCGAGCTCGGCGGCGCCCCTCTCGACCCGCGCCTCACCTTCCAGAGCTTCATCGTCGGACGCTCGAACGCGCTCGCCCACGCGGCGGCGGACCGGGTCGCCCGGCACCAGGGCGGGCAGGTCCTGTACAACCCGCTCTATCTCCACGCCGGCGTCGGCCTCGGCAAGACCCACCTCCTCCACGCCATCGGCCACGAGGCCCGCCGGCATGGGCGGCGCGTCATCTATCTCACCGCCGACCGCTTCATGTACGGCTTCGTCGCGGCCCTGAAGGCGCAGACGGCGCTCGCCTTCAAGGAGCGCCTGCGCGGCATCGATCTCCTGATCCTCGACGATGTGCAGTTCATCCAGGGGCGCTCGATCCAGCAGGAGTTCGGGCACACCCTCAACGCCCTGATCGACGCCGGGCGTCAGATCGTCGTCGCCTCTGACCGCCCGCCGGCCGACCTCGAGAGCCTCGACGAGCGGGTGCGCTCGCGCCTGGCCGGCGGCCTCGTGGTTGAGATCGGGGCGCTCGACGAGCAGCTGCGCGCTTCGATCCTCGCCGCCCGGGTCTCGACCGTGAAGGCGGCGCACGCCGGCTTCGACGTGAGCCCGGCCGTCATCTCCTACGTGGCGCGGGCGATCACGGCAAACGGGCGCGACCTTGAAGGGGCGGTCAACCGGCTCCTCGCCCACGCGACCCTCACCGGCTCGGCCATCACGCTCGAGACCGCCGAGGTCGCGATCCGCGACCTCATCCGCAACCGCGAGCCGAAGCGGGTCAAGATCGAGGACATCCAGAAGCTCGTCGCGAGCCACTACAACGTCTCGCGCTCCGACATCCTGTCCGAGCGCCGCACCGCCGCCGTGGTGAAGCCGCGGCAGATCGCCATGTACCTTGCCAAGGTCCTGACGCTCCGCTCACTGCCCGAGATCGGGCGGCGCTTCGGCGGGCGCGACCACACCACCGTGCTCCATGCGGTGCGCAAGATCGAGAAGCTCCTCGGCGAGGACACCGGCCTCAACGACGAGGTCGAGCTCCTCAAGCGCATGCTGCAGGAGTAGGCTGGGTGCGGCTCCGGGGCCGCTCCGCAAGAGCGGGCCCGCGCCGGTGGCTCGGCCTGCCTGTTGACGAATCCCGCTCCCCCGCCTTGCCTTCCGGGCGGGGGTTCGCCAATCTGCCTGCCCGGCTTCATTCCGGAGCGGAGCCTCGAAGGCTCAGGGCCGAACGCCCGAGCCGTCCACTGACAAGTTCACGAGCAGGTCCATGAAGGTCACGGTCGAACGGGCGGCGCTGTTGCGGTCGCTCGGGCATGTGCATCGCGTCGTCGAGCGGCGCAACACCATCCCGATCCTGTCGAACGTGCTCCTGCGCGGCGACGGCGAGGGCCTGCGGCTCAAGGCGACGGACCTCGACATCGAGGTCACGGAGACGATCCCGGCCGACGCCGCCCAGGGCGGCGCCACGACGGTCCCGGCGCACGTGATCTACGACATCGTCCGCAAGCTTCCCGAGGGCGCTCAGGTCTCACTCGAGACCGCGGGCGACTCGGGCCAGATGCAGATCCGCTCCGGGCGCTCGCGCTTCATGCTGCAGGCGCTGCCCGAGAGCGACTTCCCCGACCTCGCCGCGGGCGAGATGCCATTCCGGTTCTCCCTGTCCCCGGCCGACCTCAGGCGCCTCATCGACAAGACCCAGTTCGCGATCTCGACCGAGGAGACGCGCTACTATCTCAACGGCATCTTCTTCCACACGGTCGAGACAGGCGGGGCGACGATGCTGCGGGCGGTCGCGACCGACGGCCATCGGCTTGCCCGTGTCGACGTGCCGGCGCCGCAGGGGGCCGAGGGCATGCCCGGCGTGATCGTGCCGCGCAAGGCCGTCGCCGAGATCCAGAAACTCATCGAGGCCGGCGAGGAGAGCGTCGGGATCGAGCTTTCGTCATCGAAGATCCGCGTCACCTTCGGCGGTGTGGTGCTGACCTCGAAACTGATCGACGGCACCTTCCCGGACTACCAGCGGGTCATCCCGACCGGCAACGACAAGCGCCTCACCGTCGAGCGCGACGAGTTCGCCCGCGCGGTCGACCGGGTCTCGACCATCTCCTCCGAGCGCGGACGGGCCGTGAAGCTCGCCCTCAACGAGGGCCGGCTCGTCCTCTCGGTGACGAACCCGGATTCCGGCAGCGCGACGGAGGAGCTCGAGGTCGACTACGAGGCGGCGCCGCTCGACGTCGGTTTCAACGCCCGCTACCTCCTCGACATCACGAGCCAGCTCGACGGCGACACGGCCCTGTTCCGGCTCGCCGACCCGGGCTCCCCGACGCTGATCCAGGACCGCGACGCCTCGCCGGCGCTCTACGTCCTGATGCCGATGCGGGTGTGACCGCCGTCACTTCCCCTTGCATCGCTCGCCGATGAGCCGCCGGAAGTCGGCCGCGGAGCCGTCGAACTCGGCAGTCTTGGCACGCGCCGGCCCGACCGCGCAACGCCCGTAGGCAGCGCTCGCGCGGCGCAGTGCCTCGACGTGCCGGCGCCACGCGGCGCATTGCTCCTCGGGCTTCGCGCCGCCCATCTCCAGGTTGCGGTAGCTGCCCGAGATCGCGGCGTCGGCCATGAACAGGTCGCGCTTGCAGGCCTCGTCGCCGGGGGTGGCAAGCGCCGGGGCAGCCGCGAGGGCGAGGGCGAGGGCGACGATGGTGCGGACCAAGAGACTCATCCGAGGTTGAGCTCGCGGAAGAAGTCGTTGCCCTTATCGTCGATCACGATGAAGGCGGGGAAGTTCTCGACCTCGATCCTCCACACCGCCTCCATGCCGAGCTCGGGGTACTCGACCACCTCGACCTTCCTGATGCAGTCCTGGGCGAGCCGCGCGGCGGGGCCGCCGATCGAGCCGAGATAGAAGCCGCCGTGCTTCTGGCACGCCTCGCGAACCTCCTTCGAGCGGTTGCCCTTGGCGAGCATCACCATCGAGCCGCCCTGCGCCTGGAACTCGTCGACGAACGAGTCCATGCGCCCGGCCGTCGTCGGGCCGAAGGAGCCGGACGCATACCCCTCCGGGGTCTTGGCCGGGCCGGCGTAGTAGATCGGGTGGTCCCTGAAGTAGGCGGGCATCGCCTCGCCGCGCGCGAGGCGCTCGCGGATCCTGGCGTGGGCGATGTCGCGGGCGACGATCATCGGGCCGTTGAGCGACAGGCGCGTGCGGATCGGGTGCCGAGTTAGGGTGCCGAGGATCTCGGGCATCGGACGGTTGAGGTCGACCGGCACCATCTCGCCGCCGAGCGCCGCCTCGTCGACGTCCGGCAGGTACCGGGCCGGATTCGTCTCGAGCTGCTCCAAAAAGATCCCGTCGCGGGTGATCTTGCCCAAGGCCTGCCGGTCGGCCGAGCAGGAGACCCCGAGCCCGATCGGCAATGACGCGCCGTGGCGCGGCAGGCGAATGACGCGCACGTCATGGCAGAAATACTTGCCGCCGAATTGCGCCCCGACCCCGAGGGCCTGGGTCATGCGGTGGACCTCGGCCTCTATGCCGAGGTCGCGGAAGGCGTGGGCGGCCTCGGAGCCTTCCGTCGGAAGGGCGTCGAGGTAGCGGGTCGAGGCGAGCTTCACGGTCTTGAGCGTCTGCTCGGCGGTCAAGCCCCCGATCACGATCGCGAGGTGGTAGGGCGGGCAGGCCGCGGTGCCGAGCGTCAGGACCTTCTCCTTCAGGAACGCCATCAGCCGGTCCTTCGTGAGGAGCGACGGCGTCGCCTGGTACAGGAAGGTCTTGTTGGCGGAGCCGCCGCCCTTCGCGACGAACAGGAACTTGTAGGCGTCCTCACCCTCGGAAAAAATCTCGATCTGGGCCGGCAGGTTCGAGCGGGTGTTGACCTCCTCGAACATGGTGAGCGGCGCGAGCTGCGAATAGCGCAGGTTCTTCTTGAGGTACGCGTCGCGGATGCCTTGCGCGATCGCGCCCTCGTCACCGCCGTCGGTCAGAATCGCGCGGCCCTTCTTGCCCATGACGATGGCGGTGCCGGTGTCCTGGCACATGGGCAGGATGCCGCCCGCCGCGATGTTGGCGTTCTTGAGGAGGTCGTAGGCCACGAACCTGTCGTTCGCGGTCGCCTCCGGGTCGTCGAGGATGGCGGCGAGCTGCCTCAGGTGCCCGGGGCGCAGGAGATGGTTGATGTCGACCATCGCGGCTTCGGCGAGGTGCCGGATCGCCTCCCGCTCGACCATCACGACCTCCCGCGGCCCGAGCCTCTCGACTCGGACACCATCGGCGGCCAGCTTGCGGTAGGGCGTGGCGTCGGGGCCGAGCGGGAACAGCTCGTGATGGTCGTAGGCCGGGGCGGCGGACATGCTTTCGGTAGGCTCCAGGACAGGGTATCCGGACGGCTTCTAGCGGCTCGCCGGACCGACTGCCACCCGCCATTCTACCGCGGCGGGGCCGCCCGGCGCAGAGCCACCGGAGATGCCCGCATGGCCACGTCCGCGCCGCCGGCCCGATCGTCGTGCTCGCGGACGCGGCCCCGCTCCACGACGAAGACCCGGTCGCAGGCCGAGGCGGATTCCTGGCGGTGCGTGACAAGCACGATCGTGCGGCGGGCCTTCAGCGCGAGGAGGGTCTCGACGAGATGCCGCTCGTGCGCCGGATCGAGCGCGCTCGTCGGCTCGTCGAGGATCAGGAAAGGAGCCTCGGCGAGAAGCGCCCGGGCGATGGCGATGCGCTGGCGCTGGCCCCCCGAGAGGTTCTGTCCGCCTTCCGCCAGCACGGTGTCGTATCCCTCCGACAGTTCCTCGATGAACGCCGCCGCCCCGGCGAGCCGCGCCGCCTCGGCGATCTCTTTCCGGCTCGCGCCGGGGCGGCCGTAGGCGATGTTCTCGCGCACGCTTGCCGGGAGCATGACGTTGTCCTGGCCGACGAGCGCCATGTGGGCGCGCAAGTCCGCGAGCCGCGCCGCGCGGAAGTCGATGCCGTCGAGGAGCAGCGCCCCCGACGTCGGGTCGTAGAAGCGCAGCATGAGGGCGAGGAGCGTGCTCTTGCCGGCCCCGCTCGGGCCGACGAAGGCGACCATCTCGCCGGGCCGGACCTCGGCCGAGACGTCCTCGAGGACGGCCTGCCCGCCGCGGTACGCGAAGCCGACGCGGTCGAGCCTCAGGGTCCTCGGCCGTACTGGCAGCGGCCGGGCGTCCGGCGCCTCGACGATCGAATCCGGCGTGTCGAGCACGCGGAAGACGCGCCGGGCGGCGGCTTCGAAGATGCGCACCTTGGCGACGAACTCGGTCAGCCACTTCAGCGGATCCCAGAGCTTGCGCACGTAATCCATGAAGACGATGAGGACGCCGACTGTCATCCCGCCGGCGACGGGCCGGAGAAACTGGTCGCGGTAGACGAGATAGCCGCCGTAGCCGAGGATGATGGCGCCGCCGACCGCGAGGACCGAATCGCGGGCGAGCGGATAGAGCTGCTCCTGCCAGTTCAGGCGCAGGAGCGCCCGCACGCTGCGCCCGACCGCGCCGCGGAAGCGCCGGAACTCGCGGGCTTCGCGCCGGAACGCCTGCGCGAGCGGAATCCGCGCCATCGCCTGCTGGATGTGGGCCGTGAGGTCGGCGTCGATCTGCTTCGATTCGAGCGCCCGCTCGTGGATGCGAAGCCCGAAGCGCCAGTTGCTCCAGACCATGAGGGGCGCGACCGTGAACGCCGCGAGCGTCAGCGACACGTTGCGCGACAGCAGGATGGCGGTCATGACGGTGAGCGTCACGGCGGCGACGGCGGTGCCGATCGTCACGTCCATGACGCCCCAGGGCCCGAAGGCGTCGGTGGTGAGCCGGTAGATCGCGTCGCCCTGGGGACGGCTGCGGTGGTCGGCGAGCCCGAGCCCCTGGAGCTTGCCGAAGAGGTCGTGGCGGACCCGCGTCGTGCCCCGGTAGTTGAGGTGATAGTTGATCATCATCCGGGCCATCCAGGCGAGATAGCCGACGATCTGCAGGCCCATGCCGATGAGGACGAGGCCGACGACCTGCCCCATCCGGCTCTCGGGCAGCACGGCCAGGAACAGCCCGTGGATCCAGTCGCCCTTCGGCTCCGTCGTGAGCACGCTGTCGATCAGCACCGCGAGCGGCCACGCCTCGAGCAGGCCGACCGTCACCGAGACCCCGATCAGGATGACGAGCAGCGCGATCCACGGCCAGTCCGGCGTGAAATAAGCCATCGCGCGGCGATAGACGGACATGGCCGAGCCTGCCGATCCCGTGACCTCAAGCACAACCCGGACGGGGCGGCCCAGTTCGGAACGGAGCTCGGCTTCGCGACGGGAACGCCGCTCTCCGAACTGTGGAGACCTTGCCTCCGCCGAGGCCATGCCGCTCGAATCGCGCTCTGCCGAGAGAGGCAATTTGCCTCGGATCGGGCGCTTGTCCCAGGGACCGCGCTCCAGCCGCTGTTCGAGACGGATCTTGCGGGGTTCCATGAGTAAGCCGCATGGGTCATGTGTGCTGACCTATCTTTTGCAATGCAGCAAAGACCCTCATGGTGCCCGCCACGAGAAGGATTATGCCGATGAAGCCGCAGAGACGCCGTGCTCCCCTGCCGCCGGTCCGGGTCCGGCGCGATCCCCCCACCCTCACCGAGGCGATCCTGGCGGCGCAGGGCCTGAGCGACGAGGTCGAGCAGCAGGTCGAGATCGCGGCGGGCCTGATGGGCGTGTCCGAGGACGAGGTCAGGCCGCTCATGCCGCACGTGAAGCTGACCCCTGGTTCTCTCTCTTTCGCTCCCTTCGCGAGCGCGTCCCGCAGCCTCGACGGCGGCGCGCGCGTCGTCGTCCTGAAACGCCGGACGGTGCGCTGACGTGCCCTGGTCCTGGATCGGCCTGTCGATCGCGGCCACGCGCTCGCGAGGCCCACGACGTGATCCGGGGGCTACCGGAAGAAGGTCCGGGCTAGCGCCCGGCGCATGCGGCGCTAGCTAGAGGCTTGCGCCGAAGCTTCGCCGTTGCAATGGCTTTCAGGTCTCCACGATCCCGGTGATGTTGCCCGTGACCTCGCCGCCGCGGCCGCGCGGGCGGGAGAGATACTCGCGGGAGCGCATCTCGGCGAGGCGCGAGACCGTGCGGTTGAACTCGAAGGCCTCCTTGCCGGTCTCGGCCTGATAGAGACCTTGAGGCTCGGCATCGGCCGAGACGATGAGCTTCACGCGGCGCTCGTAGAATACGTCGACGAGGGTGATGAAGCGCTTCGCCTCGTCCCGACGATCGGAGGGGATCACCGGCACGCCTTCGAGGAGGATGGTGTGGTAGGCGCGGGCGAGTGCCAGGTAGTCGGAGGCGCCCAGCGGCCGCCGGCACAGGTCGTCGTAGGCGAGCCGCGCCACGCCCATGGCCTGGGCCGGCACGGCCACGGGATGCCCGTGCACCGTGAGCCGCACCGATTTCGGGACGATGCCGCCGGTGAGACGGGCGAACATGTCGTCCATGGCCTCCCGCGCGGCCTCGTCCGCCGGCACGTAATAGACAGGGCTCTCGCCGATCTTCTCCAGACGATAGTCGGTGCGCGCCTCGAGGTGCACCACCTCCATGCGCTCCTTGATGAGGGCGATGAACGGCAGGAACAGGGTGCGGTTGAGGCCTTCCCGGTACTGGTCGTCCGGGGCGAGGTTCGAGGTCGAGACCACGACCACGCCGTGCTCGAAGAGCGCTTTGAACAGGCGCCCGAGGATCATGGCGTCGGCGATGTCGGTGACCGCGAACTCGTCGAAGCAGAGGAGCTTCGCCTCCTCCGCGAGGGCGGCCGCGACGGGGGCGATCGGGTCGTCGCCCTTGACCTCGCCGCGCTTGAGCCTCTGGCGCCAGTCGTGGATGCGCTCGTGCACGTCCGCCATGAACATGTGGAAGTGCGTGCGGCGCTTGGAGCCTACCGGCGCGGCCTCGTGGAAGAGGTCCATCAGCATGGTCTTGCCGCGCCCGACCGAGCCCCAGATGTAGAGCCCGCGCGGCGCCTCCGTCGGGGCGCGCTGGCCGAACAGCCAGCCGAGCGCGCTCGACTTGCGGGCGAGCCGGTGCTGCTCGATCGCGGCGATGAGCCCGTCGAGCTTCGCGGCGGCGGCGAGCTGCGCCGGGTCCCGCTCGAGGGTGCCGGCCGCGGTAAGCGCCCGATAGCGCGCCGAGACCGGCCCGGAAGCGACGAGGGAGGGGGGGCGCGGCGCATCCATGGGCGATGCGCTTAGCGGCCGCGCGCGTCCCACGCAAATTCGCGCCGGCCGGGAGCCGGGCGGCTTGTTACGCCGCCTGTACCGCCGTGCCCGGGTCGTTCGCCGTGGCGCGGGGGAGCGCGGCGAGGCCGGGCTCGGCCGCGGGCGCGCCGGCCGCGGCGACGAGGCCGCGGGCGCCGGCGAGCGCGCCGGGGACGAGCTCGAGGGCGAGGAAGCGCTCGCGCGCGTAGGGGCCCGGCAGCCGCAAGGCGCCGGTCTTCTCGGACGAGAAGCCGAAGCGGCCGTAATAAGAGGCGTCGCCGACGAGGAGCACGGCCTCGTGGCCCTGGGCCTTCGCTCGGGCAAGGGCCTCGCGCATCAGCCGAGAGCCGAGGCCGAGGCCGCGAAGCCGGCAATCGACGGCGATGGGCCCCAGCAGCAGCGCCGGGCGGCCGGGCCCCGCCGTGACCGGCCAGAGCCGCACGGTGCCGGCGACCTTGCCGTCGAGCCCAAGGATGAGGGAGAGGCCCTCGGCGGGGTCGCGGCCCTCGCGCAGGCGCTCGCAGGTCTTCTCGAAGCGCTCCTCGCCGAACGAGGCGTCGAGGAGCGCCTCGCGCGCCGGGATGTCGGCTGGAAGCTCTTCGCGGATCGCGACCATCGGCCGTGCCCTCCCAAGGCTCAGGAAGTCGGGAAGAAACAGCCCTCGCACCTGTGGCCAGGCCGTCCGGGGCTCCCTCTCCCGCTTGCGGGAGAGGGTCGGGGTGAGGGGGGATGCCCTCACCCGCTCGCCTTCGGCGAATCGGCCTCTCCCGCAAGCCGGAGAGGCGGGCATCGCGCCCGTCAGATGACGTAGCTCTTCAGCGGCGGGAAGCCGTTGAAGGCGACGGCCGAGTAGGTCGTCGTGTAGGCGCCGGTACCCTCGATCAGGACCTTGTCCCCGATCTCGAGCGAGATCGGAAGCCAGTAGGGCTCCTTCTCGTAGAGCACGTCGGCCGAGTCGCAGGTCGGGCCGGCGAGCACGCAGGGGGCCATGCGGTCCCCGTCGTGCTCGGTCCGGACGGGATAGCGGATCGACTCGTCCATCGTCTCGGCGAGGCCGCCGAACTTGCCGATGTCGAGATAGACCCAGCGCACCTCGTCCTCGTCCTTCGACTTCTTCGACACGAGCACCACCTCGGCCTCGATCACGCCGGCGTTGCCGACCATGCCGCGGCCGGGCTCGATGATGGTCTCGGGCAGGCGGTTGCCGAAGTGCCTGGACAGCGCCCGGAAGATCGATTCGCCGTAAGCCTCGACCGCCGGGATGTCCTTCATGTACTTCGCCGGGAAGCCGCCGCCGAGGTTGACCATCGAGAGGTGGATGCCGCGCGTGGCGCACTCGCGGAAGACCGCGGAGGCCTGGGCCAGCGCCGCGTCCCACGACTCCGTGTTGCGCTGCTGCGAGCCGACGTGGAAGGATACGCCGTAGGGCCGGAGCCCGAGCCGGCAGGCGTGCTCCAGCACCTCGACCGCCATGTCAGGCGCGCAGCCGAACTTGCGCGACAGCGGCCACTCGGCCCCGACGCAGTCGCACAGGATGCGGCAGAACACCTTCACGTCGCCCGCCTCGACCTCCGCGGCCTCGGCAGCCCGAGAAATCTTCTCGACCTCGGCCTCGCAGTCGACGGCGAAGAGGCGCACGCCGAGCTCGAGGGCGCGCGCGACGTCGCGCTCCTTCTTGATCGTGTTGCCGAAGGAGATGCGGTCCGCCGTCGCGCCCGCCGCGAGCGCCATCTCGATCTCGGCGACGGAGGCGGCGTCGAAGCATGAGCCGAGGCGGGCGAGGAGCCGCAGCACCTCGGGCGCCGGGTTCGCCTTGACGGCGTAGAACACCCGGGTGTCCGGCAGGGCGCGGGCGAACTTGGCGTAATTGTCGCGCACGACCTCGAGGTCGAGGACCATGCAGGGCCCGTCCTCGTCGCGTCGGCGCAGGAACTCGCGGATGCGCTCGGTCATTGGCGCTCTCCCCACACAAGGCTCAACGGCGGCCGATCCGGCCGCGGAGTTGACGTTGCGGGCGGCGAACCGCCCGGGCTCAGCGGAGAAGAGTCGTCGCGTCGCCCGTGCGATGGAGACACGGAGCGCTGCGGACGGGCTCTTCGCCCGAGAAGCTGCCTTTGTTTGGATGGGGAGACCCCAACCGCACGCCGGGCAAGATGGACAAGCCTCTTCGGTGTCGACCTTTGGAGGGCCGACGAGACCAAAAAAGCCCGCTCCGTCGTTGCTTTAAGCTGCGTCCCCCGTGGAGAGCGGGGTTCGCCGGTTTCGCCTCCGGCTGCCGGTCGTTGTTCGGGACGCGG
>DASVPW010000031.1:0-43566 GCA_036389455.1 Beijerinckiaceae bacterium
CCGGCCTGGTCGGGGCCGCCTTCTCGATTCTGATGCGGATGGAGCTGCAGGAGCCCGGGCTCCAGATCTTCTCCAACCCGCAGGCGTTCAACGTGGTCGTCACCGGCCACGGGCTCATCATGGTGTTCTTCCTGGTCATGCCGGCGCTGATCGGCGGGTTCGGGAACTGGTTCGTGCCGCTGATGATCGGGGCGCCCGACATGGCGTTCCCGCGCATGAACAACATCTCGTTCTGGCTCACCGTCGCGGGCTTCGGCCTGCTCTGCTGCTCGCTCTTCTTCGAGGGGGCGCCGGGCGCCCTCGGCTTCGGCGGCGGCTGGACCGTCTATCCGCCGCTCTCGACCGCGGGCCATCCCGGCCCCGCCCTCGACTTCGGCATCCTGTCGCTGCACCTCGCCGGCGCCGCCTCGATCCTCGGCGCCATCAACTTCATCACCACGATCCTCAACATGCGCGCGCCGGGCATGACCCTGCACAAGATGCCGCTGTTCGCGTGGTCGATCCTGGTGACGGCGTTCCTGCTGCTGCTGGCGCTCCCGGTGCTCGCCGGCGCGATCACCATGCTTCTGACCGACCGCAACTTCGGCACCACCTTCTTCGACCCAGCGGGCGGCGGCGACCCGATCCTCTACCAGCACCTGTTCTGGTTCTTCGGCCACCCCGAAGTCTACATCATGATCCTGCCGGCCTTCGGCATCGTCAGCCACATCGTCTCGACCTTCTCGAAGAAGCCGATCTTCGGCTATCTCGGCATGGCCTACGCCATGGTGGCGATCGGGATCGTCGGCTTCGTGGTGTGGGCGCACCACATGTACACGGTCGGCCTGTCGCTCCAGACCCAGGCCTACTTCGTCTTCGCCACGATGGTGATCGCGGTGCCGACCGGCATCAAGATCTTCTCCTGGATCGCGACCATGTGGGGCGGCTCGATCCGCTTCACCGCGGCGATGCAGTGGGCGATCGGCTTCATCTTCCTGTTCACGGTCGGCGGCGTCACCGGGGTCGTGCTCGCGAACGCTCCCGTGGACCGCTACATGCATGACACCTACTACGTCGTGGCGCACTTCCACTACGTGCTGTCGCTCGGCGCCGTGTTCATGATCTTCGCCGGCATCTACTACTGGTTCCCGAAGATGTCCGGCTACGTAATCCCGGAATGGATCGGCAAGCTGCACTTCTGGCTCGCCTTCGTCGGCGCCAACGTCCTGTTCTTCCCGATGCACTTCCTCGGGCTCGCCGGCATGCCGCGCCGCTACGCCGACTACCCGGACGCCTTCGCGGGCTGGAACCTCGTGTCCTCGATCGGGTCCTACATCTTCGCGGTCGGCGTCCTGGTGTTCATGTACGGCGTGTTCGTCGCCTTCCGGAACGGGGAGCGCGCGGCCGCGAACCCGTGGGGCGAGGGCGCGACGACGCTCGAATGGACGCTGCCCTCGCCGCCGCCGTTCCATCAGTACGAGACCCTGCCGCGCATCGCCGACACGGGTCACTGATCCGCCGGCGGCGGTTCGATCGGCCGGTGAGCAAATCCTTCGGGCATCTGGCCGTTTCGAAGCGGCTGTGCCACCATTCCGGGACTGCCCCTCCACGATGAGTTCCGCGGCAAGCTTGAGCGACATTCCCGCTGAAACCCTCGCGGCACGCCCGGTCGTGTCCGGCGGCGAGGTCTCCGACTACCTCGCGCTCTTGAAGCCGCGGGTGATGTCGCTCGTCGTCTTCACGGCCCTCGTCGGCATGGTCGTCGGGCATGCGCCGGTCAACCCGGTCATCGCCTTCGCATCGCTCGTGATGATCGCGGTCGGGGCAGGCGCCTCCGGCTGCCTCAATATGTGGTGGGACGCGGACATCGACGCGCTCATGATCCGGACTCGCAAGCGCCCGATCCCAGACGGCCGCATCCGGCCCGAGGAGGCCCTGTCCTTCGGGCTCGCGCTCGCGGTCGGCTCGGTGCTGGGGCTCGGGCTCGTCGCCAACTGGACGGCGGCCGCGCTCCTCGCCTTCACGATCTTCTTCTACGTCGTGGTCTACTCGATGGCGCTGAAGCGCTCGACGGCGCAGAACATCGTCATCGGCGGCGCGGCCGGGGCCTTCCCGCCGATGATCGGCGAGGCCGCGGCCTCCGGCGCGGTCTCCCTTGAGACCGTCGTCCTCTTCATCATCATCTTCCTGTGGACCCCGCCGCACTTCTGGGCGCTCGCCCTCGTGAAGTCGTCCGACTACGCCCGCGCCGGCATCCCGATGATGCCGAACGTCAAGGGGCCCGACTCCACGCGCCTGCAAATCCTGCTCTACACTCTCGTCCTCGCGCCGGCCGGGCTCGCGCCGGTTTTTCTCGGGTTCGGCGGCCTCGCCTATGCCGTGGTCTCGGCGCTTGGCGGCCTCGCCATGTTGGCGCTCGCCTGGAATGTGTACCGGGTGCGGTCGGGCGAGCCGGCGATGCGCGCCGCGCAGGGACTGTTCGGGTTCTCGATCCTGTACCTGTTCCTCCTCTTCGCGACGTTGCTTGCCGAGCACGGGCTCGGCCTCCTGCGCCCCGTCGGGCTGCCGGGATGAGCCAAGATGACCGGAGGGGGCCGGGGCCGGAGGAGCTGAGGCGCCGCCGCTCGCGCTCGATCGCGATCGCGGTCGCACTCGGGGCGCTGGCGCTCCTGTTCTACGTCGTCACCATTGCCAAGATGGGACCCCAGGTGCTGAACCGGCCCCTATGACCGCCTCGCCGAAACCCGCACTGCCGAAGGGCGCGCGCCGCACGGCGCTCCTATGCGCGGCGTTTGCGGCCGGCATGCTCGGCCTCGCCTACGCCTCGGTGCCGCTCTACGACCTGTTCTGCCGTGTCACCGGCTACGACGGCACGCCGCTCTCCGGCAAGGCGCCGGCGGGCGAAGTCCTCGACCGCACCGTCACGGTCCGCTTCGACGCCAACGTCGCGGCGGGACTCACCTGGCGCTTCACGCCCGAGATGCCGCAGGTCCAGGTCCGCCTTGGCGAGGCCACGACGGTCTTCTACAAGGTCCGCAACGAGGGGCGCGCGCCCTCGACCGGGATCGCGACCTTCAACGTCCAGCCCGGCCAGGCCGGCGCCTTCTTCGTCAAGATGCAGTGCTTCTGCTACACGGACCAGACCTTGCGGCCCGGCGAGGAGGTCGAGAGCGCGGTCGCGTTCTACATCGACCCGGCGCTCGCGCAGGACCCGACCGTGCGCGACATCTCGGGCATCACCCTGTCCTACACTTACTTCCCGTCCCGGAACGGCGAGCCGGTCGCGACATCGAGCCCGGCGGGAGCCGCCCCGAAACTGTGACCCCCCCCCTGCGTGACAACCGGCGAAGCCGGGCTTAAAGCGACGACGATCTGAAGGCACGGAGAGCCCCCCAAGATGGCCGAGGCCCACGGCAAGCCCCACCACGACTATCATCTGGTCGACCCGAGCCCGTGGCCGCTGATCGGCTCGATTGCGGCCTTCACCATGGCGGTCGGCCTCGTGCTCACGATGAAGAGCCTGACGCTCATGGGCCTGAGGATCGGCCCCTACGTCTTCGGCGCGGGCGTGCTCGCCGTCCTCTACACCATGCTGAACTGGTGGCGCAGCGTGATCCGCGAGGCGACCTATGAGGGCCACCACACCCGGGTCGTGCAGCTCAGCCACCGCTACGGCATGATCTTCTTTATCGCCTCGGAGGTGATGTTCTTCGTCGCTTGGTTCTGGGCCTTCTTCGACGCCTCGCTCTATCCGAACGATCCGCTCCAGTTCACGCGCTCCGAGCTTACCGGCGGGCACTGGCCGCCGAAGGGCATTGAGACCTTCGACCCCTGGCACCTGCCGCTCCTCAACACCCTAATCCTGTTGACCTCCGGCACGACGGTCACCTGGGCCCACCATGCCCTCCTGCACGACGACCGCAAGGGCCTGAAATGGGGCCTGTGGTTGACGATCGGACTCGGCCTGCTGTTCACCTGCGTGCAGGCCTACGAGTACGGCCACGCTGCCTTCGACTTCAAGGGCCACATCTACGGCGCGACCTTCTTCATGGCGACGGGCTTCCACGGCGCCCACGTCATCATCGGCACGATCTTCCTCGCGGTGTGCCTGTGGCGGGCCTACCGGGGCCAGTTCACGCCGCGCCAGCACCTCGGCTTCGAGTTCGCGGCCTGGTACTGGCACTTCGTCGACGTGGTCTGGCTGTTCCTGTTCACCTGCATCTATGTCTGGGCCCACGGCCCTCCCGGGGTGGGCGGGCACTGACGGAACCGGCCCGAAGCGCTTACATGAGGGGCGGCGAAAACGCCCTTCCGCTTGCGACCGTGATGCCCGAAACCACCGCCAAGCCGTCCCCCTATGCCATCGGCCTTGCTGGGCGCTGTCCCCGCTGCGGGAAAGGCCGGCTGTTCAAGGGATTCCTGTCGCTCGAGCGGTGCTGCGAGGTCTGCGGGCTCGACTTTTCCTTCGCGGACTCGGGGGACGGGCCGGCATTCTTCATCATGTCGATCGTCGGCATCCTGGTGGTCGGGCTCGCGCTCGCCGTGGAGTTCGCGTACCAGCCGCCGATCTGGCTCCACCTCGTCGTTTGGTCGGCTCTTGCCGTCGTGCTCAGCCTCGCCATGGCGCGCCCGGCGAAGGGCCTGATGATCGCGCTCCAGTACCACCACCGGGCCGAGGAAGGCCGCTTCGAGCGCTAGGGAGATGGCCGCGGCACCGCAGTCCCCCTGGCGCTCGCTCTTCGCCCCCGGCCTTGCGACGCTGGTCGCGCTTGCGGTCCTCATCGGCCTCGGGGTGTGGCAGCTCGAGCGCCGGGCCTGGAAGCAGGATCTGATCCAGAAGATCGAGGCCCGCGCCTACGGCGCCCCCGGGACGCTCCCGCCGGAATCCGAATGGCCGGTCTGGTCGCGGGAGGCTCAAGAATACCGGCGCGTGCGCGTCGCCGGGCGCTTCCTCTACAAGGGCGAGGTCGCGGTGCACGGGCTGATGTCCGGCCGGGAGCGCGGGCAGCCGCTGCAGGGCTACTATCTCCTCACGCCTTTGCGGCTTCGCGACGGTGGCGTCGTGATCGTCAACCGCGGCTTCGTGCCGGGCGAGCTGCGCGATCTCGGCCGCCGGCCGGGCTCTGACCCGGAGGGGGAGGTCGCGTTCACCGGGCTCGTCCGCGCCCCCGAGACGTCGGCCCCGTTCGTGCCGGGGAACGATCCTTCCAAGAACGAATGGTTCGTGCGCAGCCCGGACGAGATCGCCAAGGCCAAGGGCCTCGCCCGCGTCGCTCCCTTCCTCATCGACGCCGATCCCATGCCGAGCCCCGGCGGCTGGCCGAAGGGTGGCCAGACGCGGCTTTCGATGCCGAACGACCACCTGCAATACGCGCTCACCTGGTTCGGTCTCGCGCTCGCCTTGACCGGCGTCTTCGCCGGCTTCGCCCGGCGGCGCCTGCGACCGGACCCGGCCGCGCTTGTTCCCGCCTCCCGCGAGCCGTAAGGTCCCGGCTCCCACGAGGCATCGTTCGTGCTGCACGTCTCCACCCGCGGCGAAGCGCCCGCGATCGGCTTCGCCGACGCGCTCCTCGCCGGGCTTGCCCGCGACGGCGGCCTCTACCTGCCGCAGCGCTGGCCCGCGCTCGCGCCGAACGCGATCGCAGGCTTTGCCGGCCGCCGCTATGCGGACGTGGCGAAGACCGTCATGGGCGCCCTTGTCGACGGGGAGATTCCCGGGCCAGACCTCGCCCGCATGGTCGAGGCAGCATACGGAGAATTCCGCCATCCGGCGGTCTGCCCGCTCGTCCAGATCGGCGACAACTTCTTCGTGCTGGAGCTCTTCCACGGTCCGACGCTCGCCTTCAAGGACGTGGCCATGCGGCTCCTGGCGCAGCTCATGGACCATGTCCTCAAAGTCCGCGGCGCCCGCGCCACCATTGTCGGTGCGACTTCGGGCGACACCGGCAGCGCCGCGGTCGACGCCTTCCGGGGCCTCGACCAGGTCGACGTGTTCATCCTCTTCCCGGACGGACGCGTCTCCGACGTGCAGCGGCGGCAGATGACGACAGCCGATGCGGGAAACGTGCACGCGGTCGCGATCGAGGGGACCTTCGACGACTGCCAGGCGATCGTGAAGGGGCTGTTCAACCACGCCACTTTCCGCGACGAGCTTGCCCTCTCCGGCGTGAACTCGATCAACTGGGCCCGCATCGCCGCCCAGGCGGTGTATTATTTCACCGCCGCCGTGGCGCTCGGCGGGCCGCACCGCCCGGTGTCGTTCGCCGTGCCGACCGGCAACTTCGGCGATGTGCTGGCCGGGTGGGTGGCGAAGCGCATGGGCCTGCCCGTCGGGCGGCTCATGATCGCGACGAACGCCAACGACATCCTCCACCGCACCCTGGCCGAGGGCCGGTATGAGGTCCGCAACGTGACGCCAACGACCTCGCCCTCCATGGACATCCAGGTCTCCTCGAATTTCGAGCGCCTCCTGTTCGAGGCGCACGGCCGCGACGCGGCCGCCGTGCGCGCCCTCATGGCGGGCCTCGCGCAATCGCGTTCCTTCACGATCGCGCCCGAGCCCCTCGCCCGCATCCGCGCGGAATTCGCCTCGGCGGCGGTCGGCGAGGAGGACGTGGTAAAAGAAATCCGGCGAACTTACGACGAGGCCGGCTACCTCCTCGACCCGCACACCGCCGTCGGCGTCGGGGCGGCGCGCACGCTTCTTGAAGGAGCGCCGGAAACGCCGGTCGTGGCGCTCGCGACGGCCCATCCGGCGAAGTTCCCCGACGCGGTCGAGCGCGCGACCGGCCTTCGCCCCGAGCTGCCGCCGCACCTCGCCGACCTGATGGACCGGCCCGAGAGATTCTCGCTCCTCGCCAACGACCCGCGGGTCGTCGAGCGCTTCATCCGGGAGCGCGCCCGTGTCCTGACGGGCGCGGCCGCATGAACCGGCACTTCGTCCGGGACGCCGATCCGGCGGTCGAGATCACGACCCTCGATAACGGCCTCACCGTCGTGACCGAGCGCATGCCGCACATCAGGACCGCGACGCTCGGCGTCTGGGTCGGGGCGGGCTCGCGCAACGAGCGCGAGAGCGAGCACGGGCTTTCGCACCTGATCGAGCACATGGCCTTCAAGGGCACGCGCCGGCGCTCCGCCCGCCGTATCGCCGAGGACATCGAGAACGTCGGCGGCGAGATCAACGCCGCGACCTCGGTCGAGTTCACGAACTACACGGCGCGCGTCCTCGGCGAGACCATCGAGGTCGCCCTCGACGTGCTCGGCGACATCCTGACCGAGTCGAGCTTCGAGGAGAGCGAGCTCGCCCGCGAGAAGGGCGTCATCCTCCAGGAATACGCGGCGGTCGAGGACGACCCCGAGGACCTCGTCTTCGATGCTTTCATGGAGACGGCGTTTACCGGCCAAGCCATCGGCCGCCCGATCCTCGGCACGCCGGCGACGATCAAGAGCTTCGATGGCGGCACGATCCGGTCCTTCATGGCGCGCGAATACGCACCCGAGCGCATGGTGCTGGCCGCCGCCGGCGACGTGCGCCACGAGGGTGTCCTCGCCGCCGCCGAGCGCCACTTCGCCGCTCTCCCGGCGACGCAGCCGAACGGGGCCGCGTCCGCCCGTTACACCGGCGGCGAGCGCCGCCTCAAGCGCCGGCTCGAGCAGGCGAACCTCGTCCTCGGGCTGCCAGGCTGCTCGTTCAAGGACGAACGGTATTACGCCACCCACATGTTCGCCCAGATCCTCGGCGGCGGGCTCACCTCCCGGCTGTGGCACGAAGTCCGCGAGCAGCGCGGCCTCGCTTACGAGATCGGCGCCTTCCACTGGCCGTTCTCGGACACCGGCCTGTTCGGCGTCAGCGCCGGAACGGCGAGCGCGGACGTGGCCGAGCTCGTCGACGTGACTCTCGACTGCGCCCGCGCCGCCGTCCGTGACATCGACGAGACGGAGGTCGCCCGCGCCAAGACCCAGCTCAAGGTCGCGCTGCTTGCCGCGTTGGAAAGCCCGGCTGGACGTATCGAGCGCAACGCCCGCCAGCTCCTCGCCTGGGGCCGGGTGATCCCGAGCGAGGAGATCGTCGCCAAGGTCGACGCCGTCACGGTCGACGAGGTCAGGGCCGCGGGCCTGGCGGTGCTCGCCGGCGCGCCGACGCTCGCCGCCGTCGGCCCGATCAGGAAGCTCCAACCTTTGCTTCACATCGCGGAGCGCCTGCGAGGGTAGGGCCTTCCCCTCCCTTCGAGAAGGGAGGGAGCCGCGATTTGGCCTCAAAGCGCGGCCAAGCAGTGGAAGCCGCGTCCGCGAAAAGGCGTGCCGTTTTCCTGTAGGACAGCGAGGGTTACGGGGCTCCTCGCCTTGCCCTCAAGCTTGACCCTCGATACCACTTGGGACTTCGACCTTGCCCATGTGCGGACGAGAGAACCACGCGTTGCGCATCGTCCATCTCGCCGCCGCCCTTCTGATCGGGAGCCTCGCGCTCCTCGCGTTCGTGCCCGCCGCGCGGGCTGTCGAGGCGGTCCGGGTGTCCCCCGACGTCCAGGCGATTGATCTCACGCCGGCGATCGACCGCTACCGCTCCGACGGCGACGAAATCCGCATCTCGACCGCGCCCGGACGCGACGGCATCGTGCGCCGCATCGCCGTGAAGGCGCGCGAGGCCGGTACGCGCCCGGACTGGATCGTCTTCGCGCTGACGAATGACACCGACGAGCAGCTCGATCGGCTCCTCGTCGCGCCGCACTTCCGCCTCGTCGGATCGGGCGTGATCTGGCCCGACCTCGGCGGCTCGCGCATCGCCGCCATCACGGCGAGCCAGGGCATCCGGCCCGAGCGCGAGGAGTCGACCGAGGCCGACGTGTTCCTCATGACCCTCGACCCGGGCACGACGGTCACGTTCGTGGCCGAGCTCAAGACCCCGAACGTGCCCCAGATCTACCTCTGGGACACGGACAGCTACCGCAAGAAGGTCACCGGGCTCACCCTCTATAAGGGCATCATCATCGGCATCGCGGGGCTCCTTGCCCTGTTCCTCACGATCGTCTTCGTCGTGAAGGGTGCCCTGATCTTCCCGGCGGCCGCCGCGCTCGCCTGGGCGGTGCTCGCCTACGCCTGCATCGACTTCGGCTTCTTCCAGCGCGTTTTCCCCGTCACCGAGGCGGCCGAGCGCATCTACCGCGCCGCCGCCGAGGCCGTGCTCGCCGCGACTCTTTTAGTGTTCCTCTTCGCCTACCTCAACCTCAACCGTTGGCACGTGCGCTACGGCCACGTGACCATCTTCTGGCTGATCTTCCTCGCCGCTCTTGTCGGCCTCGCGGTGGTCGACCCGCCGGTCGCGTCGGGCGTCGCCCGCATCTCGATCGCGGCGGTCGCGGGCGTCGGCTTCCTCCTCGTGGTGCACCTTGCGACCCACGGCTACGACCGTGCCGTGATGCTCGTCCCGACCTGGGTACTGCTCGTCGCCTGGGTCGCGGCCGGCGCCTTCACGGTAACGGGGGCGCTCGCCTCCGACCTCGTGCAGCCGGCGCTCATCGGCGCTCTCGTGCTCATCGTCATGCTGATCGGCTTCACGGTGATGCAGCACGCCTTCGCGGGCGGCGTGCTGGCACAAGGGCTCATGAGCGACACCGAACGCCGGGCGCTCGCGCTTGCCGGCGCCGGCGACATCGTGTTCGATTGGGATGTTACCGGCGACAAGGTCTTCGTCGGCCCCGAGGTCGAGCAGCAACTCGGGCTCAAGCGCGGCATTCTCGAGGGCTCGGCTTCGGGCTGGCTCGATCTCCTCCACCCCTTCGACGTCGACCGCTACCGCACGGCGCTCGACGCGGTCATCGAGGAGCGGCGCGGGCGCATCGTCCAGGACTTCCGCCTGCGCTCGGCCTCCGGGCCGTATCACTGGTTCCGGCTGAAAGCCCGCCCCGTCGTCGGCACCGACGGCGAGGTCATCCGCATCGTCGGCACGATCGCCGACGTGACGGAATCGAAGACCGCGGAGGAGCGCCTCCTGCACGACGCCGTGCACGACAACCTCACTGGGCTCCCGAACCGGGAACTGTTCAACGACCGGCTCGACGCCGCGCTGACGCTCTCGGCCCAGGACGAGGCCATCCGCCCAACCGTCCTCGTCGTCGACATCGACCGCTTCAAGCAGGTGAACGACTCGGTCGGCTTGTCGGCGGGCGATTCGATCCTCTTGACCCTCTCCCGCCGCCTCGGGCGGCTCCTGAAGCCGCAGGACACGCTGGCTCGGGTCTCCGGCGACGAGTTCGCCATCATCCTCCTGTCGGAGCGCGATCCCGACCGGATCGTCGCCTTCGCCGACATGATCCGGCGCGCCACGACGACGCCGATCACCTTCCAGGAGCGCGAGATCTTCCTGACCTGCTCGGTCGGGCTCGTGCTCTATGACCGGCAGTCGACGGCGCGGCGCGAGGAGGTGCTCAAGAACGCCGAGATCGCCATGGTGCACGCCAAGCGCCACGGCGGCGACCGCATCGAGGCGTTCCGCCCGACCATGCGGGCCGAGACCAGCGACCGGCTCACCCTGGAGAGCGACCTGCGCCGGGCCATCGACCGGGGCGAGATCAAGGTCCTGTTCCAGCCGATCGTGCGGCTCGAGGACCGCACCATCGCAGGCTTCGAGGCCCTCTTGCGCTGGGACCACCCGCGGCTCGGGCGCCTGTCCCCCTCGACCTTCATCCCGATCGCCGAGGAGACGGGGCTCATCGTCAACCTCGGCGTGTTCGCGTTGGAGCGTACGGGGCGCGAGCTCGCGGCCTGGCAGCGGGCGCTCGAGGTCGAGCCGCCGATCTTCGCGAGCGTCAACGTGTCGAGCCGCCAGTTGCTTCGCCACGACCTCCTGCACGACGTAAAGACGGTCTTGGCCCGCACCGGCGTGCACCCGGGCTCGCTCAAGCTCGAGCTGACCGAGAGCCTCGTCATGGAGAACCCGGAATACGCGGCGCAGATGCTGCAACGCATCCGCCATCTCGGCGCGGGCCTCTCGCTCGACGACTTCGGCACCGGCTATTCGGCCCTGTCGTATCTCCAGCGCTTCCCGTTCGACACCATCAAGATCGATCAGTCCTTCGTGCGTCCGGCCCAGAACGGGCACCGTTCGGTGCTCCTGCGCTCGATCGTCAAGATGGCGCACGAGCTCGGCATGGAGGTCGTGGCCGAGGGGGCCGAGACCGAGTCGGACGCGATCGAGCTCTACCAGATCGGCTGCGAGTACGCGCAGGGCTATGCCTTCGGCGAGCCCATGTCGGCGCTCCAGGCCCGCCAGCTCGTGGGGGCGGCGCCGGAGGCGGCATAGCTACCGCTTCTCCGGCTTCCCTGGCGCGGCGCCCCTTCCGGTGCTGCCGGTCTGCATGTCGGAGCGGACCGGCGCCTCGTTGGCGCCCTGCCCGGCACCCTTGCCGTTCCGGCCGCTGCCGATCGCGGACCTGACCTCGTCGGCCCAGGAGCGAGAGACGCCACGCTCCTCCGGCCCGGCGCCCCGCGCCGAATCCTGCGCGAGCGCCGAGCCGGACAAGGCCGCCGCGAGGAAAGCGAGCGGAAGGACTCGGACACGTCTCGGCATCGCACTCCACCTATCGCCGAGGGTTAAACCGGGGTTGGAGGCAAGCGTTCCGGCAGGAATCGGGCGGCAATTTGCCCTTTCATCAGCCGTGGCGCTTGCGGCCTCAGGCGTGGCCGGCGTCCATGGACAGCATCGCCGGATCGACCCCGAGCTTGCGCAGCGCCAGCTCGTATTTGAGCTCGAGGGCGGAGTGGAAGATGAGCTCGGGATCGGCCGGGCAGTTGAGCCAGCCGTTCGCCTGGATCTCGCTCTCGAGCTGACCCGCAGACCATCCGGCATAGCCGAGCGCCAGCACGGCGCTCTGCGGGCCCTCGCCCCTGGCGATCGCCCGTAGGATGTCGACGGTCGCGGTCAGGCACACGCCCTCGTCGATCGGCAGCGTCGACTGGTCGATGAAGAAATCCGGGGAGTGGAGCACGAAGCCGCGGCTCGTCTCGACCGGGCCACCCATCAGCACCTGCATGCGCCCGACCCGGTTCGGCAGGCGGATCAGCTCGGCTTCGGGGATGATCTCGAGCTGGACGAGGAGGTCCGGCATGCTGAGGTCGGCCGCCGGCTTGTTCACCACGATCCCCATTGCCCCCTCCGGGGAGTGGGCGCAGACATAGATGACGGTGCGCGAGAAGCGCTCGTCGCCCATGCCGGGCATGGCGACGAGAAGCTGCCCGTCGAGATAGCCGGGGCCGGCCGTGTCCTTGTTCCGGGCGAGAGGCATGGCTCCATGCTACGCTGAGAAGGATCGTTGTCCACCCTTATCCAGCCGAGCCTCCCTCGGCTTCACGGGATCGTGGATGGTCCGCCGGCACCCTGCCGACCTAGGATGAAGCCGAAAGATCGGGCCCTGGTTCCATGACGATTCCGCTCCGCGGGCCTGCCGCCTTCCTGTTCCTGGCTCTTCTCGCCGTCCTTATTCCGGGTTCCGTCGCGGCGGGAGGGGCTTCGCCTTGGATCCAGGGCCATCATTCGCGGGTGCGGCTCATGGACGGTGGGGCGCGTCTTGCCGGGATCGAGATCGTCCTCGACACCGGCTTCAAGACCTACTGGCGCACACCGGGCGAATCCGGGTTGCCGCCCGCCTTCGACTGGGCCGGCTCGGACAACCTTGCCGGGGCCGAGGTGCTATGGCCGGCGCCGCAGCGGCTCGAAGACGCGGGCGGCGTGTCCTACGGCTACAAGGACCACGTGCTGCTGCCGGTCCGGGTGATTCCCAAGGAGAGCGGCAAGCCAGTGCGGCTGTCGCTCAGGCTCGATTACGGGGTCTGCAAGGACATCTGCATCCCGGCCCAGGCGCGGCTCGCCCTCGACCTCGAGCCGGGCGGGGGCGCACTCCGGCCCGCGATCAGCGAGGCCCTCGCCCGGGTGCCGAAGCCGCAGCCGCTCGGGGCGCCCGGCGACCTCTCGGTGCTCGCCGTCGCGCCGGCGACCGCGGGCGGCAAGCCGGCGCTTGCGGTCGAGGTCGCGGCGCCGCCGGGCGCCGACCTGTTCGTCGAGGGGCCCGACGGCTGGTATCTCGGAGCCGGGCCGATGCGGGCTCTTCCGGGCGCCGGGAAGGAGACCGGGCAATTCTTGGTCGAGATCTTCGAGCGGCCCCGCAGCGCGGCGGGTCCTCTCGGTCTGCGCTTCACCCTCGTCTCGGGCGAGCGCGCCGTCGAGACGGCGGCGAGCCTCGACATCGCTTCATTGCCACGTTAACTCACCTTATCTCACTCACCCGCGGAGACGAGCATGACGATCCAGGTCGGCGATCCCCTGCCCCAGACGACCTTCCGGGTCATGACCCCGGAGGGCCCGAAACCGAAGACCACCGACGACGTGTTCAAAGGCCGGAAAGTGGTGCTCGTGGCGGTGCCCGGCGCCTTCACTCCGACCTGCCATCGCAACCACCTGCCGGGCTACGTGCAGAACGCTTCCGCCATCAGGGCGAAGGGCGTCGATGCCATCGTGGTGACGGCCGTGAACGATGTCTTCGTGATCGACGCCTGGGCGAAGGCGAGCGGCGCCGGCGAGGGTCAGATCGAGTTCATCTCGGACGGCAACGGCGACTTCGCCAAGGCGCTCGGCCTCACCATGGACGGCTCGGGTTTCGGCCTCGGCACCCGCTCGCAACGCTACTCCATGGTGGTCGAGGACGGCGTCGTGCGCTCGATCAACCTCGAGGACGCCCCGGGCAAGGCCGACGTCTCGGGCGCCGACAACCTGTTGAAGTCGCTGTGACCCGCCTCTCCCGAGGCAGGCCGACTCGGCCGAACGGGTGAGTGGTTTCGGGCCTATGCGGAGAGCGTAATCCCTCGCACGCCGCCTTCGGCGTCGCTCGGCCTCTCCCTTGGGAGAGTGATTATTCCCCCGTCTCCACCCGCAGATGAAAGGATTTCGGCCGCGTCAGGTACTCGTAGCCCATAACCGAGAGGGTTGCGCCGCGGCCGCTGTTCTTGACGCCGGTCCAGGCGAGGGCCGGGTCGAGGTAGTCGCAGCGGTTCATGAACACGGTGCCGGTGGCGAGCTCGCCGCCGATCGCCGTCGCGGCCTCCGGGTCAGTCGTCCAGATCGAGGCGGTGAGGCCGTATTCGCTGTCGTTCATGAGCCGAATCGCTTCCGCGTCCGACGACACCTTCATGACCCCGACGACTGGCCCGAACGTCTCCTCGCGCATCACCCGCATGGAATGGTCGACGCCCGCGAGGATCTGCGGCGCGAGGTACGGCGTGCCCGGGCGGCTCCGCTCGAAAGCCGCCTCGTCGATCAGCGCGCGAGCGCCCCGGGCGGTTGCCTCCGCGACCTGGCCGCGGACGAACTCGGCCGCAGAGGTCCGCACCATCGGGCCGAGGGTCGTCGCCGGGTCGGTCGGGTCGCCGAGGACATAGGCGCGGGTGAGCGTGGCCGCGCGGTCCAGAAAATCGTCGTAGAGGCGCTCGTGGACATAGATGCGCTCGATGCCGCAGCAGGACTGGCCGGAGTTGAAGAACGCGCCGTCCACGAGGTTCTCGACCGCGAAGGCGAGGTCGGCGTCGGGGCGGACGTAGGCCGGATCCTTGCCGCCGAGCTCGAGGCCGACGCCGATGAAGCGGCCGGCCGCCGCCGCCTCGACCGCCGCGCCCCCCGACACCGAGCCCGTGAAGGCGACGTGGTCGACGCCGAGGCGGCGGATCGCCTCTGCCGTCGTCGCCTGCGACATGTGCACGGCCTGGAGCAGGCCGTCGGCCAAGCCCGCCGCTTGTGCGGCCTCCGCCATCCGCTCGGCGCAGAGCGGCGTCTGGTGCGAGTGCTTCAGGAGGACCGCGTTGCCGGCCATGAGCGCCGGCACGACCGCGTTGACGGCTGTCAGATAGGGATAGTTCCAAGGCGCGATCACGAGCACGACTCCGACCGGGTCGCGCCGGATGAAACGGCGGAAGCCCGGCTTCGGCGCGGGCGCGATGTCGGCGAGGGCCTGCGGCGCGGTCGCGATCATGTGGCGCGCTCGCTCCTCGAACCCGCGCACCTCGCCCGGCGTGTAGCGGACCGGCCGCCCCATCTGCCAGGTGATCTCCTGGGCGATCTTTTCGCGCCCGGCCACGAAGGCGTCGACGAAGGCGCTCATAAGCGCCGCGCGCTCCTCGACGCTCCGCCGGCGCCATTCGGCTTGCGCGGCCTGCGCCCGCCCGGCCGCCCGGGCGATCTCGTCGGGACCTGAGAGCGGGCGCTCAACGTAGACCGAGCCGTCGACCGGCGTGACCGTCCGCTGAACCTCGGTGCGGCCCTCTGCCGCCCGCATGGCACTCGTCATGTCCCAAAAACCTTCAAATGATCTCGAAGTAGCGGGCGAGCTCCCAATCGGTGATGTGCTTGCGGAACTCGCGCTCCTCCCACTCGCGAGTCGCGGCGAAGTGGTCGACGAACTCATTCCCGAATAAGGCACGGGCGGTGTCGGAGGCTTTCAGCCGCTGCGCCGCTTCCCACAGGGTGCGGGGCAGATCGAGGCCAGGGGGAGGCGGCGCCTCGTAGGCGTTGCCAGCCACGGGCGCTTGCGGCTCGATCGCGTTCTCGATGCCCCACAGGCCGCTCGCGAGCGCGGCGGCCATGGCGACGTAGGGGTTCGCGTCGGCGGCGGCGATGCGGTACTCGACCCGCTGCGCCGAGGGGCTGCCCGGGATGGCGCGGAGCGCCGTTGTGCGGTTCTCGACGCCCCAGGTTGCCGAGGTCGGAGCCCAGAAGCCGGGGATGAGCCTCGAATAGGAGTTCACCGTCGAGGCCACCATGGCGAGGAGCTCGGGCATGAGCTTCTGCTGGCCGCCGATGAAGTGGCGCATCGCTCGGCTCATCCCACGCTCGGCGGATGGATCGTGGAAGACGGGCTTTCCGTCCCGGTCCTTGAGCGAGAGGTGGATATGGCCGCTCTGGCCCGGCCAGTCCCGCGACCACTTCGCCATGAAAGTCGCCATCAGCCCGCGGCGCTGGGCCACGACCTTGGTGAAGGTCTTGAACAGCACGGCCTTGTCGGCGGCGCGGAGCGCCTCGTCGACGCCGATTGCGGCCTCCAGCACGCCGGGGCCGGTCTCGGTGTGCAGGCCCTCGATCGCCATGTCCATGGCCCGGCAGGTGTCGAGGAGATCGCGGTAGAACTCGGCATGAACGGACGAGCGCAGCACCGAGTAGCCGAAGAAGCCCGGCGTCATGGGCTTCAAGTCGCGGTAGCCCTTCTCCCGCACCGACTCCGGCGTCTCCTCGAAGAGGAAGAACTCGTACTCGACGGCGCCCAAGGCCGAGAAGCCCATGTCGGCGGCCTTGGCGATGACCCGCCGGAGCAGCCCGCGCGGGCAGATCTTTTCCGCCTCCTCGGCGAGCTCGCACAGGAAGAACGGCGTGCCGTTCTCGAACGGCATGACGCGGCCGGTCTCGGGCAGGATGCGCACGGGCGCGTCCGGGTAGGCCGTGTGCCAGCCCGTGTAGGCGACGTTGTCGTAGAGCTGGTCGTTCGAGTCCCAGCCGACGATCACGTCGCAGAACCCGAAGCCCTTCTCCAAGGCCGAGAAGAACTTTTCCCTGGCGAGGTACTTGCCGCGCAGGATGCCGTCGACGTCCGTCACGCCGACTTTGACGTGGGGATGTCCGCCCTCCTCGACGAAGCGGCGCGCGTGCTCCGCGCTCTGCAAGCGGATTGCCGGCTCTGTCGTCACGATTGCCCCCGGTCCGTTGCGGACGCTTGAGATGTCGTAAACGGACTTCGCGGCTCGCGCAATTTCTCAGCATTCTCCCAAGCTCCTCATCTTCCGGGTCACGCCCGGGGTTCGCACCTCAGGGAGGCGCTTGCCATGAGCAGGCGCGCTTCGCACAGTGAGCGCATGGCCCGCCCGATCGCCGCCCGCCGCCACGACGAGATCCTCAAGCGCATCGCCAGGACCGGTACGGTCAGCGTCGAGGAATTGGCGCGGCGGTTCGGGGTCTCCCGGGAGACCATCCGCCGCGACCTCAAGGCGCTCGCCGACCGCGGGCGGGTCGACGTGGTCCATGGCGGCGCGGCGCGACGCGAGGCCGTGGAGGCGGGCTTCGACGAGCGCTCGCAAGAGAACATCGAAGGCAAGGCCGCGATCGGGCGGGCGGCGGCGGCCCTCGTCGAGGACGGCATGGTGGTGCTGCTCGATTCAGGGACGACCATCCTCGAAGTCGCGCGCGCACTGTCGGCGAAGCGCAATCTCACGGTCTGCACCAACGGCCTCGCCAACGCTCAGCTCTTGTGCCGCGTCGCCGGCACTCGCGTGCACATGCTTGGCGGCGAGATCGACGCGACCGAGGAGGCGGCCGTCGGGGTCGACGTGATCGCGGCCCTCGACCGCTTCCGCGTCGACGTGGCCTTCGTGGGGGCCGGCGGCCTGTCGCACGGCGGCGAGATCACCGACTATGTGCGCGCGGCCGCCGAGCAGCGTTCGCGCATGCTGCTCGCGGCGGGCCGCGCCTACATTCTCGTCGACCATACCAAGTTCGGGCGCCTGACCCCGATCCGCATCGCCGAGGCTGAACGTGCCGCCGCCCTCATCGTCGACCGCGCGCCGCCCGTCATGATGGCGGAGTCGCTCGAGCGACGCGGCCTTTCGACCATCGTCGCTCCGCCTCGCGGTTGATGTGGTTTTTTGTGGTATTTTGTGGCCGCCTCGGATAGACCGTCGCGGATGGACTCCCCCACCGCCATGTCGCCCGGCGTTTTCCTCGCGGTGCTCGCGGCGGCGGCCCTGCATGCGGGGTGGAACTCCTTCCTCAAGGTGAAGCTCGAGCCATTCCTGGCCATGACCCTGATCACGGGCGCGGGCGGACTCGCGGGCGTGCCGCTGCTCATGGCCTTCGGCTTTCCGCGCATCGAAGCCTTCCCTTGGCTCATCGCCTCCGTCGTAATCCATCTCGGCTACTACTTCGCCCTCACCGAGGCCTACCGCCGGGCCGACATGGGCCAGATCTATCCCATCGCCCGGGGCGGCGCGCCGCTCATGACGGCGGCGATCTCGGTCGGCGTGCTGCACGAGCCGATCGGCCTCAAAGCCGCGTTCGGGATCGCCGTGCTCGGCTGCGGCATCATCCTGATCGCTTTCTTAGGGAGGCGCCGGCAGGCGGCCTTCGATCCGGTGGCGGTCGGCTTCGCGCTTTTGACCGCGGGAATCGTCTGCGCCTACACCCTCGTGGACGGCATCGGCGCCCGCATTGCCGGCGACCCGCACGCCTATTCGGCGGCGCTATTCGTGATCGACGGCATTCCGCTCGTGCTCGTCGCCTTGTGGCTGCGCGGGCTCTCGGGGATGGCACCGATGCGGCAGTTCCTCGGCCGGGGCCTTGTCGGCGGCGCGATGTCGCTTGCGGCCTACTGGATCGCGATCTGGGCCATGACGGTCGCACCGATCGCGCTTGTCGCGGCGCTGCGCGAGACGAGCGTACTGTGGGCCTCGCTGATCGCGGTGGTGTTCTTGAAGGAGCCGCTCCTGCCGGCCCGCGTCATCGCCGCGGTGCTGATCATCGCCGGCGTCGTCCTGATCCGATTGCCGTGATTCGACCGCAACGCAAGGGAGAGCTAGGTTGCCGAGCATCAACGAACCTTCGAGGGCTGCCATGCCCGTGATCCGCGCCGCCTCCGAGACCGGCGACCCGCTCCTCCTGACCCCCGGCCCGCTGACCACGGCGAAGTCCGTCAAGGAAGTCATGGTGCACGACTGGGGCTCGCGGGACGCCACCTTCATCGGCCTCAACAGGGCGGTGCTCGACGGCCTGCCGCGCGTCATCCACGGCGAGGACTCTTATGTGACCGTGCCGATGCAGGGCTCGGGCACCTTCGCGGTCGAGGCCATGCTGACGACCTTCGTGCCACAGACCGGCAAGGTCCTTGTGCTGGTCAACGGCGCCTATGGCCAGCGCGCCAAGCGCATCCTTGACATCGCCGGCCGGAAGACCGTGGTGCACGAGACGGCGGAGGACACGCCGCCGGATCTTGCTGAGATCGAACGCATCCTCAAGCGCCAGAAGGGTATCACCCACGTCTTCGCCGTCTACTGCGAAACCACGAGCGGCATCCGCAATCCGATCGAAAAAATTGCGGAGATCACGGCCCGCCACGGCAGGCGCCTCCTGGTCGACGCCATGAGCGCCTTCGGGGCGCTGCCGCTCGATGCCCGCGAGGTGCGGTTCGACGCGGTCGCGGCGTCGTCCAACAAGTGCATCGAGGGCGTGCCGGGGCTCGGCTTCGTGCTCGCCCGCAAGGAAGCCCTCGCCGAGACGGAAGGCAACGCCACGACGCTCGTGCTCGATCTCTTCGACCAGCACCGCGCCATCGAGAAGACCGGTCAGTACCGCTTCACCCCGCCGATCCACGTCATCGTCGCCTTCCACAAGGCGCTGGAGGAGTTCTTTGCCGAGGGCGGGGTCGAGGGGCGGGGAGGGCGTTACGGCGAGAACTGCCGCGTGCTCGTCGACGGCATGCGGGTGCTGGGCTTCGAGACCCTGCTGCCGTCGGCGCTGCAGGCGCCGATCATCGTCACCTTCCACATGCCCCGCCACCCGAGCTTCGTCTTCCAACGCTTCTACGACGGCCTGAAGGAGCGCGGCTACGTGATCTATCCGGGCAAGCTCACCGTCGCCGACTCGTTCCGCATCGGCTGCATCGGCCGGCTCTATCCGCAGGACATGCGCGGGGCCCTCGACGCCGTGCGCGAGACGCTTGCCGAGATGGAGGTCGACCTCGCGCCCGCGAAGGCGGCCTGAAGGAGCCGGCCATGAACGTTCAGAGCAGGATCGGCGCGACCGTCGAGGCGAACGGGCGCCGCTACCGCTTCCCGCAGGCGCCGACCGTCGTCGTCTGCCTCGATGGCTCGGAGCCCGGCTACATCGAGCGCGCGATCGAGGCGGGGCTCGCCCCGAACCTCGACCGGATCATGCGCGAAGGCGCAAATCTTCTCGCGCGCTCGGTCGTCCCGAGCTTCACCAACCCGAACAATATCTCGATCATCACCGGCCGGCCGCCCGCCGTGCACGGTATCGCCGGCAATTTCTTTTATGATCCCGCCTCCGGACAAGAGGTGATGATGAACGATGCGCGTTTCATGCGCGCTGGCACCATCCCGAAAGCCTTCCACGACGCCGGCGCCAAGGTCGCGGTCGTGACCGCGAAGGACAAGCTGCGCACGCTCCTCGGCCATGGTCTCGACATGGCAAGCGGCCGCGCCGTCGCGTTCTCGTCCGAGAAGGCCGACAAGGCAACGCGCGCGGAGAATGGCATCGCCGATGTGCTCGACTTCGTCGGCATGCCCCTGCCCGACGTCTACTCGGCCGAGCTCTCCGAGTTCGTCTTTGCGGCCGGAGTGAAACTTTTAAAGGGCTTCCGGCCGGACGTGATGTATCTCTCGACCACGGACTACGTGCAGCACAAGGCGGCGCCGGGCTCCGAGATGGCGAACAGCTTCTATGCCATGGTGGACCGCTATGTGGGCGAACTCGACGGGCTCGGCTGTGTGCTGGTGCTGACTGCCGACCACGGCATGAACGACAAGCACCTCGCGGATGGCTCCCCCGACGTGCTCTACCTGCAGGAGCTTTTCGATGGCTGGCTCGGCAAGGACAAGACCCGCGTCATCCTGCCGATCACTGACCCTTACGTGGTCCACCACGGGGCCCTCGGCTCCTTCGCGACCGTGTACCTTCCCGACGGTGCGGACCGCGCCGCGACGATCGTGAAGCTTGCGGCCCTCGATGGCGTCGAGGTCGCGATCGACCGGGAAGAAGCTTGCCGCCGCTTCGAGCTGTCGCCTGACCGCATCGGCGACATCGTCGTAGTCTCGACCCGTCACAAGGTGCTGGGCACCGCACCCGAGCGGCACGACCTGTCCGGGCTCACTGAGCCTCTGCGTTCGCACGGCGGCCTTACCGAGGAGACCGTGCCGATGATCGCGAACCGCAAGGTGGACGTGCCGGCCGGGCGGACGCTTCGGAACTTCGATGTCTTCGACGTCGCCCTGAACCTGGTGCAGCAGCCATGAACATCGCCGTGAAGCCGCCGGTCCGCCGCGAGGCCATGCGCATCGCGGGCAAGTCCGTCGAAGCCGATCAGGTGGTGGAGGTATTCAACCCCTACACCAACGAGGTCGTCGGCACCGTGCCGGCGGCGCGGCCCGAGCACGTCCGCGAGGCCTTTGCTAAGGCCAAGGCCTTCCAGCCCAAGCTCACGCGCTACGAGCGCCAGCAAATCCTCCAGAAGACCGCCGAGACCCTGCGGGACCGGAAGGAAGACTTCGCCCGTCTCATCACGGCCGAGTCGGGCCTATGCTGGAAGGATTCCTTATATGAAGCAAGCCGTGCCTACGATGTGTGGTCCTTCGCGGCGCAGCTGACGATCAAGGACGACGGCGAGATTTTTTCGTGCGACATCAGCCCGAACGGCAAGCAGCGGAAAATCTACACCACGCGGCTGCCGCTGCTCGGCGTCATCTCGGCCATCACGCCGTTCAACCACCCGCTCAACATGGTGAGCCACAAGCTCGCTCCCGCCATCGCCACCAACAACCGCGTGGTGCTGAAGCCGACCGAGCTCACGCCGCTGACGGCGCTCGCGCTTGCCGACGTGCTCTACGAGGCGGGGCTGCCGCCCGAGATGCTGTCCGTCGTCACCGGCAACCCCTCGACCATGGGCGATGCCATGATCACGGACCCGGACGCGGACCTCGTCACCTTCACGGGCTCGGTCCGGGTCGGCAAGCACATCGCGGCGACGGCGGGCTACAAGCGCCTCGTGCTCGAGCTCGGCGGCAACGACCCGCTCATCGTCATGGAGGATGCCGACCTCGACCGTGCCGCGGAGCTCGCGGTCCAGGGCGCCACGAAGAACTCGGGCCAGCGCTGCACCGCAGTGAAGCGTATCCTCGTGGTCGAAAGCGTCGCAGACGCCTTCTCCGAGAAGGTCGTCGAGAAGGCGCGCAAGCTCAAGGCCGGCGATCCCATGGACCTGGCGACCGACGTCGGCACGGTCATCAACGAGCGCTCCGCTGCGCTGTTCGAGGCCCGCGTCAATGACGCGGTGGCGAAGGGGGCGACGCTCCTCCACGGCCCCCGCCGCGAAGGCGCGCTGTTCCCGCCGACCGTCGTCGACCGCGTGCCGCACGACTGCGAGCTCGTGCGGGAAGAAACCTTCGGGCCCGTGATCCCTATCATCCGCTGCCCGGACGACATCGACAGCGTCATTCGTATCTCGAACTCGACCGCCTACGGCCTTTCGTCCGGCGTCTGCACCGACCGCCTTGGCTACATCACGCGGTTCGTGAGCGAACTCGAGGTGGGCACCGTGAACGTCTGGGAAGTGCCGGGCTACCGAATCGAGATGTCGCCCTTCGGCGGCATCAAGGACTCAGGCCTCGGCTACAAGGAGGGCGTGGCCGAGGCGATGAAGAGCTTCACCAACGTGCGCACCTACTCTCTGCCCTGGCCTGGGTGAACGGAAGCGGCAGCGACGGCGTCAAAAGAGACCTTGCCTCCAGCCCCGGGCCGGCGTGTACTGCCGTCCCGAATGTCCGAGCCTCCTTTTCTCCGCATCGAGGGCCTGTCGAAGCGCTTCGGCGCCTTCACGGCGTTGAAGGATATCGACCTCGAGGTGCGGCGCGGGGAGTTCGTGTGCTTCCTCGGGCCGTCCGGCTGCGGCAAGACCACGCTTCTGCGCGCCATCGCCGGCCTCGACCGGCAGGAGGAGGGCCGGATCGAGATCGCCGGGCGCGACGTGTCGCGGGCGCCGCCGGCCGCCCGCGACTTCGGTATCGTGTTCCAGTCCTACGCCCTCTTCCCGAACCTGTCGGTGGCGCAGAACGTCGGCTACGGCCTCGTCAACCGCCGGAAAGGGGCGGCCGAGATCAGGCGGCGCGTCGACGAGCTCCTCGCCCTCGTCGGCCTTCCCGAGCAGCACAGGAAGTACCCCGTGCAGCTCTCCGGCGGGCAGCAGCAGCGGGTGGCGCTCGCCCGGGCGCTCGCGACGTCGCCGAACCTCCTCCTCCTCGACGAGCCGCTCTCGGCGCTGGACGCCAAGGTGCGGGTGCGCCTGCGCGAGGAAATCCGCGCCCTGCAGAAGCGCCTCGGCGTCACAACGGTGATGGTGACGCACGACCAGGAGGAGGCGCTCGCCATGGCGGACCGCATCGTGGTCATGAACCACGGCGTCATCGAGCAGGTCGGCACGCCGGCCGAGATCTACCGCGCGCCGGCAAGCGCCTTCGTGGCCGATTTCGTCGGCGCCATGAGCTTTCTGGACGCGGTCGTCGCCGGCCCGAAGGCGCTACGCACCGGCGCTCTCGACCTCGTCTGCCGCGACGACCGCGGCCTTCCCCCTGGCACTCCCGTGCGGTTGGGTTTGAGGCCTGAGGAAATCCGCGTGCGCGGCGTGATGCCGGGGGACCTCAACGCCGTGCGGGTCGAGGTCGAGGACGTCGAGTTCCTCGGCCCCTTCTGCCGGGCGCGCCTCAGGCCCGAGATCGAGACCGCCGGTCCCCTCGTCGCCGACTTCTCGGCGAACCTCATGCGCGACCTCGAGGTCGCGGAAGGGCGCCGCCTCCTGATCGCGCTGCCGCCCGAGGCGTTGCGCGTCTTCGCGCCGCCGCCCGGCGCGCCGGGCCAGCAGGCCTGAGCCCATGTCCGAGGTCGCGCTCCGCACCGTGCCGCAGGCCGAGGCGCGCCTGCCGCCGCGGATCGGCGAGCGGCAGGTCGCGACGGTCCTGATCGGGTTTCTCGGCCTTGTCCTGATCGTCATCATCGCCCTGCCGCTGTGGGTCCTGCTCTCGAAGAGCGTCCAGGATTCGAACGGCGGCTTCGTGGGCCTGCGCAACTTCGCGATCTACTTCTCGACCCCGACGCTCTTCGCCTCGCTCATCAACAGCGTCGCGGTCGCGGCGCTCACGACCGTCATCGTCGTGCCGCTCGCCTTCGCCTACGCCTATGCGCTGACCCGCACCCTCATGCCGGCGAAGGGCCTGTTCTACGCCGCGGCGCTGCTGCCGATCTTCGCGCCGTCGCTCCTGTCGGCGCTCTCGCTCCTCTACATTTTCGGCAACCAGGGCTTCCTCAAATGGGCCCTCATGGGGGCCTCGGTCTACGGCCCGATCGGCATCGTGATCGCCGAGGTGCTGTACTGTTTCCCGCACGCGCTCCTGATTCTCGTTACCGCGCTCTCCCTCGCCGACGGGCGGCTCTACGAGGCGGCGGCGGCACTCGGCACGAAGCCGGCCCGGGTGTTCCGGACCATCACCCTGCCGGGCGCCCGCTACGGCCTCATCAGCGCGGCCTTCGTGGTCTTCACCCTGGTCATCACCGACTTCGGCATTCCGAAGGTCATCGGTGGGCAGTTCAACGTGCTCGCGACGGACGCCTACAAGCAGGTGGTCGGCCAGCAGAACTTCCCGATGGGCGCGGTCGTCGGCATGATCCTCCTCGTCCCAGCCGTGCTCGCCTTCGCGGTCGACCGTCTCGTGCAGAGGAAGCAGGTGGCGCTCCTGTCGTCCCGCGCCGTGCCCTACGAGCCGGGGCCCGCCCGGGCGCGCGATCTCGCCTTCCTCGCCTACGCGGCGGTCGTCGGCGGACTCATCGTCGCAACCTACGGCATGGCCGTGTGGGCCTCCTTCATCACCTACTGGCCTTACAACCTGACGCTGACGCTCAGGAACTATATCTTCGAGAACGCCGAGCCGACCGGCTGGGGCTCCTATTTCAACTCCCTCGAGATGGCGGCGCTCGCCGCCATGATTGGCACGGCGGTCGTCTTCACGGGCGCCTACCTCATCGAGAAGCTGAAGATTTTCCCAGTTGGCCGAGCCTTCGCCCAGTTCCTTGCCATGCTGCCGATGGCGGTGCCGGGACTCGTGCTCGGCCTCGGCTACGTGTTCTTCTTCAACGCGCCCTGGAACCCGCTCAACGTCTTCTACGGCACGCTTGCCGTGCTCGTCGTCAACACCGTCGCACATTTCTACACCGTCGCGCACATCACGGCGACGACGGCGCTGAAGCAGATCGACGCCGAATTCGAAGCGGTGTCGGCCTCCCTCAAGGTGCCGTTCTGGCGCACCTTCTCCCGCGTCACGGTGCCGATCTGCATGCCGGCGATCCTCGACATCGCCGTCTATATGTTCGTCAACGCGCTCACGACCGTCTCGTCGGTGATCTTCTTGTACGGCGCCAACACCAAGCTCGCCTCGATCGCGATCGTGCACATGGACGAGTCCGGCACCGTCGCGGCCGCCGCCGCCATGGCGACCGTCGTCATGGCGACCGCCATCGCTGCCCGCATCATCCACATCATCCTCACCCGCCTTGTCTTCGACCGCCTCCAGGCTTGGCGGAGGCGGTAGGCGTGGACCTCGCCTCGCGCTCCGTCGCCCAATCCGAGGGCGACACCAATCTCACGGACCTTCGCGCCGCATGGCAGGCGCGCTCGCTCGATCCGGCGACGCGCGCCCTCCTCGATCGGGACGCGAGGGCATTCCTGCACCAGTCGGTCTCGACTCCCTGCCTCAATGCCGTTGCCAAGGCCGAGGGTATCTGGATCGAGGACACGGCCGGTCGCCGGTACATGGATTTCCACGGCAACAACGTCCACCACGTCGGCTATGGCCACCCGCGGCTGAAGGCGGCGATCGCGGCGCAGATGGACGCCCTGCCGTTCGCGCCGCGGCGCTACGCCTGCGAGCCGGCGGTGGAGCTCGCCGAGAAGCTCGCCGCCATCGCTCCGGGCGACCTCGGGAAGGTGCTGTTCACCACCGGCGGCTCGGACGCCGTCGAGGTCGCGGTCAAGATCGCCCGCGCCGCGACCGGGCGCTTCAAGACCCTGTCGTTCTGGGACGCCTTCCACGGCGCCGGCACGGGCGCAGCGGCACTGTCGGGCGAGATGCTGTTCCGCTCGGGGCCGGCCGCGCCCCTCGTCGCCGGCGCGCTCCACGTCGCGCCCTTCGGGGGCTACCGCTGCGCTTATGGCCACGACACGGCCGAGGCGAGCGCCGACGCCTGCGCCCGCATGATCGACTACGTGCTGTCGCGCGACCCCGACGTCGCGGCCCTCGTCGCTGAGCCGACACGCGCAGTCCCTTATGTCGCGCCGCTAGGCTTCTGGGCGCGGGTCCGAGACATTTGCGACCGACACGGCGCGCTCCTCATCTTCGACGAGATTCCGACCGGCCTCGGCAAGACCGGCAAGATGTTCGCGTGCCAGCACGACGGCGTCATCCCGGACATTCTCGTCCTCGGCAAGGCGCTCGGCGGTGGCATCCTGCCGATCGCGACGGTGATCGCGCGACCGGACCTCGACGTCGCCGGCGCCTGGGCTTTCGGCCACTACACCCACGAGAAGAACCCGGTCACGACGCGAGCCGCGCTGACCACCATCCAGATCATCGAGGACGAGGGTCTGGTGGATAACGGGGCCCGGGTCGGCGCCGCCGCGCTCGCGCGCATGCACGACATGAAGGAGCGCCTGCCCGCCGTCGGCGACGTACGCGGACGCGGGCTCGTGCTCGGCATCGAGCTCGTCCGCGACCGCGAGACGAAAGAACCCGACGACGGCCTCGCCGAAGCGGTGCTCTATCGCGCCCTCGACCGCGGCCTCTCGTTCAAGACCACCATGGGCAACGTCCTGACGCTTACGCCGCCACTCACCGTGACCGACGCCGAGATGATGCGGGCCCTCGACATCGTCGAGGAAGCCGTTACAGCGGGGCTATAACCGCTGTCATTCCCTGGCAACGCGCGTAGCGCATCGGGAGGGGCTCAAGCCTGCCGGGGGTGTGGTCCCCTTCCCGGCGCTTCTCGCCGCCGGGGACGACAGTGGGAGTGATGGCGAAAGGGGTAGAAACATCATGCAGCTTCGCGGCAACTGGAACTATCCGACGGCGATCCGCTTCGGAGCGGGGCGCATCGCCGAATTGCCGGAGGCCGTGCGAATCGCCGGGATCGAGCGCCCGCTCCTCGTCACCGACTCGCGGCTTGCCGCGATGGCGATGGTGAAGGACGCGGCGGCGGCGCTTGAGGCGGCGGGCCTGCCTTGCGCCGTTTTCTCCGACGTGCGCCCGAACCCGGTCGCGGCGAATGTCGAGGCGGGCCTAAAGGCCCTGCGCGAGGGCGGCCACGACGGCGTGATCGCCTTCGGCGGCGGCTCGGCCCTCGATGTCGGAAAAGTCATCGCCTTCATGGCCGGGCAGACGCGGCCGATGTGGGACTTCGAGGACGTGGGCGACTGGTGGACCCGGGCCGACCCGTCCGGCATCGCCCCCATCGTCGCCGTGCCGACCACCGCCGGCACGGGCTCGGAGGTCGGGCGCGCTGGCGTCGTCACCGACGAGGCGACGCACACGAAGAAGATCATCTTCCATCCCCTGATGATGCCGAAGGTGACGATCTGCGATCCCGCTCTCACCGTCGGCATGCCGCCGGCGATCACCGCCGGCACCGGCATGGATGCCTTCGCACACTGCCTCGAGGCCTACTGCGGGGCGTCCTACCACCCGCTCGCGGACGGCATCGCGGTCGAGGGCATGCGGCTCGTCCGGGAAAACCTCGCCCGCGCCTTCGCGGACGGGTCCGACATCGAGGCCCGCGCCCACATGATGGCGGCGGCCGTCATGGGGGCGACGGCGTTCCAGAAGGCGCTCGGCGCGATCCACGCGCTCTCGCATCCGGTCGGCGCGTTCTACGACACCCACCACGGCATGACGAACGCGGTGTTCATGCCCTACGTCCTCGCCTTCAACCGCCCGGCGGTTGAGGAAAAGATCGCGCGGCTTTCGGCTTATCTCGGGCTTGAGGCGAGCTTCGACGCCTTCCTGGACTTCGTCCTGGACTTGCGCCGTCGGATCGGCGTGCCGCACACCCTCGACGGCCTTGGCGTCGACGACGACAAGGCCGAGATGATCGCCGCCATGGCCCCGGATGACCCGACCGCCGGCGGCAACCCGGTGCCGCTCACCCGCACGAGCGCGCTCAGGATCTTCTCGGACGCCATGGAGGGGCGGCTTTAGTCCAAGGCCTGATCAGCTGTGCGCGAAGACGTCGGCGTCGGGCCAGCCCATGAGGTCGAGCCGCGCCCGCGTCGGCAGGAATTGGAAGCAGCGCTGGGCGATCTCGGCGCGTCCCTCGCGGGCTAGAAAAGCATCGAGCTTCTCCTTGACGGCGTGGAGATGGAGCACGTCGGAGGCGGCGTAGTCGAGCTGCGCCGGGGTGAGGGCGTCGGCGCCCCAGTCCGAGGACTGCTGCTCCTTCTGCAGGTTGATCCCGAGGAGTTCGCGGACGAGGTCCTTGAGGCCGTGCTTGTCCGTGTAGGTGCGGGTCAGCTTCGAGGCGATCTTGGTGCAGTAGACCGGCTCCGGCATGACGTCGAGGCGGTGGTAGAGCACCGCGAGGTCGAAACGCGCGAAGTGGAAGATCTTGAGCACCTGCGGGTCGGCGAGGAGCCGTGCGAGCCGCTCCGGGTGCGGCCCGTCCTTGAGGATCTGGACAACGTCGGCGGTGCCGTCCCCGCCCGAGAGCTGGACCACGCACAGGCGGTCGCGGTGAGGGTTGAGGCCGAGCGTCTCGGTGTCGATCGCGACCGAGGCGCCCGGCCGGTAGTCCTCCGGGAGATCGCCGCGATGGAAGCGGATGGTCATGGACGCCTCGCGACCCGCCGGGCCCGAGTCGGCAGCTCGACCGCTCTCGATCTTGTTGGAATTCCGGCCCCGCGGGTTAAGGCCGTGTAGCAGCGGCCCCGCGGCGCCGCAAGGCGGACCCGGACGGGCTGGAAACCATGGCGCTTGGAAATCCCGGAACCCCGCCCGGACCCTGGCGTTTCCCGGTGACACGGGCTTTCAGCCTTCGAAGGAGCGACACCATGCGTGCGAGCATCATCGGCCTGGCCGCGGTCGCGGTCCTCTTCACCCTTCCGAACGTCGCCTCGGCGACGGACTCGGGCGCTGCCGCCGGCGCGACCACGGGCGCGGTCGCCGGCGCGATCGTCGGCGGCCCGGTCGGCGCGGTCGTCGGCGCGGGCGCCGGCGCGGTCGTCGGCGGCGCGACCACCGGCCCGAACACGACCGGCAGCGTCGTCGTCGAGGAGCGCGTCCCGGCGACCCGCGAGCAGACCTGCGTCCAGGATTCTTTGGGCAACCGGACCTGCCGCGAGGTCGTCCGCTGACGAACCCGCGGGCTCCCGCCGGGATTCCCGATCGAGCGCCCCGCCGCCTTCGCGGCGGGGTTTTCTTGGATAAAACCCCTTGGGAAAGCTCAGGCTAACGCTTCGGCCCTGGCTGGCCTCCACCGCCGCCGGCCTTCGCGTCGCCGCCGGGCTTTGTATCCCCGCCCGTCTTGCCATCTCCCTTAGGCGGCTCCGAGATCGACGAGCGCACCTCGTCGGCCCACGACTTCGACTGCCCCGCTCCGGACGAGGCCGGAGGGCCGGCGCCCCTCTTCGGCACATCGCCCTGCGGCCCCTGCGCGAGCGCCGGGCCGCCAATCGCCAGGAGGACAAGGCCGAGAAGGGGCCGACGCACGCTTAGCCGCCTTTCGCGATGCCGGACGACAGGCTTTGCCGGAGGCAAGCCGCCGGCCGCGCCCGGGGCGCGCGACGGTCTTTCGCCCGTACGGTATTGTAACGTGGAACCATGCCGCGGGTTTCATGGCCTGCCCGCTTCCGTGCCGGAAAGACCCGCAATTCCAGGAGCTTCGCCGGACCGCCGGCGGAACCCGGGGATAGCCGCGCCCAGGCCGGGCACGTCGGTCCTTGCCGTCCTGTGTGGGTTCCAAAGCTCGATCCGCGCAGCTACCAGTGCGTCGTACAACGGGCCAAGGTTTTTAAGAACTTCCCTGAAGAGCCGGATTCTCCGGCCTGAATCGAGGTTGAGACCATAGGGTTATTCATCCATTATTCATAAAACCAGCCCCGAGGCTCTTTTCCGGTCGCCTTCCGGGTTTCTCCGGAACAGGCGCGGCGCTGGGGCGTTTCGCCTGCACGAAGCTGATACTCCCGGGAGATCGACAATGAAGAAGCTTGCCCTTGCGTTCGGCCTCTGCCTTACCGCGACCGCGGCCTCGGCGCAGAGCATCGAGTTCCGCACCGGCCCCGACCGCGGCTTTGACCGCGACCGCACCGTGCGCACCGAGGTGCGCCGCGACCGCGGCTGGGACGACGACCGGGTCGTGGTCCGCCGCCGCCGCGACGTCTACGAGACCGGCAACGTCGGCTGCCGCACCATCATCGTGAAGAAGGAAGACGACTTCGGCCGCATGGTGACGAAGCGCATCCGCAAGTGCGGCGAGTAGGACGAATCTGATTCCGTGAACGGGAAAGCGTGAACGGGAAAGGGCCGGGGTTTCCCCGGCCCTTTTTCGTCGCCCGTCCGCCCCGGCTGTCGCGGGTTGATCCTTTCCGCCGAAGCGCGGAAAGATCGGCGGCATGAGACTGCTCGGGCGGCTTCTCCTCCTAGTCCTCGGCCTCGCGATCGCGGTCCCGTTCGGGGCCTTGACGTTCGCCATCGGCGTCGGCCTTGAGCCTGCCGCCCGCGAGCTCGCCGGCACGCTTGGGGCCGCGACCCTGCGCTCGATCCTTGCCGACCTCTCGGCCGGCGAGCCGCCGGACGAGCGCGCGGTCGTCCTCCTCACGGCCTTCGCGACCGGTGTCTCAGCGCTTCTCATCGCGCCGCCGTCGTTCGCCGCAGTCGTCGGCGAGGTGCTCGGGCGGCGCTCGCTCCTGTGGTACGCTGGCGGCTCGGGCGCGCTCACGGCGCTCCTGCCCTGGCTCGGGCGCGTCCGCTCCGGCATGGCGCGCGCCGCCGACGCGGCGCTCAGGGCCGAGGGGCGCATCACCCTCGTCCTGTTCTGCGCCGGGGCGGCGTCGGGGCTGGTCTACTGGGCGGTCGCCGGGCGCAGCGCCGGCCGGCGGTCGCCCTCTCCCGCGCCGCCGGTCCGGCCGTGACGGCAGCGGCAGGTTGACGGCGCCACGCCCTCCCGTCCACATGCGCCCGCTTCCGCACTCCAGGACTCCCGTATGTCCCGCGCCGTCGACGATCTTCTCAAAATCCTCGATCTCGAGCGGCTCGAGATTAACCTGTTCCGCGGCGAGAGCCCCCAGGTCGGGTGGCAGCGGGTGTTCGGGGGGCAGGTGATCGGGCAGGCCCTCGTCGCTGCGTGCCGCACGGTCGAGGACCGCCAGCCGCACTCGCTCCATGCCTATTTCCTTCTCGGCGGCGATCCCAAGGTGCCGATCATCTACGAGGTCGACCGTCTGCGTGACGGACGCAGCTTCACGACAAGGCGTGTGATCGCGATCCAGCACGGGCGGCCGATCTTTGCCATGTCGGTCTCCTTTCACGCCGAGGAGGCAGGCTTCGAGCATTCCTTCGCCATGCCCGAGGTGCCGGGTCCCGAGGCGCTGCCGAGCGAGGCCGAGATCAAGGCGACCGTCATGCCGATGATGCCCGACCCGGTGCGCGCCTACTACGAGCGCGAGCGTCCGATCGAGCTTCGCCCTGTCGAGTACGGGCGCTATCTCTCCCGCGAGCCGCGCGAGCCGAAGTTCAACGTCTGGATCCGGACCACCGGCCGCCTGCCGGACGACCCGGCGATCCATCAGTGCGTCCTCGCCTACGCCTCCGACATGACGCTCCTCGACTCGGCCCTGATCGCGCACGGACGCACCGTGTTCGAGCGCTCGATCCAGGCCGCGAGCCTCGACCATGCGCTGTGGTTCCATCGTCCCTTCCGGGCTGACGACTGGCTGCTCTACGCTCAAGACAGCCCAAGCTCGTCCGGCGCCCGGGGCTTCTCCCGCGGCCTGATCTTCGCCCGCGACGGGACCCTCGTGGCCTCGGTCGCGCAGGAGGGGCTGATCCGTCCGCGGGACGACCTCGCCTGAGAGCGCGCCGTCTGCCGGAGTGCCGCGCCGGGCGGCGCTACCGCTCCGTCAGCTTCAGCTCGATGCGGCGGTTCCTGGCGTAGGCCTCCTCGGTCGTCGCCGGGTCGAGGGGCTGGTGCTCGCCGAAGCCCGCCGCGACAAGGCGCTGGGGCGGGATGTTCTTCGAGATCAGGTACTGCACGACCGCGATGGCGCGGGCGGCGGAGAGCGCCCAGTTCGAGGGGAACTGCGCCGTCGCGATCGGGCGCACGTCGGTGTGGCCGTCGACCCTCAAGACCCACGGGATGTCGGGCGGGATCTGCCGCTCGAGCTCGACGAGGAGGGCGGCGATGCGGTCGAGCTCGGGCATGGCCTCGGCCTTAAGCGTCGCCTGGCCGCGCTCGAAGAACAGCTCCGACTGGAATACGAAACGGTCGCCGACGATGCGCACGTCCTGGCGGTTGCCGAGGATCTGGCGAAGCCTGCCGAAGAAATCGGAGCGGTAGCGGGCGAGCTCCTGGACCCGCTGGGCTAAGGCGACGTTCAGCCGGCTGCCGAGGTCGGCGATGCGGGCTTGGCTCTCCCGGTCACGGGACTCGGAGGCGGCGAGCGCGTCCTCCAGCGCCGCGAGCTGGCGGCGCATCGCCGCGATCTGCTGGTTCAAAAGCTCGATCTGGGCGACGGCCCGGGCGGTCGCCTGCTTCTCGCTCTCGAGCGCCGCCCCGAGCTGGCTCGCCTTCTGGTCGGCGGCCGAGCCCGAGGCGAGCATGCTTTGGAGCCGCCCGCGGTCGGCCTCGCTTGCCTTCAGCGTGCTCTCGAGCCCGGTCAGGTTCTCCTCCAGCGAGCGGCGATTCGAGCGTTCGAGCGCCAGGAGATCGGTCAGCTCGGAGATCTGCCGGTTCAGGCGTTCGAGCGCCGTCTCCTGGGTCGAGATCTCCCGGGCGAGGAAGAACTGGCCGAGCATGAACACGGAGAGCAGGAAGACGATCGACAGAAGCAGCGTTGAGAGCGCGTCGACGAAGCCCGGCCAGTAGTTGAGGGGGCTGCGGCGACGGCCGGCGGCGACGGAAACGGGCATGGGATTAAGAGATCCGCTCGCGGGAGAGGCGCTCCAGCACCTGCTTCAGCTCCTTCTCGCGCGCCGCCTGGGCCTCGACCCAGTCGCGGATCATCTGCTGCTCGGCCCGCATGTGCTGGACGAGGCCTTGGATGCCCTCGGCGAGGTTCGCCATGGCCTGCGTCGCGGCGCGCCCGCCGGCGCCCTCGTTGACGGCCGTCGTGAGGCGGTTCAGCGCCATGAGCAGCTCGGGCGAGGCGCCGGAGCGGACCATCACGTCGGTGCCACCGGCGTCGGTGGTGGCATGGGCGAGCCAGTCCTCGAGCTCGGTGTAGAAGCGGCTTTGGGCCTGCCCCGCCTGGAGGTCGAGGAAGCCGAGGATGAGGGAGCCGGCAAGCCCGAAAAGCGAGGCCGAGAACGACAGCCCCATGCCGGCCAAAGGCTTGGCGAGCCCGCTCTTCAATTCGTCGAAGAGAGCGCCGGCGTCGGCGCCGGTGCGCATCGATTGGATTACGGCCCCGACCGAGCCCACAGTATCGATCAGGCCCCAGAAGGTGCCAAGCAGCCCGAGAAACACGAGGAGGCCGGCAAGATAGCGCACGAGCTCCCGGTTCTCGTCGAGGCGGGCCGCGATCGAATCGAGGAGCGAGCGCGTCATCGTGACCGAGAGGCCGGTGCGGCTCGCGCGATTGCCGATGAGCGCCGCCATGGGGGCGAGCAGCACCGGCTGCTCCAGGTTCATGTACTCGTCCTCGGAGCGGCCGAGGTCGTTGACCCAGCGCACCTCGCGAAAGAGGCGGACCACCTGCCGGATTGCCAGCACGATGCCGATGAGGAGCACTCCGACGATGAGTCCGTTGAGGCCGGGATTCGCCAGGAACGCGGCCCAGATTGGCCGATAGAGGATGAAGACGAGAAACCCGGCGAGCACGAGGAACACGCCCATGCGGATCAGGTAGATCCGGGGCGGGGTCAGGGCCGGGGTGGCGGCCACTTCGTTCCGGCTCAGCATCGCCCGCCTAGTTGCGACCGCACCCCTGCCGGCGTCAAGCGGGGCGGTTGCGGCCGCTCAACGGTTCGCGCCCTTGAGCAGCGCGATCAGCTCCCGGTGCAGCGCCTCGTTGCCGCAGGCGATGGTGCGGGCGGCGATCGGGTCCTGCCCGCCGTCGGCGTCGGAGACGAAGCCGCCGGCCTCGCGGACGATGACGATGCCGGCCGCCATGTCCCAGGAGTTGAGGCCCCGCTCCCAGTAGGCGTCGGCGCGCCCGCAGGCGACGTAGGCGAGGTCGAGGGCGGCGGCGCCGAGACGGCGAAGCCCCCCGGCCGCCGCCATCACGGCGGACAGTTCCCTGATGTATTGCGGGTGGTTGCCGCGCCCGGTGTGCGGCGTGCCCGAGATCACGAGGGCGTCGGCCATGTCGCGCCGCGCCGCGACCCGGATGCGGCGGTTGTTGAGGTAGGCGCCCTTGCCCTTCTCGGCGATGAACATCTCGTCCGTCGCCGGGTTGTAGATCACGCCGGCGACCGGCTGGCCCTCGCGCTCGAGCCCGACCGAGATGCAGAACTGCGGCAGGCCGTGGAGGAAGTTCGTGGTGCCGTCGAGAGGATCGATGTGCCAGCGGTGGGTCTTGTCGGTACCCTCGACGACGCCCGCCTCTTCCATGACGAGCCCGTAGTCCGGCCGTGCCTTCTTGAGCGCATCGTGCAGGATCTCTTCGGCCTTACGGTCGGCCGCCGAGACGAAGTCGCCCGGCCCCTTGCGCGAGACCTGGAGGTTCTCGACCTCGCCGAAGTCGCGCTTGAGCGAGCGCGCCGCCTTCATGACGGCGTCGGTCATCACGGTCATCAGGGGGGAGCGGATCATCGTTGGCTCAGACCACGGGGTTTAAGCCCGGTCAAGGCGCGTCAGATCAGGTCGGCGCGCTGCGCCGCGAGCTTCTCGGCAATCGCGCGCTGCTCGGGCGAGAGGCCGTTGAGGGCCTGGTCGAGCCAGGCGTCGGCGAGGCCGCGGCCGGCGGCGAGAAGGTGCCAGGCCGCCGCCTCGATCGGGTTCTTCGGGACGCCGCGCCCGACCGCGTAGAGGCGGGCGAGGCGGTTCTGGGCGATGGCGTTGCCGCGCCCCGCCGCGCGGCGGAAGTAGCGTGCGGCGAGCGCCTCGTCTTTGGCGACGCCGTCGCCGTTGAAGAGCAGGATCGCGTACTCGACCTCCCCCGCCGTGTTGCCGTTCTCGGCCGCCTTCAGGAACCAGCGCGCCGCCTCGGCGGTGTCGCGGGGAACGCCGCGCCCGCGCAGATGCAGCACGCCGAGCGCGTGCTGCGCGTCGGGAATCTCGGCTTTCGCCGCAATCTGGAGGAGGCCGACGGCGCGGCGGAGGTCGGCGTCGCCCCCCGAGGACAGGAGCAGGAGCGCAAGGTTGTAGGAGGCGGCAGGCTCGCCCTTGGCGGCGGCTTCCTCGAGCCACGCCCGGCCGCGGTCGCGATCCTGCTCCATGCCGCGCCCATCGATCGCCATCATGGCAAGCGCCGCGAGGGCGTGGGCGTCGCCGCGATGGGCGGCAAGGCGATACCACTCGGCCGCCTTACCCGGGTCCTGGCGGATGCCGAGGCCCTGGTTGTGGAGCTCGGCCAGAAGCGTCATGGCGGCGGCGTCGTCCGGGTCACGGTCGAGTCGGGCCGTCGCCTCGCGGACGGCCTGGAGGTAGAGCCCGCGCTGGTAGGCGCCGTAGGCGAGGTCGGGCTCCGGCCGGATGGCCGCCGCCTCGACCGTCGGGCGTAGCGCCGGTTGGGAGAGGGCGGTCCCGCCGAGGAGCGCCGCCAAGCCAGCGGCGGGAAGCGCGCGCCACATCAGCGCGCCTCCGCGAGGGCCGGCAGAACTGCCAGCGCCGCCCGGACCGCCGCCGCCGGACCTTCGGCATGACCCCACACGGCGTCGCCAAGAGCGACGAACTCGGCGCCAGTCGCGGCGAGGCGGGACACGGCACCGAGGCTCGGCGCGAAGGCGACGCAGGGGGTCTCGAAGATCTCGGCCCACCAGGCTGCGCGCTCGGCGACCGTGTCGAGGGGCGGCACGGAGCCGTCCGGGCGCGGCTCGCCGAACAGGAGATAGTCGGCTCCGGCTTCGCCCGCCGTCATGGCCTCGTCCTTCGAGCGGATGCCGCCTGCGCCGACGATGCGGTCCTTGAGACGTTCGCGGAGCGAGCGCACCAGCGCGGAATCGAGGCCAACGTGCACCCCGTCGGCGCCGCCGCGGGTCGCGACGGCGGCAAGGTCGATGTCGCCCGGCGCCGCGACGAGCACGGCAGCGCCCTGTTCCTGCGCTACGGGGGCAAGCGCCTTCATCCGGTTGACCAGCGTGCGCTCGTCCGCCGCTTCGAGCCGAAGGAGCACGGCCGCGATCTCGCCGGCCCGGCATGCCTCGGCGAGGCGCGGCGCGAAGCTTTGCGGCTCCGCGAGCGGCGGGGTCACGAGATAGAGGCGAGCGGTCGGCTCGGACATGGCTTGCAAATCAGAAACGGGGCCTTGGCGGCCCCGTTTCATAGGAGAAAGATTGCGGCGAAAGCCGGATCGGGCGGCCTCGTCAGGGGGCTTTTTCGGAAACCCCGTCTCAGGCGGCCTTCTTCTCGAGGCCGTCCTGCCACTGGCCGAGCGCCGCGAGGCCGTTCATCTTGGCCCGGTGCGAGAAGGCGCGCTGCGCCGCGGCAACGTTCTCCGGTTTTCCGGACCATGCCTTCTGCGGTGCCGCCTGGAGGGCGCGCCCGTATGAGAAGGTCAGCTTCCACGGGAAGCCGCCGATGCGGTTCATGGCATCGAGGTGCGCCGTCGCTTCCTCGTCGGACTGTCCGCCGGAGAGGAACGCGATGCCGGGCACGGCCGAGGGCACGCAACGCTTGAGGATCTCGATCGTGCGCTCGGCCACCTCCTCGACGGAGGCTTTCTTGGCCGACTTCTTGCCCGGCACGATCATGTTCGGCTTCAGCACCGTGCCTTCGAGGACGACGCGCTGGTAGTAGAGCTGCTGGTAGACCTCCTTCAGCACCCACTCGGTCACCTGGGCGCAGGTGTCGATGTCATGGCCGCCGTCCATCAGCACCTCGGGCTCGACGATCGGAACGATGTCGGCCTCCTGGCAGAGCGCCGCGTAACGGGCGAGCGCATGGGCGTTCGCCAGGATGCAGGCATAGCTCGGCTTGCCCTCGCCGATGTCGATGACGGCGCGCCACTTCGCGAAGCGGGCGCCGAGGCCGCGGTATTCGTTGAGCCGCTCGCGCAGGCCGTCGAGGCCTTCGGTGACGGTCTCGCCCGGGCAGAACGGGAGCGGCTTCGCCCCGGCGTCGACCTTGATACCGGGGATCGCGCCCGCCTGCTCGATCAATTTCACGAGGGGCGTGCCGTCCTTTGCGCTCTGGCGGATCGTCTCGTCGAAGAGGATGACCCCCGAGATGTAGTTCCGCATGGCCTCGGTCGAGCGGAACAGGAGTTCGCGGTAGTCGCGCCGGTTGTCGGCGGTGGATTCCACGCCGATGGCGTCGAACCGCTTCTTGATCGTCGACGAACTCTCGTCGGCGGCGAGGATGCCTTTGCCGGGCTGCACCATCGCCTCGGCGATCTTGTTGAGCTGTTCAAGGTTCATTTTTTCTTCTCCACATCATCATCCCGAGCGAGCGGAGCGAGACCGGGATCGTCAACGAAAGGCGCTTTCTATGGCCCGAGATCCCGGCTCTTCGCTACGCTCCGGTCGGGATGACGAGCCAATTATTTCTTCCGCAACGCCTCCACCCCCGGCAGCGGCTTGCCTTCGAGCCATTCGAGGAACGCGCCGCCGGCGGTCGAGACATAAGTGAACCGGTCGGCCACGGCGGCGTGGTTGAGGGCCGCGACGGTGTCGCCGCCGCCGGCTACCGAGACGAGCTTGCCTTCCTGGGTGCGCGCGGCGGCGTGGCGCGCAGCCGCCACCGTGCCCTGATCGAAGGGGACGTGCTCGAAGGCGCCGAGCGGGCCGTTCCAGACCAGCGTCCTGGCGTCGTTGATCGCCGCGTCGATGCGCTCGATCGACTGCGAGCCGAGGTCGAGGATCATGCCGTCTTCGGGGATCGCGTCGATGCCGTAGGTGTGGTGCGGCGCGTTCGCCCTGAACTCGGTCGCGACCACGGCGTCGACCGGCAGGATGATGGCGCAACTCGTCTCCCGCGCCTTGTCCATGATGCGCTGGACCGTGACGCGCTGGTCGCTTTCGACCATGGACCGGCCGACTGCGATGTCGATCGCCTGCAGGAAGGTGTTCGCCATCGCGCCGCCGATCACGAAGGCGTCGACCTTGGCCACGAGGTTTTCCAAGAGGTCGATCTTGGTCGAGACCTTGGCCCCGCCGACCACCGCCAGAAGCGGGCGGGCCGGCGCTTCCAGGACCCTCGCCAGCGCCTCGATCTCGATCTGCATGGCGCGCCCGGCGTAGGCCGGGAGGATGTGCGCGAGTCCCTCCGTCGAGGCGTGCGCCCGGTGAGCGGCCGAGAAGGCATCGTTGACGTAAATATCGCCGAGCCGCGCCAGCTCCTTGACGAAAGTGGGATCGTTCTTCTCCTCGCCGGCGTGGAAGCGGGTGTTCTCCAGGAGGAGCACGTCGCCGTCCTTCAAGGCCGCGACCGCCTGCGCGGCGGCGTTGCCGACGCAGTCGTCGGCGAAGGCGACCGGGCGCTTAAGGTGCTCGGTGAGTGCCGCTGCAATAGGCTTCAAGGACTCCTTCGGGTCGCGGCGGCCCTTCGGCCGGCCGAAGTGGGCGAGGAGGACGATCCGGCCGCCCTTCTCGGTGATCTCCCGGATCGTCGGCAGGACGCGCTCGATGCGGGTCGCATCGGTGACGCGCCCGTCCTCCACGGGCACGTTGAGGTCGAGGCGCAGGAGGACGCGTTTTCCCTTCAGGTCGGCATCGTCGAGGGTGCGGAAGCTCATCCGGGCAGGTGTCCGAGCAGGTATTTTTGCGCCGCGAGCACGAGCGCGGCGGTGAGGATCGCAGTCACGAACGCCGTGAACACGAGGGCGTTCAGGCCCGGCAGCCGGCGCACGCGGCGGGCGAGCTCGTCGATCCGCTCGCGCACGATCACGAGGTCGGACTGCTGCGCCGCATTGGACATGCGGCCCATGGCGGCCTCGACCTTGTCCTGCACCCGCTGCATCGCGGTCTCGGTGCGGGCGTACTTCTCCTCGATCCGCGCCGTCTTCTCCTCGATCCGCGAGAGCTGGTCGAGCCGGGCGAAGTCGGTGCGGGGCGGTTCCTCGGCATAGGTGGGAACTGAGGCAGGGGGCGCCGGCGGCACGGTCTCGACCGCCGCCCGCAGCTCTTCGACGCTCGGAGCCGTAGGGGCGGCGCCAAGGGTTGGCTCGACGCGGGTGGGGCTTGTCGGGTCGGCCATGGATTTCGCCTCGGGTTCGTTTCGGCCTGGACAGTGCGGATGCGTCCCGGCGAAGTGTGGTCAGATCAGCTTCGACATCGCGACGGCGGTGTCGGCCATGCGATTCGAGAAGCCCCATTCATTGTCATACCAGGCCATGACGCGCACGAGGGTGCCGTCCATGACCTTGGTCTGATCCATGTGGAACGTGGACGAGTGGGGGTCGTGGTTGAAGTCGATCGAGACGTTCGGCTCGTTCGTGTAGGCCAGCACCCCTTTCAGCTGCTGCTCGGAGGCGCGCTTCACGGCGTCGTTGATCTCATCCTTCGAGGTCGCGCGCCTCGCCACGAACTTGAAGTCGATCACCGAGACGTTCGGGGTCGGGACCCGGATCGATACGCCGTCGAGCTTGCCGTTGAGCTCGGGCAGGACGAGGCCGACGGCCTTAGCTGCTCCCGTCGAGGTCGGGATCATCGACAGCGCCGCGGCGCGGGCCCGGTAGAGATCCTTATGCATCTGGTCCAGCGACGGCTGGTCGTTGGTGTAGGAGTGAATCGTCGTCATGAATCCCTTCTCGATCCCGACGGCGTCGTGCAAAACCTTGGCGACGGGGGCGAGGCAGTTCGTCGTGCACGAGGCGTTCGAGACGACCGTGTGGTCCTTCGAAAGCTTGTCGTGATTGACGCCGTAGACGACGGTGAGGTCGGCCCCGTCCGCCGGGGCCGAGACGAGGACGCGCTTCGCGCCGGCCTCGAGGTGGGCCTTCGCCTTGTCCTTCGCCGTGAAGATGCCGGTGCACTCCATGGCGATGTCGACGCCGAGCTCCCGGTGCGGCAGCTCGGCCGGGTTCTTGATCGCCGTGACCCTGATCTTCCGGCCGTCGACCACGATCGAGTCGCCGTCGACCTTGACATCGCTCGGAAAGCGCCCGTGCACCGAGTCGAAACGGAGAAGGTGTGCGTTGGTTTCGACCGGCCCGAGGTCGTTCACGGCCACCACTTGGATGTCCTTGCGCCCGGACTCGACGATGGCGCGCAGGATGTTGCGGCCGATGCGCCCGAACCCGTTGATCGCGACCTTCACCGTCATGTGAGCCTGCTCCTTCAGAGATTGTGCGTGCGCAGCACCTGGTCGGCCACGGCCTCCGCCGTGATGCCGAAGTGCCGGTAGAGATCCTTGTAGGGGGCGCTCGCCCCGAAGCCCTTCATGCCGACGAAGAGGCCGTCGGGGCCGATCAGGGCGTCCCAGCCGAAGCGGACCGCCGCCTCGACGGCAACCTTGACCGGCGCATCGCCAACGATCTCGCGGCGGATTGGTTCAGGCTGGGCCAAGAGGAGGTCGAGGGAGGGCACGGAGACGACGCGGGCCGCCATGCCGCGCCCGGAGAGGAGCTTCTGGGCGCCGAGCGCGACCTCGACCTCGGAGCCCGAGGCGAAGATCGTGGCCTTGGCCTTGCCCTCGGGAGCCGGCGCGATCTCGTAGGCGCCGCGGGCGCAGAGATTCCCTTGGCCGGCTTCTTTCCGGACCTGCGGCAGGGTTTGGCGGGTGAGGGCCAGCACGGTCGGGCCGTCGCGGCGCTCGATGGCGAGCTGCCAGCACTCCGCTGTCTCGACGGCGTCGGCCGGGCGGAAGACGCGCAGGTTCGGCATGGCGCGCAACGCGGCCAGGTGCTCCACCGGCTGGTGCGTCGGTCCGTCCTCGCCGAGCCCGATCGAGTCGTGGGTCATGACGTAGATCGTCGGAATGCCGGAGAGCGCCGCGATGCGGATCGCCGGCCGGGCGTAGTCGGTGAAGACCAGGAAGGTCGCCCCTGCCGGGCGGAAGCCGCCGTGGAGCGCCAAGCCGTTCATGGCCGCCGCCATGCCGTGCTCGCGGATGCCGTAGTGGATGTAGCGGCCGCCGTACTCGCCCGGCGCGATCACCGCGAGGTTCCTGGTCTTGGTGTTGTTCGAGGGCGTGAGGTCGGCCGAGCCGAGCACCAGCTCCGGCACGGCCTCGGTCACGACCTCCAGGGAAATCTCGCTGGCTTTCCGGGTCGCGACCGCTTGCGGCTCGGCGACAAGGCGGCTCTTCAGAGCGGCGACGACTGCGGCAAGTCCCGCCGGCACTTCGCCGGCGATGCGGCGCTCGAACTCGGCCCGGCGCTCGGGGGGTAGCGCATTCAGCCGCTCCTCCCAACCCTTGCGCTCGCGGCGCCCTCGCTTGCCCGCCCGCGCCCAAGCCATGCGGATGCTATCCGGCACTTCGAAAGCTGCGCCGCTCCAGCCTAGCGCCGCCTTCGCACCCGCGAGCTCCTCGGCCCCGAGGGGTTCGCCGTGGGCCTTGGAGGTGCCGGCCTTTTTCGGGGCGCCGTAGCCGATCGTGGTCTTGCACGCGATCAGCGTCGGCCGGTCGGACTTCTGCGCCTTGCGGATCGCCCGGGCGACCGCGTCGGGATCGTGCCCGTCGACTTTCAGGGCCCGCCAGCCCGCGGCCTCGAAGCGCTTGGCCTGGTCGACGGAGTCGGAGAGCGACAGCGGCCCGTCGATGGAGATGCCGTTGTCGTCCCAGAGAACGACGAGCTTGTTCAGCCTCAGGTGCCCGACAAGCGCGATCGCCTCATGGCTCACCCCCTCCATGAGGTCGCCGTCGGAGGCGAGCACGTAGGTGTGGTGGTCGACGATCTCGGACCCGTACTCCGCCGCGAGCATGCGCTCGGCGAGGGCCATGCCGACAGCCGTCGCGATGCCCTGCCCGAGCGGTCCGGTCGTGGTCTCGACGCCGGGCGTCATGAAGCACTCGGGATGCCCCGGCGTCTTCGACTCGAGCTGGCGGAAGCGACGCAGCTCCTCGATCGTAACGCCCTCGACGCCGGTGAGATGCAGGAGCGCGTAGAGCAGCATCGAGCCGTGGCCGGCCGAGAGCACGAACCGGTCCCGGTCGGGCCAGCGCGGGTCTGCGGCGTCGTACTTGAGGAACTTCGTGAAGAGGACCGTCGCGACGTCGGCGGCGCCCATCGGCAGGCCCGGATGGCCGGATTTTGCCTGTTCGACCGCGTCCATGGCGAGCGCGCGCACCGCGTTCGCGAGATCCGGATGGGAGACGCGGTCGGCGGCGGGTTCGGGCACAGGCTGATCCGAAACGGCGGGGCGCGCGCGAGGGGGGCGCCCGTCAAGGTCGCGGCTTGTTAGCATGGGAGCCCCGCGAGTCAATTCCAGGCTCGGGCCGCGATCAACAGGTGCGGATTGCGGTGCTTCCCGCCCCATCCTAGTCTTGGATGGGCCGATTCTTGGGAGGATCGATGGCGGCGCTCGACGATGCGGTGAAGCGGCTCGACGCCGCGCTCGGCGCCCTCGAGGCGACACTCGGGCGCCGGCTCGACCTCGAGCGCCGGCGCGGCGACCTCGAGACCGAGCTCCAGATCATGCAGGACGACCGCGCCCGCCTCGCGGTCGAGCTTGACGCCGCGTCGGCCCGCCTCGCCCGTCTGGAGGCCGCGACCGCCGACGTCGGCCGCCGGGTCCATCGGGCGATCGGCTCCGTGCGCGGCGTGCTGGAGCGCGCCGAGGCCGCGCCGGCGGACGAGTGAGGGAACGATGCCGCAGATCCAAGTCACCATCGCCGGGCGCAGCTACCGCATGGCGTGCGGCGAGGGTGAGGAGGCGCACCTCGAAGGACTCGCCGCCGCCTACGACGCCAAGATCACTGAGCTGCGCGGCACCTTCGGCGAGATCGGCGACATGCGCCTCCACGTCATGGCGGCCCTGACCTACGCCGACGACCTCGCCGAGCGTCAGCGCCGGGTCGCGGCCTTGGAAGATGAGCTCGCGGCCCTGCGCAAGGTCGCATCCGCGGGCGACGAGCGCACGCAGGCGCTGGAGACCCAGATGGCCGACGCTCTCAACCGCACCGCCGAGCGCATCGAGCGGCTCGCGAAGACCCTCAACGTGCCGACGGGGGCTTAAGCCCCCTCTCCCGCTTGCAGAAGAGGGTTGGGGTGAGGGGGAAGTCCGGACTGGCCCTTCACCCGGCTGGCTTCGCCGACTCGACCTCTCCCGCAAGTGAGAGAGGTGGCCCCCTTCCGAACCCGCCCCGCCGTCGCTACATTGGGGATGCGGGGCTGCGGGGTCCGTCAGGAGACTTATTCCCCGGGGCCTTATCGATCCTCAAGGGAGCTGTCCCTGACCCGGTCCCTGGACCGGGACACACGGCGCCCACCTACGTTGTAGGTTCCCGGGATCGACCTCCAACGACCTTTGCGGCTCCGCACT
>DASVPW010000032.1:0-11546 GCA_036389455.1 Beijerinckiaceae bacterium
CGACCAGGGCTACGAGCCGCGCCTCGTCGCCCATCCGATCCTGGGCGTCGAGCGCGACCAGAACGGCGCCCTCGTCCGGGTCGTCGGCGAGGCGACGGCCGCGGCGCCGGTCGGCGCCCGCCGGGAGAGCTTCATCCAGATCCACCTCGACCGCGTCGACGACGAGGCGGCGCGCGCCCGCCTCCTCGACGGCCTGTCCAAGGTCTACGCCGACGTCGCCGTGGCGGTCGCCGACTGGCCCGGCATGCGGACCCGCGTCGCCGAGGCGATCCACGCCTACCGGACGAACCCGCCGCCGCTCCCCGCCGACGAAGTCGCCGAGGCCCTCGCTTTCCTCGACTGGCTCGCCCACGACAACTTCACCTTCCTCGGGATTCGGGAGTATCGCCTGCCGAAGGGCGACACGGCGGCCGACCCCATCGAGGAGTCGGGTCTCGGACTCCTGCGCGATCCTGCCGTCAAGGTGCTGCGCCGGGGCGGCGAGCTCGTCACCATGAGCCCCGAGATCCGAGCGTTCCTGGCCCGGCCCAAGGCCCTGATCATCACCAAGGCCAACGTCAAGTCGCGGGTGCACCGGCGCGTCCACCTCGACTACGTCGGCATCAAGCTGTTCTCGGCCGAAGGGCGCCTCGAAGGCGAGCTGCGGGTCGTCGGCCTGTTCACGGCGAGCGCCTACACGAGCGCGCTGCACGAGGTGCCGTACCTCCGGCACAAGGTCGCGAAGGTCACGGGCCGGGCCGGCTTCGATCCGGCGAGCTACGCCGGGCGCGCCCTCCTCAACGTGCTCGAGAGCTATCCCCGCGACGAGCTGTTCCAGATCGACGAGGACACCCTCTACCGCTTCACCATCGAGATCATGAACCTCTCGGAGCGTCCGCGCATCCGGGCCCTCGCGCGGCCGGACGAGTTCGACCGCTTCGTCTCGCTCCTCGTGTTCGTGCCCAAGGACCGCTACGACTCGACCGTGCGCCGGAAGATCGGCGAGGCCCTGGCCCGGACGTACAAGGGGCGCCTCTCGGCCGCCTATCCGAGCTACCCCGAGGGGCCGCTCGCCCGCACGCACTACATCATCGGCCGCGACGAGGGCAAAACCCCGCAGATCCCGCAGGACGAGCTCGAAGCCGAGATCGCCGGCCTCGTGCGCACCTGGGGCGATGCTCTCGGGATCGCCCTCGGCGAGACGATCGGCGGCTCACGGGCGCGTGCGCTGGCCAGCCGCTACGCCAATGCCTTTTCGGAGGCCTACCGCGAGGCCTTCAGGGCCGAGCAGGCGATCAAAGACATCGCGATCCTGGAGCGCCTCTCGGGCGAGCGCGCGCGCGCCGTCGACCTCTACCGCCGCGAGGGCGATCCCTCCCGCCGCGAGGCCGACCCCGACACGCGGGTGAACCTCAAGGTCTTTTCGCGCGGCGCGTCGCTCCCCCTGTCCGAGCGGGTGCCGCTCCTGGAGAATCTCGGCTTCCGTGTCGTCAACGAGCGCACCTACCGGGTGACGCCGGCGGGGAGCGCCAAGGCCGACCGGATCTGGCTGCACGACATGGCGCTCGAGCGGGCCGCGGGCGGGCCGATCGACGTCGGCGCCGTTGAGGGGCCGATCGAGGCGGCGCTGCTCGCGGTCTTCCGCGGCCTCGCCGAGTCCGACGCCTTCAACAAGCTCGTGCTGGAGGCGGGCCTCGGCTGGCGCGACGTCGCCATGCTGCGCACCCTCGGACGGTATCTGCGCCAGATCCGCATCCCCTTCGGCCAGATCTATCTCGCCGACACGCTGGCCCGCTATCCGGCGATCGCGCAGAGGACCGTCGAGCTGTTCTACGCCCGCTTCGACCCGCGCGCCTCGGAAGGGCGGGCCGAGGCGCAATCGCGCATCCGCGGCGAGATCGAGGAGTTCCTCCAGAAGGTCGAGAGCCTCGACGATGATCGGATCCTGCGGCGCTTCGTCAACCTCGTCGAGGCGGCGGTGCGGACGAACTTCTTCCAGATCGGCGACAACGGACTTGCCCGCGAGACCATCGCCTTCAAGTTCGAATGCCGGAAGGTCGAGGCCCTGCCGCTGCCGAAGCCGCTCTTCGAGATCTTCCTGTACTCGCCCCGGGTCGAAGGCCTGCACCTGCGCTTCGGCAAGGTCGCGCGCGGCGGCATCCGCTGGTCGGACCGGCCGCAGGACTTCCGCACCGAGATCCTCGGCCTCGTCAAGGCGCAGCAGGTCAAGAACGCCGTCATCGTGCCGGTCGGGGCGAAGGGTGGCTTCTTCCCGAAGCGTCTGCCGCCGCCCTTAGACCGCCAAGCCTGGCTTGCCGAGGGCACCGAGAGCTACCGCATCTTCATCCGCACGCTGCTCGAGCTGACCGACAACATCGTCGGCAACGAGATCGTGCCGCCGCCCGACACCGTGCGCCACGACGCCGACGACCCCTACCTCGTGGTCGCGGCCGACAAGGGCACGGCCACCTTCTCGGACGTCGCCAACGCGATCTCCCTGGAGAAGGGCCACTGGCTCGGCGACGCCTTCGCGTCCGGCGGCAGCCAGGGCTACGACCACAAGGCCATGGGCATCACGGCCCGGGGCGCCTGGGAGGCCGTGCGCCGCCACTTCCGCGAGATCGACGTCGACATCCAGTCGCAGCCCGTGACGGTCGTCGGCGTCGGCGACATGTCGGGCGACGTGTTCGGCAACGGCATGCTCCTGTCGCAATGCCTCAAGCTCGTCGCCGCCTTCGACCACCGCGACATCTTTTTGGATCCGGATCCCGACCCGGCCGCGTCCTTCGCCGAGCGCAAGCGCCTCTTCGACCTGCCGCGGTCGAGCTGGCAGGACTACGACAAGGGAAAGATCTCGAAGGGCGGCGGCGTGTTCCCCCGCGGCGCGAAATCGATCCCGCTCTCGCCCGAGGCGCAAGGAGCGATCGGCCTCAAGAAGGATGCGGCGGCGCCGGCCGAGATCATGAACGCCATCCTGAAAGCCGAGGTCGGCCTTTTGTGGTTCGGCGGCATCGGCACCTACGTCCGCGCGAGGGAAGAGACCGACGACGAGGTCGGCGACCGGGCGAACGACGCCATCCGGATCACGGGTGCCGAGGTGCGGGCGCGGGTGATCGGCGAGGGCGCGAACTTGGGCGCCACCCAGCGCGGGCGCATCGAGGCGGCGCGGGCCGGCGTCCGCCTCAACACCGACGCCATCGACAACTCCGCCGGCGTCAACACCTCGGACGTCGAGGTCAACATCAAGGTCGGGTTGTCGACGCCGGTCCGGGAGGGCCGCCTCGACGAGGCCGCCCGCAACGCGGTCCTGGCCCAGATGACCGACGAGGTCGGGCGCCTCGTGCTCCGCAACAACTACCTCCAGACGCTCGCGATCTCGCTCGCGGAGCGGCGCGGGGCGGGCGACCTCGGCTTCGTCCAGCGCCTGATGCAGAGCCTCGAGCGCCAGGGCCGCCTCGACCGGGCGGTCGAATACCTGCCCGACGACGTGGCCCTGATGGAGCGCACGGCCCGCAACGAGGCCCTGACCCGGCCCGAGATCGCGGTCCTCCTCGCCTACGCCAAGCTCGCGCTGCACGACGAACTCCTCGACTCGGCCGTGCCCGACGACCCGTATCTTTCCCGCGAGCTCGCGCGCTATTTCCCGGTCGAGATGCGCGAGCGCTTTCCCGATGCGATCGCGTCCCACCGCCTGCGCCGGGAGATCATCGCGACGCAGCTCTCGAACGCCATCGTCAACCGCGGCGGGCCGACGGTCATCACCCGCCTCGCCGACGAGACCGGGGCCGATGCGCCGACGATCGCGGCGGCTTACGCCGCGACCCGCGACTCGTTCGGCCTCGTCGAGATGAACGCCGCCATCGACGCCCTCGACGGAGTCGTGCCGGGCGACCTGCAACTGCAGCTCTACGCCGAGCTGCAGGACCTGCTGATGAGCCGCCTCGTGTGGTTCATCCGCAACGTGCCGTCCGCGGGCGGGTCGCTCGAGGCGGTGGTCGGGACCTATCGGGCCGGAATCGCCGCCGTCGAGGAGGGCCTCTCCGCGACCCTGTCGCCCGCCGCGCGGCAGGCCTGGGAAGCCCGCGCCGCGGCGCTTGCGGCGCAGGGGACGCCCGAGGACCTCGCGCGCCGGATCGCGGCCCTGCCGGACCTCGTCGCGGCCCCCGACATCGTCTGGGTGGCCGAGAAGACCGGCCGCCCCGTGCCCGAGGTCGCCTCGACCCACTTTGCCGTCGAGGCGATGTTCAGGCTCGGCCACCTCATCGGCGCCGCGAGGGAAGTGGCCGTGAAAGACTACTTCGACCGCCTCGCCCTCGACCGCGCCGTCGACGGCATCGCCGCCGCCCACCGCCGCCTCACCGCCGAGGCGGTGGGACAGGGCGGCGCCGGCCCCGCCGCCGTCGAGGCCTGGAGCTCCGCCCGCGGCGCCGAGGTCGACCGCATCCGCGCCGCCGTCGACACCATCTCGGCCTCGGGGCTGACGCTCTCGAAGCTCACGGTCGCGGCAAGCCTGTTGGGGGATCTGGCGCGGGCTTGACGCCACTGTCGTCCCCGGCGAGCGAAGCGAGGGAAGGGGACCCAGAACTCTTGCGGCGCAACGGACCTGAGAGTTGTGGATCCCCTTCCCGGCGCTTCGCGCCGCCGGGGATGACAGTGCCTAATGCCGAAAGTGCCTGTGCCCGGTGAACACCATCGCGAGCCCCGCCTCGTCGGCGGCGCGGATCACCTCGTCGTCGCGCACCGAGCCGCCGGGCTGGATCACGGCCGTCGCGCCGGCCTCGGCCGCGGCGAGGAGCCCGTCGGCGAAGGGGAAGAAGGCGTCGGAGGCGACGACCGCGCCCTTGGCGAGGCTTTCGGAGAGGCCCGCGCTCCGCGCCGCCTCGGCGGCCTTCCAGGCCGCGATGCGTGAGCTGTCGACCCGGCTCATCTGCCCGGCCCCGATCCCGACGGTCGCGCCCTCGCGGGCGTAGACGATGGCATTCGATTTCACGTGCTTAGCGACCCGGAACGCGAACTTGAGGTCGGCGAGCTCCCGGTTCGTCGGCTCACGCCGCGTCACGACCTTCAGCTCCATGTCGTCGACGACCGCGCTGTCGCGCCCCTGCGCGAGGAAGCCGCCCGAGACGGTGCGCACCGAAAAACCCGGCGCGCGCGGGTCGGGCAGGCCGCCGGCGAGGAGCAGCCGAAGGTTCTTCTTCGCGCCGACGATCGCGACCGCCTCCTCGCTCGCGTCCGGCGCGATGATGACCTCGGTGAAAATCTCGACGATCCTCTTCGCCGCCTCCGCGTCGAGGGGGCGGTTGAGGGCCACGATGCCGCCGAAGGCCGAGACCGGATCGCAGCGCAGCGCCTTCTCGTAGGCCTCGGCGAGGCCGTCGGCCTCGGCGACCCCGCACGGATTCGCGTGCTTGATGATGGCGACCGCCGCCGTGCGGGCGGGGTCGAACTCGGCGACGCACTCGTAGGCCGCGTCGGTGTCGTTGACGTTGTTGTAGGAGAGCTGCTTGCCCTGGACCTGCCGCGCCGTCGCGACGCCGAAGCGCCGCTCGGGCGTGCGGTAGAACGCGGCCCACTGGTGCGGGTTCTCGCCGTAGCGCATCGCCTCCGCGAGGGTGCCGCCGAGCGCGCGGAAGCGCGGGGCCGTCTCGCCGGTCTCGGCGGCGAGCCAGTTCGAGATCGCGGCGTCGTAGGCCGCCGTCCTGGCGTAGGCCTTCTGGGCGAGCCGGCGCCGCAGCTCGAGGGTCACGTTCCCCTGGTGGGCATCGAGCTCGGCGAGCACCGCGTCGTAGTCGGCGACGTCGACCACGACCGCGACGTCGCCGTGGTTCTTCGCCGCGGCGCGGATCATCGCCGGCCCGCCGATGTCGATGTTCTCGATGCAGTCGTCGAACGGGCGCCCCGCCGCGGCCGTCGCCTCGAAGGGGTAGAGGTTGACGACGAGGAGGTCGATCGCCTCGATCCCGTGCGCCAGCATGGCGGCCTGGTGCTCCGGGTTCGCCCGCACCGCGAGGAGGCCGCCGTGGACGCCGGGATGCAGGGTCTTGACCCGCCCGTCCATCATCTCGGGGAAGCCGGTGAGGTCGGACACGTCCTGGACCGGCAGCCCCGCGTCGGCGAGCGCCTTGCGGGTGCCGCCGGTCGAGACGAGGGCCACGCCGCGCTCCGCGAGCGCCCGGGCGAAGGGCACGAGCCCGGCCTTGTCCGACACGGACAGGAGCGCGCGCGTGACGCGTTTCAGGTCGCTCGGCATCGCGGCTCCGGCGTGCGGCAGGGAAAGCGGGCGCGATATCACGAAAGCGGCACGGGCAAAACCAGGGGCTGCCCCGATCAAAAGTCGCTCGCGAGCCCCTTCACCTCCCAGTCGTCGTAGCGGGTGGGATCGAGGCCGCCGCGGCCCTGGTGCTCCTTCGTTCTCGCGAGCTCGGCCGCGCGGGCATCGGCGGCGCGGCGGCGCTCGGCCGCCTCCGCGAGGGCGCGCCGCGCCTCCGGCGAAAGCGCCTTGCCCGGCGCCGCGCCTTCGGCCTCGTCCGGCGCGGCAGCCTGTTCCTCAGGGGTCATCCGGTCGTCCTCTGGCCGAAGGCCTTGCCGGGGAGGCCTGCCCCTTCCCACATATCGCTCGCCGGCGCTCCGCCTTCCGAGCGCCACCTGGAGCCGGAGATGAATTTCGTCAAGACCGCCGTGCTGCTCGCGGGGCTCACCGCCCTGTTCGGCGCGGTCGGCTACGCGCTCGGCGGATCGGGCGGCATGCTGATCGCGCTCGGGATCGCGGCCGCCACCAACCTCTACGCCTACTGGAACGCCGACCGCCTCGCGCTCTCGGCCCACAACGCGGTCGAGGTCGATGCCGTAACCGCGCCCGACCTCGTCCGGCTCGTCGCCGGGCTCGCCGGGCGCGCCGGCCTGCCGATGCCCCGCGTCTACGTCATCGACGAGCCGCAGCCGAACGCCTTCGCGACCGGGCGCAACCCGCAGAACTCCGCCGTCGCGGTCACGACCGGCCTGATGCAGTTCCTTTCCCGCGACGAGCTCGCCGGGGTGATCGCGCACGAGCTCGCCCACATCAGGAACCGCGACACCCTCACCATGACGGTCGCCGCCACCATCGCGGGCGCGGTCTCGACCATCGCCCAGTTCGGTTTCCTGTTCGGCGGGCGCGGCGACGCGCGGCCGCATCCGGTCATGGGCCTCGCCATGATGATCCTCGCCCCGATCGCCGCCATGATCGTCCAGATGGCGATCAGCCGCTCGCGCGAGTACGAGGCCGACCGCCTCGGCGCCGAGATCGCCGGCAATCCGATGTCGCTCGCCTCGGCGCTGGGGAAGATCGACGAGGCCGCGCACCGGATTCCGAACCTCGAGGCGGAGCGCCACCCGGCGACGGCGCCGCTGTTCATCGTCAATCCCCTGTCGGGCCTCGGGATGGACAACCTGTTCTCGACCCATCCGGCGACCGAGAACCGCATCGCGGCCCTCCGGGAGCTCGCCCGCCGGATGGGCGCGGGCGGCTACCAGTCGGCGCCGGGGTTCCTCGATACCGCCATGGGCAGCCCCTGGTCGCCCGGCCCGCCTCGCGGGCCTTGGGGCTAGAGGTTGGCCCGCTCCGCCGGAGCCCGCGCACCCCGGGCCGATACCCGCGAGGAGCCCGCCGGCCTGCCGGCGCGGCGGCTCGCCTGGAGCGTCGTCGACGAGGTGCTGCGCAGCGGGCGGGCGCTTGACGAGACGTTCGAGCGCGAGGCCCGCAAGGCCGCGCTGGAGGGCCGGGACGAGGCGCTCGCCCGGGCGATCGCGGTCGTGACCTTCCGCCGTCTCGGCACCATCCGGCAGGCCCTTCTGGACCGCCTGCCTAAGGGGCCGCCGAAGGACGAGCGCGCGCTTGCGCTGCTCGCGACCGCGGCCGCGCAAGTTCTCTTTCTCGACGTTCCCGACCACGCCGCCGTCGACGTGACCGTGCGCCTCGCGCAGGGCGGGCGGCTGCATTATCTCGCGGGCCTCGCCAACGCCGTGCTCCGGCGGCTCGCCCGGGAGCGCCAGGAGATTCTGGCCGCCGCCGACGCGCTCGACGTGGACACGCCGGACTGGCTCGCCCGCCGCTGGAGCGCCGCTTACGGCGACGAGGCCCGGGCCATCGCCGAGGCGCACCGGCGCGGCGGCGCGATCGACCTCACCGTGCGCCAGGACCCGGGCGCCTGGGCCGAGCGGCTCGGCGCCACGCTCCTGGCGACCGGGGCCGTGCGGCTCAACGAGCGCGGCCCGATCCGCGAGCTTCCGGGCTATGCCGAGGGCGCGTGGTGGATCCAGGACGCCGCGGCGGCGCTCCCGGCCCGGCTCCTCGCCGTGGATTCCGGCGAGCGCGTCGCCGACCTCTGCGCCGCCCCCGGCGGCAAGACCGCCCAGCTCGCGAGCGCGGGCGCGCAAGTGCTCGCCATCGACCGCTCGGCCCCGCGCCTGAAGCGCTTGTCCGAGAACATGGCCCGCCTCAACCTCGCGGTCGAGACCAGAGCCGCCGACGCGCTCACGCTGGAGGCGGAGCCCTTCGATGCCGTCCTCCTTGACGCGCCCTGCTCGGCGACCGGCACCATCCGCCGCCACCCGGACGTGCCCTGGATCAAGCGCGAGGACGACCTTCCGAAGCTCGCCGGCCTCCAATCCCGGCTCCTCGACAAGGCCGCGGCGCTGACGAAGCCCGGCGGGCGCCTCCTCTACTGCACCTGCTCGCTCGAGCCGGAGGAGGGAGAGCGCCAGGCGGCCGCCTTCCTGGAGCGCGCGCCCGCCTTCCGCCGCGTCCCGGTGCGCCCGGAGGAGCTTCCGGGCCTCGCGCAGGCGATCACCCCGGAGGGGGACGTGCGCACCCTTCCGCACCACGGCGGCCCCGAATTTGGCGCGATCGGGATCGACGGTTTCTTCATCGCCCGGTTCCGGCGGGACAATTCCTGATCCGTCCGCTTCGGGTTAACGTTCCGTTAACCGCCTCCGCCGCATCGGAAGGCGGGGCGAGCTGCGAGGCGGCGAAGGAGCAGGCGTGAAGTGGGGCCCTGACCGGTGGCGCCTCTACGGGCTCGCATGCCGCGAGGCCGGGCGCGCGATATGGGGCGCCCTCGCCCGCCGGCCGCGGTTCCTTGCCGGCTCGACCCGGCGCGTCCTGATCGCCCCGCAGGACCTGCGCACGAGCGACCCGACGGTCGCGGGCGAGATCTACGCCGGCACCTTCGCCTTCGCAGGCCGCGCCGTCTCGACCGGCGGGCGCTCGCCCTTCGCCCTCGACCCGCCGACCCGCGCCTGGGGCGAGGCGCTCTACGGCTTCGGGTGGCTCAGGCACCTGCGCGCCGCCGAGACCGCGCTTGCCCGGGCGAACGCGCGCGCCCTCGTGGCCGAGTTCCTGGCCCGGCGTCCCCGACACGCCGCCCTGGCCCGCAGCACCCCCCTCGTCGCCCGCCGGACCCTGTCCTTCCTGGCCCAGGCCCCGCTCCTCCTGGAAGGCGCCGACCACAAGTTCTACCAGCGCTTCCTGCGCGCGCTCGAGCAGTCCGCGCGGGAGCTATCCCGCGCCATGCGCCTCTCGAGCCAGCCGCTGCACCGCCTGACGGCGGCGATCGCGCTCGCTTACGTCGGCCTGTGCTGCGAGGGGATGGAGCGGCTGCTGCGCCGCGCGAACCGGGCCCTCGCGCGCGAGCTCGACCGGCAGATCCTCCCGGACGGCGGCCACCGCAACCGCAACCCGCAGGTCGTGATCGAGCTCCTGCTCGACCTCCTGCCGCTCCGCCAGACCTACGCCGGCCGCGGCCTCGAGCCGCCGCCGGCCCTCACCGGCGCGATCGACCGCATGCTGCCGTTCCTGCGCCTGCTGCGCCACGGCGACGGCTCGCTCGCCCGCTTCAACGGCATGGACGTGAGCGCCGCCGGCGAGCTCGCGACGCTCCTCATGTACGAGGGCGCGCGCGGCCGGGCGATGCGGCGCGCGCCCCATTCGGGCTACGAGCGGCTCGAGGCCGGGGAGACCGTGGTCGTCGCAGAGGTCGGCCCGGCGCCGCCCGTCGACGACGCGGCCGAGGCCCATGCGGGCTGCCTCTCGTTCGAGCTGTCGAGCGGGGCGCAAGGCCTCGTCGTGAACTGCGGCGCCGCGCGCACGGCCGCTGACGAGACGCGCCTTGCCGCCCGCTCGACCGCGGCCCATTCGACCGCGACCGTCGGCGGGACCTCGTCCGGCCGGCTCCTCACCCGCCATGGATGGTTTCTGGACCGCTGGATCGCGGCATGGCTGATCCGCCGCCTCGGGCCTGCCCTCGTCCGCGGACCCCGCGCCGTCCCGGTCGAGCGCGAGGAGCCGACGGACGGGAACGGGGCGCAGCACCTCACTGCCAGCCACGACGGCTACCGGGCCTTGCGGATCGTCCACGGGAGGCGCTGGCGGCTGTCGGGCCGGGGCGACCGTCTCGACGGCGAGGACACGTTCGCGGGGACCGGGAAGAGCCGCGCCGCCGAGCCGGCGACGATCCGCTTCCATCTCGCGCCGGGCGTGCGGGCGAGCCGGGTCGAGGGCGGCGCGATCCTCCTCGTCCTGCCGAACCGGGAGGCCTGGCAGTTCACCGCAAACGTCGAGGCGGGGCTCGAGGAGAGCGTGTTCTTCGCCGCGAGCGAGGGCCTGCGCCGCACCGAGCAGATCGTGCTCGCGACCGACACCGCCGCGACGCCCCAGGTGACGTGGCGCTTCGAGCGCCTGCCGCGGGCGCCGGAGCGGGGCGAGGCCCGCCGGGGCACGGAGGCGCCGAGACCGATGCTCTGACGCCCCCTCCGGAGGAGGCCTCTGCGAAACGCGCTCCCTGACGCGCGCAGCTTTCCTCCTCCCCCTTGTGGGGAGGTCCGACTCGGCCGAAGGCCGAGCGGGGTGGGGGTCGCTGGGCATAGGGCTCCCGGTCGATGCCGGCCACGCCATCTCTCAGCCGCAGGCGCCAAGGCCAGGCGATGTCCAGAAGCCTGCCTTGACCCCCCCTGCCGAAAATGGTCGAAAGCGCCCCGCACGAGAGGGGACCTGATGAGCGCGGACGACCGACTTCAAGCCTTCCGGAAGCTTCTGGGGGACGCCCGCGAGCGCCTCGGCCTCGAGATCGGCTTCGTGCTGTGGGACGGCTCGACCGTGCCCGCGGACCTTTCCCCGGATGCGCTCGCGGTCGCCTTCGCCGACGAGGGCGCGATCGCCGGCCTCGTGCGCCGGCCCCGCCTCGACACGCTCTCGAACCTGTGGGTCTCGAAGCGCATCGACCTGCGCAACGGCACGCTCTTCGATCTCGCCGACGTGCGCGCGGCGAGGAAGGTCCGCACCAAGGACTTCCTCAAGACCCTCGACAAGATGGCGCTCGCCAAACTGATCTGGACCTTCTGGCGCGTCGACCGCGGCGGCCCGTGGCCGCTCGAAGAGATCCCCTCCGAGAAGCCGTCGAGCGGCGACCCGAAGGAGAACAAGAAGAACATCGCCTACCACTACGACGTCTCGAACGCCTTCTACGCGCTCTGGCTCGACCGCGAGATGGTCTACACCTGCGCCTACTGCACCGACTGGGACAACGACATCG
>DASVPW010000033.1:0-58380 GCA_036389455.1 Beijerinckiaceae bacterium
AACATCCGCTGGGCCCGCGACCTCGAGCGCGCCGGCGCCCAGGTGGTGTTCGGCTTCATCGAGCTCAAGACCCACGCCAAGCTCTCGCTCGTCGTGCGCCGCGAGGCCGGCCAGCTCATCACCTACTGCCACGTCGGCACCGGCAACTACCACCCGGTCACGGCCCGCATCTACACCGACCTCTCGTTCTTCTCCGCCGATCCGGTGATCGGACGCGACGTGTCGCGCATCTTCAACTTCGTCACCGGCTACGCCGAGCCGGCGGAATTGGAGCGCATGGCGGTGTCGCCGGTGACGCTGAAGAAGCGGCTTCTTGCCCACATCGAGGAGGAGATCGCCTTCGCGAAGGCCGGCAAGCCCGCCGCGATCTGGGGCAAGTGCAACGCCCTCGTCGATCCGGCGATCATCGACGCGCTCTACGACGCGAGCCAGGCCGGCGTGCAGGTCGACCTCGTCGTGCGCGGCATCTGCTGCCTCAGGCCCGGCATCCCGGGCCTGTCCGAGACCATCCGGGTGAAGTCGATCGTCGGGCGCTTCCTCGAGCACGGGCGCGTCTACGCCTTCGGCGGCGGCCACGGCCTGCCGCATCCGAAGGCCCATGTCTACATCTCGTCCGCCGACCTCATGCAGCGCAACCTCGACCGCCGCGTCGAGGCCCTGCTGCCGGTCCTCAACCCGACCGTGCACCAGCAGGTGCTCGACCAGATCATGATCGCGAATCTCCTCGACAACCAGCAGAGCTGGCGGGTATTGGGCTCCGGCGCGAGCGAGCGGATCGTGCCCGGGCCGGGCGAGGAGCCGTTCAACGCGCACAAGTACTTCATGACCAACCCGAGCCTGTCCGGGCGCGGGAAATCGCTCAAGACGTCGAGCCCGCGGGCCCTGAAGCGTGGACAGCGTCCCTGACCTCGAAGCGATGGACGCGCCTGGACGGCTCAGGGTCGGCGCGCCTATCGCCGTCATCGACATCGGCTCGAACTCGGTGCGCCTCGTCGCCTACGAGGGCCTGACCCGGGCGCTGACCCCGATCTACAACGAGAAGGTCCTCATCGGCCTCGGGCGCGGCGTGGCGACGACCGGCCGGCTCGACGACGAGGCGATGCAGCGGGCGCTGAAGGCGCTTGCCCGCTTCCGCATCCTGTGCCGGACGATCGGGGTCGGCGAGATCTTCGTGCTCGCCACCGCCGCGGCCCGCGACGCCTCGAACGGCGAGGCGTTCCTGCAGGCTGCCGCCGACGCCTGCGGCTGCCCGGTCGAGCTGCTGTCCGGCCAGCGCGAGGCGGAGCTGTCGGCGAAGGGCGTGATCGCGGGCTTCCACCGGCCGGACGGGACCGTCGGCGACCTCGGCGGCGGCAGCCTCGAGCTCGTCGACGTCGCCGGGGACGACGTCGGCCGCGGCGTGACGCTGCGCCTCGGCGGCCTCGCCCTGCAGGACCTCTCGGGCAACTCGCCGAAGAAGGCGCGCAAGATCGTCCGCGAGGCGCTGGAGCGGGCCGACCAGCTCCGCCGCCTCGAGGGGGGCACCTTCTACGCCGTCGGCGGCACCTGGCGCTCGCTCGCCCGCCTGCACCAGGCCGACCGCGGCTACCCGTTGCGGGTGATGCACGGCTACGAGATCGATCCCGACGACGGGCTACGCTTCCTCGAGCTCGTCGAGGAGGCGGACGCGGCGACGCTCAAGGAGATCGAGAGCGTGTCCGAGGCCCGCCGGCCGCTCCTCGCCTACGGGGCGATCGTGCTGGAGGAGATCATCCGGGCCGGGCGCCCCGAGAAGATCGCGGTCTCGGCGCTCGGCGTGCGCGAGGGCCTGCTCTACGAGATGCTCGATCCGGACAGCCAGCGCCTCGACCCGCTGATCGAGGCCGCGGACGAGTTCAACACCTTGCGCTCGCGGGCGCCGGAGCACGGCCGGGAGATGCGGGCCTGGACCGACCGCTTCTTCGAGACGGCGGGCCTCGCCGAGACCGTGGCCGAGCGCCGCTACCGCCACGCCGCCTGCCTCCTCGCCGACATCGGCTGGCGGGCGCACCCGGACTACCGCGGCCAGCAGAGCTTCAACCTCATCGCCAACGCGGCCTTCGTGGCGCTCGACCACCCGGGCCGGGCCTACCTCGGCCTCTCGGTCCTCTTCCGCCACGAGGGGCTCTCCCCCGACGAGGCCGACCCGGCGCAGCGCAAGATCGCCGGAGCGCACCTCTTCGAGCGCGCGCGCCTCCTCGCCGGCCTCATGCGCGTCGCCTACCCGGTCTCCGTCGCCATGGCCGGCGTCTTGCCGCGGACGCCCCTCGTCCTGCGCGGCCGCACCATCGTCTTGGAACTGCCGCGCGACCTCGCCGCGCTCGCGAGCGAGCGCCTCATGAACCGCATGCGCCACCTCGCGCGGCTGATGGAGGCGGAGGCGAGGGTGGAGGTGGCGGAGTAACTGCCGTCTTACTTAGCCCGCCTCCAGGCCACGACTGAAGTGCCGCCGGCAGAAGCTGAGGGCACGTTGTAGACCAGCTCATCCCCCTTGATCGTGAAGGTCCGCTTCTGCTCAGTCCCCTCCCAATTCGTGAACATTGCATGCTCGATCTTGAAGGTGAGACTGCGATCAGCCTCATTCACAGTGTAGCGTCCCCAATGCGGGTTGCAGCCATGCACGGCCGCCTGGTTCTCCTCGGGCGTGCCTGCCATGCGGCTATTCGAGGCGAACTTCGGGCGGTCCGCGCTGCAGAGCTGAAGCGAGTAGCGCCCCTCGCCATCGAAGATGAGCAGCCCTTGCGGGTTGGCCCCGAAGGACTGGACCTTCTTGCCGTCGGGCAGCGTGTTCTCGACCGAGATAGGGGTCCAGGCTCCGACAAGATCCTTCGTGGATTGGGCGAATGGTTCGCTTAGCGGGAAGGAAAGGCCGATCAAGGCGGCCAAGGACGCGAGAGTGAGGTTGCGGCTCATGAGGTCCTCCCGATCAGTGATGGCGGCGCGCTGGCGCGCGCCCGTGACGGCGGCCAGAAGAGGAAGTCTGGCGGAGTGCTAAGGCCGCCGGCGGCACGCGCGCTGCGCTCGATCGAGCCGGATCCGGCATTCCGCTCCCGCAGCTCTCGACAAGGCTAGACCTGCCCCGTTCAGCGCGCAACATATCCGGCGAAGGCGCTACTCGATCACATCGTCGGCGCGTTCGATGAGCCGCGGCGGAACCTCGATGCCGAGCGTCTTCGCGGTCTTGAGGTTCAGCACCAGCTCGAACTTCTCGGGCTGCATCACCGGCAGGTCGCCCGGCTTCTCGCCCTTGAGAATGCGGCCGACGTAGAGGCCCCCGCGGCGGTACGACTCGGTGAGGCTCGTGCCGTAGCTCATGAGGCCGCCGCTGACGACGTACTCGCGCCAGGCGAACTTGGCCGGAACGCGATGTTGCTCGGCGAGCGCCGCGATCCGCTCGCGCCGGCTGTCGAAGGACGGCTCGCCCTGGACCACGAGGCCATCCGCGCCGAGCGCCTTCAGGAGCGCGAACGCTTCCTCGATCTCGCGCTCGGTGCTCGCGCGCAGCACATGGACCTGGATGCCGAGGTGCCGCGCGGCTTCGAGCGCTCCCCCGGTTTCCGTCTCGGCGCTCGCGGCCAGCGGATTGACGAGGTAGGCCACGACCTTGGCCCCGGGAACCATCTCCTTCAGGATCTCGACGGATTTCGCCCCAAGCTCCGCGGTCAGCGTCGCCATGCCGGTGACGTTCCCGCCGGGGCGGTTGAAGCTTGCCACGAGGCCGAAGGCGACGGGGTCCGGCGCCGCCGAGAACACGATCGGGATCGACTGCGTCGCGTCCTTGGCGGCGCGCGCGGACGGCGTGCTGCCCGCGGCGAAGATCACCGTGACGTTCAGCCTCACGAGCTCCGCCGCGAGCGCGGGCAAGCGCTCGTAGTTGCCCTCCGCCCAGCGGAACGCGATGCCGACGTTGCGCCCCTCGACGAAGCCCATCTGCGCCAGTCCCTGGCGGAACGCGTCGACGACGATCGCCGACTCCCCCGGCGAGCGGCTGCTCAGGAACCCGATCACCGGGGCAGGCTGCTGCGCGAGCGATACGAACGGGCGGCCCAGGGCCGCCGCTCCGGCAAGCCCGACGAGAATTTCCCGCCGTCTCACTCGATCACCTCGTCGGCGCGGGCGAGGAGGGAGGGCGGGATGGTCAGGCCGAGGGATTTCGCGGTCTTCAGGTTGATGACGAGCTCGAACTTGGTCGGCTGCTCAACGGGAAGGTCGCCCGGCTTCTCACCTTTGACGATGCGGTCGACATAGGTTGCGGCCTTGCGAACCAAGGAGCCGATGTCGGGGCCGTATGACAGCAATCCTCCCTTGTCCACGAAATCGCGCCAGCCGTACATGACCGGGAGGCGCTGCCGTGCCGCAGTCTCGATGATCCGCCGTTCGTGCAGCACCGCAAAGCCGTGGCTGAACACGAGCAGCGCCCCCACATTCGCGCTTGCCGCAATGGCAAACGCGCTTTCCAGCTCATCGGGATGGCGTGCCGGGAGTGGCTGTAGCGCCGCGCCGAGGGCCCGCGCCGCACTCTCGGTCTCGGCCATTTCAAGCACGGTGGCGGGCTCGTCCGGATTGTACAAGATGCCTATTCGCCCGCTCGGGAAAGCCTGATGCAGAAGCTCGACGCGCTTTCCCGCCAGCTCGGTCGACATGTACGAGAAGCCAGTGATGTTGCCGCCGGGCCGCGCGAGGTTCGGCACCATGCCGTTGCGCACGGGATCGCCGCTGAACGCGATGACGATCGGTACCGTCGTGGTGGCGCGCTTCGCCGCCCAGGTGGCGGGCCCGATGGCGATCATGACGTCGACGTTTTCGCCGAGAAGCTCGGCCGCGAGGCCCGGCAGGCGGTCCATTTGTCCGTCGGCGAAGCGCTGAACGAGGGCGAGGTTCTGCCCTTCGACGTAACCCAACGCCTTCAACGCCTGCCTGAACTGCTCGGCACGCACATCCTGCGCATCTGCAAAATCAAGGATGCCGACGCGCGCGATGCGCCCGCTGCGACCTGACGGCTGCGCAAGGGCGCAAAGCGGGAATGCGCCCACGGCCCCGAGAAGCGCAATGACCTCCCGCCGCCTCATTCGATCACCTCGTCGGCCTGGGCTAGGAGGGCGGGCGGGATGCTAAGCTTCAACGCATCGGCGGTCCTGCGGTTGATCACCAGCTCCAGCTTTGCGGCGAGTTGTACCGGAAGGTCGCCGGGCTTTTCGCCCTTGAGAATGCGGCCGACATAGAGCCCGGCGGCGCGATACAGGTCGACGATGCTCGGCGCATAGCTCATCAGGCCCCCGGCTTCGACGTGGCTGCGCAGATAATAAATCACCGGCAAGTCGTGCCGTCTCGCCAGTTCGATCACCTGGCTGATCCGTGTCGTCACCTGAAGGCCGCGCAGCTGCGCTGCCTCCGCTGCCTCGGCAGAGTCTGCCGGGGTGCCCGGATTTGCCGGATTCACGAGGAGCCCCATGCTCCGCAGGGCGGGCGCCATGTCATGCAGGAGCTGAATCTTCTTGGCCACGAGGGCAATGGTGAGGCCGCTTACGCCGGTGACGTTGCCGCCGGGGCGGCTGAGACTTTCTACCAGCCCCATCTTGACCGGATCGCCGCCGACCCAGAATACCACTGGAATTGTGGACGTGGCCTCCTTCGCTGCGATCGCAGCGGCATTGTCGCCCGCGAAAATCGCGTCGACCCCTCGGCCGACCAGTTCCGCGGCCATGGCATGAAGACGATCGTTCCGGCCATCGGCGAAGCGACGCTCGATCGCGACGTTCTTGCCTTCGACAAAGCCTGTCTCACCCAAACCACGCGGGAATCCTGGAAGGCCGACGTTCAGGGAACGGGTCCCGGTGTAGAGATATCCGACCACTGGCTCAGCCGGTTGCGCGCTCGAAGGCAATACGGTCATGCCGCCGAGAAGGCCCGCGATGACCTCCCGCCGCCTCATTCGATCACCTCGTCGGCGCGGGCGATCAGCGTAGGAGGAATCATCAGGCTTAGCGCTCGAGCGGTCTTCAGGTTGATGACGAAGTCGAATTTAACCGGCTGGACGACCGGCAGGTCGCCCGGCTTCTCTCCCTTTACAATCCGGCCGGCGTAAGCCGCGGCTTGCCGATACGCCTCCGCAAGACTCGTCCCGTAGCTCGTCAAGCCGCCGGCATCGACGAACTCGCGGAAGGCATAGATGGCGGGGAGTTTTTCTCTCATTGCGAGTGCGACGATGACCTTGTGTCCTGCCAGGAAAAAGGGATCGGCCTCAACCACGAGGGCACTGACCTTCTCGCCCGCGAGCGCCGCAAAAGCGTCCTCGATCTGACCTTCCGTGGCGGCTTCAGCGATGGAGAGCTTCCGTCCAAGGGCTTGGGCGGCGGCGCGTGCATCCGTCTTGCTCGACTGTACGTTCGGGTTCCTCGGGTTGACCAGGAATCCGAGCGTCCCGGACGGCACGAACGCGTGCATGAGCTCGACACGCTTGCCGACCAACAACGTGGGAAGGAAGGTGACGCCGGTCAGGTTGCCGCCGGGCCGATGCAGGCTTGCGACGAAGCCGCTCTCGACCGGGTCGCCGCCCGTCACAAATACGATGGGGATGCTGGCCGTCGCCGATCTGGCCGCCAGTATAGGAATATCTCCACCTATCGTCACAATCACGGCGACCCCGTTCTCGACGAGACCCGTTGCGAGCGCAGGCAGTCGATCGGGCTGGTTCTCGGCTGAGCGATACTCGACACGCACATTCTGGCCTTCGATGAGACCCGCCTCGTTGAGCCCTTGCCGAAAGCCCGCGAGCTGGTCGCGGCGAGCATCGAACGGCACGCTGCTGAGGAGCCCGATCACAGGCACCGAAGCCGATTGCTGCGTGCGACCTGCGAGCGGCCACGCCGCCGCACCCGCGACAGCCGCGATGAACGTCCGCCGCCTCACTCGATCGCCTCGTCGGCCTGCGCCTGGAGGGTCAGCGGCACCGTGATGCCGAGCGTCTTCGCGGTCTTCAGGTTGAGCACGAACTCGAGCTTCGTCGCCTGCAGCACCGGCAAGCTGCCCGGCTTCTCGCCGTTGAGGATGCGGCCGGTGTAGACGCCGGCTTGGCGCGACGCGTCGACGATGCTGCCGCCGTACCCCATGAGGCCGCCGGCCTCCGCGAACTCGCGATAGGGCGAGGCCGTCGGAATGCGATGGCGCAGGGCGAGCGCGGCGATGCGCTCGTTGCGGCTGTTGAAGAAGGCGTCGGAGGCGATCACGAGCGCTTCCGCCCCGAGCCCCCGCAGCGTGGCGAAAGCGGCGTCGAGCTCGTCGTCGCTGCTCGCCCGGACGAGATGGAGCTTGAGCCCGAGCCTGCGCGCGGCCTCGGGAAACGCGCGCGACTGGTGCTCGGCAAGCGCGGTGTTGCTCGGGTTGACGAGCGCCGCCGCCACCGTCGCCGAGGGCACGAGCTCGTGAAGGAGCTCAAGCTGTTTCGGGCCGACCTCGGCGCCGAGCGTCGTCACGCCGGTGAGGTTGCCGCCCGGCTGGTTCATGCGCTTGACGAAGCCGAGCTCGACGGGATCGGCGGCGACGCGGAACACGATCGGGATCTCGGCGGTCGCGGCCTTCGCGGCGACGGTCGAGGCGGTGTTGCCGAGCACGACGATGGCCGCGACCTTGGCGGCGACGAATTCGGACGCGAGCGCCGGCAGGCGTTCGTTGTTCCCTTCCGCCCAGCGGTACTCGATCCTGACGTTGCGGCCCTCGGCGTATCCGGCCTCGGCGAGGCCTTCATGGAAGGCGCGCAGCCGCGGCCCCCACTCGCGCGGCGAGGCGCTGCCGAGGAGCCCGATGACGGGCATGCTCTGCTGCGCCCGCGCCGGCAGCGGCCAACCCGCCGCGGCGCCGATGAGGGCGATGAACTCCCGCCGCCTCATTCGATCACCTCGTCGGCGCGGGCGAGGAGGGTCGGGGGGATCGCGAGGCCGAGGGCCTTGGCGGTCTTGGCATTGATGACCAGTTCAAACGACGTTGGCATCTGGACCGGCAGTTCAGCAGGCTTTGCGCCTCTGAGGATGCGATCGACATAGGTCGCAGCCCGGCGAAACAGATCAACACGTTCGATGGCATAAGCGACGAGCCCGCCCACCTCGGCGAAGCCACGGTGGTAATAGATCGCAGGCAAAGCGTGCCGTTCGGCCAGAGCAACGATGCTCTTCCGGTGAGCGTAAAGAAAGTTATCCGGGAGCACTATCAGCCCACCGCGCGGCTCGCGCGCGGCTTCCTCGATTGCTCCCTCGATCTCGTTGTCCCCGTGCACCGCGCTATGATGCTGCTCGATTTGCAGCACTCGGGCGGTGGATTGCATTGGAGAAAGAAACATCGCGGCATTGGCGGCTGTCATGGGGTTGTACATTGCCGTGCAACGGGTCACGCCGGGAGCTATTTCCTTGAGTAGCTCGAGCCATTTCCCGCCCATGCTGGCATCCTCGACAGCGAAGCCGGTCAGGTTGCCTCCAGGCTGTGCAAGGTTCGGAACGAAGCCCTGCCCCACGGGGTCGGCTATCGCGACGAACACGATGGGGATACTGCCTGCCACCGCGCTCGTGGCGCGTAGAAACGAAGACCCATTCACCACAAGCATATCGGGACCGCGCGCCAGAATATCTCGGGTGGCAACCTGCTCCTCCTGTGCGTCTTTCGGAAGCCAATGAATCTCGATTTCGATGTTGCGGCCGAGCGTCCATCCGAGTTGTTGAAGTGCCTCCTGTATCGCCGTCACGTAGGCTTGCCCTTCTGGATCGGTTGCGGCGCGGCCAATCAGCATTCCGATACGCGGCTTGCGATTCGTCTGAGCGCGTGTTGCAAGCGGCCATGTCGCCGCTCCGCTGATGAGCGCAATAACCTCCCGCCGCCTCATTCGATCACCTCGTCGGCAAGGGCGAGGAGAGTCGGCGGTATCGTCAGGCCGAGCGCTGCCGCGCTCTTGAGGTTTATGGCCATGTAAATCCGCGTGACCTGCTGGATCGGCAGGTCGGCCGGCTTCTCGCCCTTGAGAATACGGCCCGTGTAGACGCCCGCCTCGCGGTGCGACTGCCGCACGTCGCCGCCGTAACTCATGAGGCCGCCCGCCGTGGCGAACTCGGGCGATTGGTGGATCGCAGGCAGCGCGTGACGCGTCGCCAGTCCAGCGATTTGCCCGGTGCGGGTCGCGTAGAAGATGTCATTGGCGATGACGAGGCCTGCCGCCCGGACCCGCGCCGCCGTCCCGAAGGCGGCTTCGACCTCCTCTTCCGTTCCGGCTTCGAGCAGGTGGATTTCAAGGCCGCGCCGAGCGGCCGCAGCTCGCAGGTCTCTCGTCACGCTTTCGGCGTTCTTCGGATTTCTCGGATTGACGAGGAGCGCGAATCTCTTGGCGGCCGGAAGAACGGAATGGAGCAGCTCGAGCCGTTTCGGACCGACCTCGGCGTTGAGGGAAGAAACACCGGTTATGTTGCCGCCGGGGCGCTGCAGACTTGGCACCAATCCGGCGTTGACCGGATCGGTCCCGGTCTCGAAGACGATCGGGATCGTTTTCGTCGCGGCCTTGGCGGCGAGCGCCGAAGCGATGCTGCCCGGAGCGACGAGGACGGCGACGTTGCGGGCGACGAGATCCGCAGCGAGGGAAGGCAAGGCTTCGTTGTGGCCCTCCGCCCAGCGGTATTCCACCCGCAGGTTCCGCCTCTCTTCGAAACCGGTCTCGCGCAATCCGTCATGGAAGGCGCCGAGGCGAGTCGCAAAACGCTCGGGCGATTCGCTGGAGAGATAGCCGATGACCGGGACGGTGTCCTGCGGGTAGGCACCCGAGGACGACGCCACCATCGCAGCGACGGCCGTCATGAACTCCCGCCGCCTCATTCGATCACCTCGTCGGCGCGGGCGAGGAGGGTCGGTGGGATCGTCAGGTTAAGTGCTCTGGCCGCGCGAGCATTCAGCACGAACTCGAACTTGGTCGGCTGCTGGACGGGAAGGCGGGACGGGTGCTCGCCTTTGAGGATGCGGTCGACGTAGGTCGCGGCCTTGGCATAGAACTCGAGGTTATCGACGCCGTAGGACGCAAGCCCGCCCGCCTCCACCATGAAGCGATACGGGTAGAGGACGGGAACGCGGTGCCGGTCTGCCGCTGCGATCAGCTCACGGAGGCGATTTGCGACGAAGACATCGGGCATGATGATGACGCCTGCCCGGCCTGCGGCACCGATGGCGTGGAAAGCGCCGTCGATCTCCCCGTCGTTCCGGACCGGCAGTTTGACCGGCATGACGCCCAGCCTGCCGGCCGCGGATTCGAACGGCCCGAGATAGTAATCGCCGCCGCGGGGCGCGGTGTCGGGATTGTAGAGCATGCCCGCATGGGCGAGATCGCCCGTAAGGTCCTTCAGCACTTCGACCCATTTGGACGCCAGCGAACCCTCGAGGTTGATGAATCCTGTGACGTTTCCGCCGGGCTCGGCTAGGTTCCGCACGAACCCGCTCCCGATCGGATCGGACACGAAGATGAAGACGATGGGTATGTCGCGCGTGGCCGCCGTGAGCGCGGCGACGCAGGGGGTCGTATGTCCGACGACGACGTCCGGGCTGCGCCGGACGATGTCGCGCGCGAGCGTCGTGGCGAGCTCGGCGCTGCCCGCCGCCCAATGAAAGGCAATCGCGACGTTCTCGCCCTCGCGCCAGCCGAGCCCCTGCATGGTCGTCCTGAAGACGGCTTCGTTCTTCGCGCCGACTCCATCCCGTGAAAGCCCCATCAGCACGGCCACCTGCCGGGGAGCGGTCCTCGCCTGTGCGCGGCCGCTAGTCGGAAGTGCGGCACACGCCATCAGACTGACGAATGCCCGCCGCCTCATTCGATCACCTCGTCGGCGCGGCCAAGCAGCGGCAGCGGCAGCGTGAGGCCAAGCGACCTCGCGGTCTTGAGGTTGATGATCAGCTCGACCTTCGCCGACTGCTCGATGGGCAGCTCGGCGGGGCTGGCGCCCTTCAGGACCTTGCCCGTGTACACGCCGAGCCGGCGGAAGGCGTGGGCGTAGTCCGCCCCGTAGCTCAGGAGGCCGCCTTCCGCCGCGAACTCGCGCCGGTCGTAGATTGCCGGAACGCCCACGCGCGCGGCGAGATCGACGATGCGGTCGCGCCGGCTGAAGAGGAAGGCGTCGGTGCTCACGATCAGGGCGCCGGGGCGAAGCCGCGCGACCTCCGCGAAGGCGGCCTCGATCTCGCCGGGCGTGCCGGCGTCCAGAAAGCGAATGGGATGCGAGAGACGGCGCGCCGCCTCCTTCAGCTCGTGCTGCTGTGCATCCGCTTCGGCGCTTTTCGGATTGAACAGGACCGCGATCGCGGAAGCGTCCGGCACGATCTGGCGCGCGATCTCGAGCCGCTTTCCGAGAAGGTCGACGGCGAGCAGGCTGACCCCCGTGACGTTTCCGCCCGGCCGGCTCAGGCTCGCCGCGAGCCCGAAAGCTACCGGATCCCCCTGGCTGAGGACGACGAGCGGCGTCGCGCCGGCCGCCGACTTCGCCGCGAGCGCCGAGCCGTTGCCGGTGGCGACGATGACCGCGGCGCCGCGCGCGACGAGCCCGGCGGCGAGCCCGGCCGTGGTCTCGAAGCGGCCGTCCGCCCCGCGCGCCTCGATCGCGACGTCGCGGCCGTCGACGTACCCCGCCTCGCTCAGGCCGTCGCGGAAGGCGGCGATGAGGCCGGAATAGGCTTCGAGCGTCCCGCTCGTCAGGAAACCGACGACCGGGACCGCCCGGGTCTGCGCGCGAACCGCCGCCGGCAACGCCGCCGCGCCGAGCCCGACGATGACCTCCCGCCGCCTCATTCGATCACCTCGTCGGCGCGGGCGAGGAGGGTGGGTGGGATGTCCACACCCATCGCCCGGGCCGTCTTGAGATTGATGACAAGCTCGTATTTTGTCGGCCGCTGGATGGGCAGTTCCGCGGCGCTGGCACCTTTCAGGATGCGGTCGACGTAAGCGGCCGCCCGCACGGTGAGTTCGCGGTTGTCGACGGAGTAGGAGAGCAGCCCGCCGCTTTCGGCGTAGAAGCGGTTCGGATACACGGCGGGCACGCCGCTCGCAGCCGCAAGCCGAGCAATCTCGCGCCGGTGCTTCGTCATGAAGATGTCCGGGATCACGATGAGCCCGCTTGCCCGGTCGCGGGCTATCTCCTCGATCACGGCCGCGAGCCCGCGCTCGTTGTGGACAGGGCGCAGCACCGGCTCGATCCCGATCACCGGCGCAGCCTCCCGGACGAGCTTATCGAAGAGCTCGGCGAAGGTGCTGGATTCCGGATTGAAGAGCAGCGCCGTCCGCCGGACGCCGGGAGCGATGGCCTTCAGAAACTCCAACCATTTCTCAACGAGCGACGGATCATAGTTCACGAAACCGGTAACATTACTCTCCGGGCGCGAGAGGCTTTTCGCCAGGCCGCTTGCAATCGGATCGGACATACCGGCGACCACGATCGGAATGGTACTCGTCTCGTGCGCGAGCGCCGAAGCGACCACAGTCGAGCGGGCAACGATCACGTCGCAAGCGAGCGCGACAAGCTCCCGGGCTGCGGCTCGGATATGGTCCGGCCCTCCATCCGCCCAGCGGTACTCTATCTGCAGATTGCGCTCGCGACTCCAGCCGAGCCCGGCGAGCGTGCCCTCCAGCGCCGCAACACGGGACTTTGCTTCCTCGTCCTCGCTGGGGACGCCCATCAGCACGCCGATGCGACGGATCCGCTGGGGCTGCTGCGCACCCGCCTTCGCCGCCGCCAAGGCGGCGAGGAGCCCACCCGCGATGACCTCCCGCCGTCTCATTCGATCACCTCGTCGGCGCGACTGAGTAGACTAGGCGGGACTGCAAGCCCCAGAGCCTTGGCCGTATTCAGGTTGATGACCATCTCGAACTTGGTCGGCATCTGCACCGGCAGGCTACCAGGACTCGCGCCTTTCAGGATGCGGTCAACGTAAGCCGCCGCTCGACGGAAAAGGTCGTAGCGATCAATTCCATATGCAATTAGGCCACCCTCTCTCGCGAACGGAGGAATCGTGTATATCGCGGGCAGCCGGTGTTTGGCGACGGCTGCGAGGACGAGTTCACGGCGAGATTGCAGAAGCGTATCTGGCAGAACAATCAGCGCGCTGGACGGTTTGATCGCGGCTTCCGCGATGGCCCCTTCGATTTCGCTCTCTCTGCGAACGTGCGCGACCCTGAACTCACCTCCAGCCGACTTCACGCTTGCCTCGATGGAGGGCAGGAACATGCCTGACGGTGACGTATCAGGGTCGAACATAGCTGTGATCGAGCGAATGCCGGGCGCAATCTCCCTCAGTAGCTCAACCCATTTGGCCCCCATAGCTGGCTCTTCGAGACCAAACCCGGTGATCATCCCACCAGGATGAGCAAGGTTCGAAACGAAACCCTGTGCCACCGGATCGGCTACCGCGACGAAAACGATTGGGATCGTCCGCGTCGCAGTTCGGGCGGCTAAAAGGTATTGAGTGGTGCTGGCGACCAGAATGTCCGGCCCGAGTGCTACGACCTCATTCGCGAAAGCGGATCGTCGCCCCGCATCACTTGTCTGCCAACGATAGTCGATCAGAATAGTCTGACCAACTATCCAGCCGAGTTCCATTAGCCCTCGCTCCAATGCTGAGGACCACGCCTGCCCCTCAGCGTCCCCCTGCGCTCGGCCAATCAGCACACCGATCCGTCGCATGCGATCAGGTTGCTGCGCTCGCACATCGAGCGGCCACACCATCGCCCCACCAAGTAGCCGGATGACCTCCCGCCGCCTCATTCGATCACCTCGTCGGCGCGGGCGAGGAGGGCGGCGGAATCCGATGAGCCGTCGGCAGGTGGCGCATCGCAGGCGTTCCTTGCGGAGCGCCAGTGAAGCATGCCGTTGCGGAAACGCCTAGGCCCCGGCCGGCTCGCGCGCCTCGATCGGCGTCACGACCACCTGTCCCTTGCGCACCGACAGCCCCAGGTCCCCGTGCTTCAGCGCGAGCGCCTTCTCGCCGAACAGCGCCCGGCGCCAGCCGTGCAGGGGCGGGACGTCGGCGTCGTCCGACTCGGCGATGGCCTCGAGGTCGTCGACGGTGGCGATGATCTTCGGGGCGACGCGCTCCGCCTCGGCGACCGCCTTGAGGAGGACCTTCAACAGCTCGACGACGGCGCCGGTGTTCTGCCGCCTTGCCGGGCGCTCCGGCACCGGCACGGTCTTCGGGTCGCGCGCGAGGCCGCGCTCGACGGCGGCGAGAATGTCCTGCGCCTGGCGCGAGCGCTCGAAGCCCGACGGGATCGAGCGCAGCCTTCCCAGCGCCTCGACCGAGCGCGGCGCCGAGACGGCGAGGTCGATCGCCGCCTCGTCCTTGAGGACGCGGCCGCGCGGCACGTCCCGCGCCTGCGCCTCGCGCTCGCGCCAGGCTGCGACCTCCATCAGGACCGCGATCTCGCGCGCCTTGCGCATGCGCCCGGAGAGCCGCCGCCAGGCGTTCTCGGGCTCGGCCCGGTAGGTGTCGGGGGAGGTCAGCACCGCCATCTCCTCGTCGAGCCAGCCGTGGCGGCCGTTCGCCTGGAGCTGCGCCTCCAGCGCCTCGTAGACCGGGATGAGGTGCGTCACGTCCGAGAGCGCATAAGACAGCTGCGCCTCGGTCAGGGGCCGGCGCGACCAGTCGGTGAAGCGCGAGGACTTGTCGACGCGGGCCTTCGCGAGGTCGTTGACGAGCTGCTCGTAGGAGACCGAGTCGCCGTAGCCGCACACCATGGCGGCGACCTGCGTGTCGAACAGCGGGTGCGGGACGATGCCGCCCATGTTCCACACGATCTCGAGGTCCTGCCGCGCCGAGTGGAAGACCTTGAGGACCGCCTCGTCGGCCATGAGGTCGACGAAGGGCTTGAGGTCGATCCCGGCGCTAAGGGGATCGACCAGCACGCCCTCGTCCGGCGTCGCCATCTGGATCAGGCAGAGCTTCGGATAGTACGTCGTCTCGCGCATGAACTCCGTGTCGACGGTGACGAACGGATGCTTGGCGAGGCGCGAGCAGGCCGCGGCGAGGTCCGCGGTGGAGGCGATGAGGTCCATGGCGGGCGCATACCTCTCCCGGAGGGAGAGGTCGAGTCGCGGCGGAAGGCCCTGACCCTCCCCCCGCTCGGCGAAGCCCGAGCGGGGTGGGGGGCCGCCGGGCATGGAGCGCGTTGCCGACGGGCTCAACCTGCATCAGCCGCAGGGGCCAGGATCGGACGGATCGCTTGGGCTTAGCCCTTGCGGCTGATGCGTGGTGCGCAGGTTTCGACCGGGAGCCCTATGCCCGGCGCCTCCCACCCCGCTCGGGGCTTCGCCCCGAGTCGGCCCTCCCCGCCGCTTCGCTCACACGGCGACCTGCGTGCCGACCTCCACGGCCCGCTCCGTCGGGATCGCGAAGTGCTGGCTGGCGTCGTGGGCCTGGCGGGCGAGCGCGATGAACAGGCGCTCCTGCCAGCGCGGCATCAGCGATTGGCCGGCCTCCCGCAGGGCGCGCCTCGACAGGAAGAACGAGGTCCGCATGAGGTCGAGCTTGAAGCCGTGCCGGCGGCACGCGGCAAGCGCCCGCGGCACGTCGGGGCGCTCCATGAAGCCGAAGCGGAGCGTGATCCGGGAGAAGGCGTCGGACACGCGCGCGACCGCAACGCGCTCCTCGCCGGCGGAGAGGCGCGGCACGTCCTCGATCACGACGTTCAGGATCGCGTTCTGCTCGTGCAGCACCTTGTTGTGCTTGAGGTTATGCAGGAGCGCCGAGGGGGCGCTGTCCGGCTCGCCCGTCAGGAACACCGCCGTGCCCTTCACCCGCTCGGGCAAGCTGCGCTCCAGCATCCCTATCAGGTCGGCGAGGCGCACCTCGTCGTGGCGGACTCTTTCGGCGAGGAGCCGCGCGCCGCGCCGCCACGTCAGCATCACGGTCATGAGCGCCGCACCGATGGCGAGCGGGACGTAGCCGCCTTCCACGACCTTCAGCAGGTTCGCAAGGAGGAAGACCACGTCGACGATCAGGAACGGCGCGATGACGAGCGCGGCGCGCAAGGGCGACCAGCCCCAGCACTTCCACATCAGGAGGAAGGCCATGACCGCCGTGATCACCATCGTGCCCGTCACCGCGATGCCGTAGGCGGAGGCGAGCGCGGTCGAGGTCTTGAAGATCACCACGAGGAGGACGACGGCGGCGAGCAGCAGCCAGTTCACCCGCGGCATGTAGATCTGCCCCTTCTCGGTCTCCGAGGTGCGGCGCACCTCGAGGCGCGGCAGGAGGCCGAGCTGCATCGCCTGCTGGGTCAGCGAGAAGGCGCCGGTGATGACCGCCTGGCTCGCGATGATCGAGGCCGCCGTCGCGAGCCCCACCATCGGCAGGAGCGCCCATTCGGGATAGAGCAGGAAGAACGGGTTCTCGAGCTTCTCGGGCGTCGCGAGCAGCAGCGCGCCCTGGCCGAGGTAGTTCACCGCGAGCGCCGGCAGCACGACGAAAAGCCAGGCGACCTGGATCGGCTTTCGCCCGAAATGCCCCATGTCGGCGTAGAGCGCCTCGGCCCCGGTGACGGCGAGGAACACGGCGCCGAGCGCGTAGAGCCCGGCCGTCCCGTGGCCCGCGAGGAAGTGGACGCCGTGCACCGGCGAGAGCGCGCCGACGATCGACGGGTCGTCGAGGAGGTGGGCAAGGCCGCCCCACGCCATCGCGGCGAACCACAGGAGCGTGACCGGCCCGAACCACGCCGCGACCCGCGCCGTGCCGCGCGCCTGGACTGCGAAGAGCCCGATCAGGATCGCGAGGCTCAGGGGCACGATCCAGCCGTCGAAGGCCGGCGTCACGAGCTTCAGGCCCTCGACCGCCGCTAGGACCGAGACGGTCGGCGTGATGACGGCGTCACCGTAGAACAGGGCCGCGCCGGCCATGCCGAGGAGCGTGACCTTGAAGACGTTGTGCCCCATCACGCGCTGGAGGAGCGCCATGAGGGCGAGCGTCCCGCCCTCGCCGTCGTTGTCGGCCCGCATGACGATGAGGACGTATTCAGCGTCACGATGACGATGAGCGCCCACAGGACGAGGGAGACGACGCCGAAGACGGCGTCTCGCATGAGCGGCCCACCGGCGGAGGCGGCGGTCAGGCTCTCTTTGAGGGCATAGAGGGGGCTCGTGCCGATGTCGCCATACACGACGCCGAGGGACCCGAGCGTCAGGGTCCAGAAGCCGGTCTTTGCGTGCTGGGGATGATGGTCGGCCGGCCCTCCGATCGCAGGATCGGCGAGGGTCGTAGGCATGTCTCGCAACCGATGTTGCGTCGCAATATCTGCGGCGCTCGGCGGTATACGCCCTCCCGCTCCGCGAAGCACTGCTAAGCTTTAGCGGCTGACCTGCGTTGGAAGCATGGGAGCCGCATCCCGCGAGCGTGACAGACCCGGTCCCGAGCGGGCGTCAAGCGCCGTCGAGCGCCTCCTCGAAGGGCACGCTCAGCGGATCATGCCTGCGCCTTCGAGCATGTGCAGGGAGAGGGTGACCCCGGAGCGGGCGCACGCCCAGCATGATCCCGAGGAAGCCGTGCGTCAGCGTCAGGTCGTCGCCGAGCCAGCGGGCGAGGCGCTCCCCGATCGTGTAGCTCCCGTGCGAGAGAGCCGTATGGGCGACCTGGGCGGCGACGGCGCCGGGTCAACCCGGTCAACGGCGAGCGTCACGGTCGCGGTGATGATCCGCTGGCCGTGCTCGTTCCGAACCTCGACGGTCACGGATCGGGCGTGGCCCTTCGGGAGCAAGTCCCGCCCGATGCTCGCGGCGGCTTCCGCCGCTTCCTTCTCGGCAGCGTCGACGTCGGGGAACTCAAGCCCTTCCTGGTCAGGGTGAAGCTGACGCCTTCGCGAACGTCGAAATAGAAGAGCGGCATTGAGGGGGCATCCTAGATCGGGTGGCAGGGCACTTTGATCGTGGGGGACTGTGCGTGACTCGAGAGGGCCGCAGGGGACCGGGGACCGCCGCCTCAAGCCGCAACTGGCTTGCCGTGTCGGAGGTGCAGGTAGTTCGGATCGAAGTCGCCGGCCTTCGCCAGCCCGTCCCAGTCCAGGACGCGCAGCTTGCCCCCCTTGAGAGTGATGAGATTGTCGCCTCTCAACTCCTGCATCGTGCGGTTGACGTGGACCGTCGAGACGCCCATCGCGTCGCCGAGCTCGGTCTGCGTCATCGGCAGTTCGCAGGTGTCGTCCTCGACGAGCCCGACCGCCTTCATGCGTGTCACGGTCTCGCAAAGAAGGTGCGCCAACCGGGCATAAGCCTCCCGCTGGCCGATGTTCGCCACCCACTCCCGGAAGATGGCAGCGTCGATGAGCGTGGCGCGCCAGAATGCCGTCGCGATACGGGGGTACCGTTCGCATAGATCGAGAAGATGCTCATGCTGGACGAAACCTGCCTTGCACGGCGTGATCGTCCCCAAGCTACTGTCCAGGAACGTGAGGTGGAGGCTCTGCAGGTCCGGGACGTCGCCGGGGATGTGGAAGCTCGTGATCTGGCGCTTGCCCAATCCTGTGTGCTTGAAGGTGCACGCGAAGCCTTCAAGGATGACGCAGCACCGCGTGGGGCGATCGCCCTCCCGCACGATGTCCTGGTCCGCCTTGAGGTCCATCACCTGCATCGGCAGGTTGACGAGCGCGCGCTTGTCGGCATCCGAGAGAGCGATGATGCTCTCCATGTGGCGGGTGAGCGGATGGCTGCGGGAGTCGGACGGATTTGCCAGGATCGTGCCCCCTCGTGCGGTCGGGAGCACACGCCTCTCTCGGCCCATCGGCAAAGAAGAACCACGACGATGTTAGTTGCACTCTATCACATCGGCGATCGGCGGTCTTTATCATAGTTGACCCGATTGTGCGCCATGGGCCCATTCTTCGGGTTGGCGCGTTGTCGGCTATCGCCGGCTGAAAACATCGGGCGCTGGCGGCTGAGAGTGGTTGTGCTCCCGCCCGAAGGCAGAGGAGCGCGTGTCGTGCCCCGCTACTTCTTCCACGTCCACGACGGCAGGGACATCCCCGACAAGGAAGGTGTCGAGCTTTCCGGCCCTGAGGAGGCGCGCAACCAGGCCGTGACGGCCTGCGACGAAGCCCTGAAGGACTTGGACGGCGAGTTCTGGGAAAGCTCGATCTGGACGATGACGGTCGAGGACTGGCAGAGCCATGTCGTGTGCGAGCTCAAATTCTTCGGACACCGCTACGGCGCGGCGGGCGCATCGTGAGGCGCTACTTCTTCCACCTCGTGATCGGCCCCGTGTTCATCCGCGACCGCGACGGCGTGGAACTGGCCGACGACGCGGCGGCACGAGCGCGGGCGCTTGAGGACATCGATCGGGTATCCAAGGCCAGCACGATCAAGCGACAGGACCCGTTGGCCTGCGCGGTCGTCGTGGAGGATCACGAAGGGCCGCGGCTCCGAGTTCCGTTCGCCGAGGTGCCCGGCGTGGTGCCGGATACGTGAAGGCGGATCAGGACACTCGGCCCGGCAAGTCAGGACACTGGCCGCCTAATAGGACAGCACCCCGCAGGGCAGGCGGCAGATCATGTCCATCCAGATCCCCGGCGACGTGGTCGACCTCCAGGGCTTCCTGCTCGGCGAGATGGTGCTGTCCTAATTAGAGGGCCAGTGTCCTAATTCGCGGGAGCGAGTGTCCTAATTCGCGCTGCCCGGCGACTAAGCTTCCTGGCCCCCAAGTTCCGCAAACGGGATTCGCTCGCCGCCATCGTCTGCCACGACCACAGCGCACGTCAGCGGGCTCTGCCTCTTGAGCGTCCTGGCCCTGGATACCGCCGCGAGGTAGAAGGCCATGCTCCCGCGCGGCGGCATCGTCCGCCAGCTCCGTGCCCTCACGGTCGCGGATGAACACCGGGCCAATCACCAAGTGGAAGAAATAACGCCTCACGCGCCGAAATCCTCCCGCGGCGGCAGTGGGCACCAAACGGGGTCCTATGCCGATGCAACCCGGCCGGCACGCCCTCGAATGTGTTAGGTGGCCGTAAGCTTGTGTGATACGGTGACTTTATCATCGGCACCGAAGAGGCCCGCCGATGGCAGAGAGACAGCGTTTGCGCTCCCGGGTCGAAACCGGAGAGCCCATGCTCCCCTCTTCAAATCCCGACCTTCATCCCCTCATCCGCAAGCTGGACAGCATCTTCGACCTCACGGCCGAGGAGCGGCATGGCATCGCCAAGCTTCAGGTGACCATCCGCAACCTGAAAGCGGACCAAGACATCGTGCGGGACGGCGACCGCCCGTCCCAGTGCTGCTTGATCCTGGAGGGCTTCGCGTTCCGCTACAAAGCCCTTGAGGGCGGCAAACGCCAAATCTTCTCGTTTCACATCCCTGGCGACATTCCGGACCTGCAAAGCCTGCATCTGACGGTGATGGACCATGCTCTTGCGACCCTCACGGCGGGCAAGGTCGCGTTCATCCAGCACGAAACGATGCGGTCCTTCCTCCACGCTCACCCGCGCATCTCGGACGCCTTCTGGCGCGATACTCTTGTCGACGCCGCTGTGTTTCGCGAGTGGATGGTCGGGATCGGGCGTCGGGACGCTCCTACCCGGATCGCGCACCTCTTCTGCGAGATGTTCGTGCGGATGCAGGCGGTCGGCTTGGCCGAGGACTACACCTGCAATTTGCCGATCACCCAGACCGAGCTGGCGGACGCCCTCGGGCTCTCGACCGTGCACGTCAACCGCAGCCTTATGGCCCTACGGGCAACCGGCACCGTCGATGTCGCCAAGGGCAAGCTGATCGTGAAGGACTGGGCAGGGCTTCAAGAAGCCGGCGAGTTCGATCCGACCTATCTGCACCTGAGACCGCCAGCGGCGATGGCGGCTTAGGCAACTCTCGCCGGGGGTTCGGCGTTCGAGCGGCGATGCCCCGATTCTGACTTCGACTCGACGGTGAACGGCGAGGCCGTGCCGGGCAGCGAAGGCGTTGTCCTGCCTTCGGTCGCAGCGGCGCGCCAAGAGGCGATGATGGCCGCTGCCGAGATGGCGAAGGACGACGACCCCTGCCCGAAGGAAATCATCATCGTGGTGCGCGACGGCCCGGTGAGCAAGCCCGTCGCGACCGTGCGCCTGTCGCTGGCCTGTGACTGAGGAGCGCTGCGGGCGACCTCGTCACTGTTGAGCGGCGGAAGCCTTCTTCGTGATGTCTATGTCTGCATCCGCGCCGTAGGCCATTTGGAAGCCCATTGCGAGCATCCGAAGCCACGTGACGCGATCGTCCGCGGGCCACGGCCCGGCCTTTGGCAGCTTGTCGATCAGGGCTTGGAGCAACGGATCGATCTTCCCGTCATCGCCGCCGCCGCCGTTGCCACCGCCTTCCCCTTATCACCCTCCGACGAGTCGATTCAATCGCGCGGGTTTCCCACGTCTGGTTCGGGTGTACTCGCCGGGCTCTTAGGCGACCACCTGCCGGAAACGTCCTGGGCGAGGCGCAGCCAATCTTCAGCGATCTTGAGCCAGGCCGCCTTAGACGAGGGGTCAGAGACCTTGGCGGCCTCGGCGCGTGCTTCCTCCGCCCTCTGGCGGTACTCTTCGGAACGGTCGCTCATCCCCGCTGCAACTCTTCAAACTAAGGAGCGTTCCAGCGCGGCCGTGTTGACCTTGTGTCGAATCCCGGCCCGCCCTTAACCGTTGTTCAAGACCGGCGTGGTTTCCTGGCCACGCTAGGTTCAATCCCCCTAGCGCGTCGGGAGCCCCGCCTGGTTGTCTGCCACACCCGGGCGGGGCTTTCGTTTGTGCAACGCTCAGGCCAGTGTCCTAATTTCAAAGTCCGGGTGTCCGCCATCCTCGACTGGGAGGGCCTCCAGACGGCCGGCGAGTTCGAGAGCCGGTATCTCCGCGTCGGCCGCGACCCCGAGCGGGGCGAAGGCAGGCGGGAGAGCCAGGGCGGATCGCCCGAGGCGCCTTGATCGTTTTGCAGGCTCTCGCGTCGGCTCCTCCGGGGCGAAGAGAGGAGCAGTGCAGCCGAATCTGACCTTCCAGGCCATCGAGATCATGACGGGCCACGCCGACCGGCAGGGCCAGCTCGTGCTCGCCGACGGCCGGCTGATCGCGGTGCTGGTGCTCCTCGACGACGAGATCCACGGCGAGGACCGCGGGCGGTGGTTCCTGGAGGCGGGGTTCGGGCCATGCCAGCTTCCCGTCCAGCCCGCCTTCGGCGACCTCGAAACGGCGGCCCGGTGGATCGCCGAGCGCTTCGACGACTTCGCGATGCGGGACGCGCCTTGACCGCTGGTCCGGCCGGCAGGGAGGCGGCGAGCTTGAAGCCCGAGCGGCCTCTTTCCTTCCCAGAGACTTCGCGAGCATAGGGCTGCTACTCTGCCTCAGCGCCCAAGCCAGGGCCGCCGCGCGGCGTGTCGGACGTGGTGGATCACGACCGTCTCCTTCTCGACCTCATAGAAGACCTTGTAAGGGTAGCGGCCGACGAACAGGACGTGGATATCCGGTTCGTTCGTAGTTGGGGCCTGGCGCGGCCATTCCGCCAAATGCTCGATCCGCCGGCGGATGGTCGCGATCACCTCTTGGGCCGCACGGGGATTGCGCTCGTGCAGATAGCGGTCGATGGCTTCAAGGTCGGCAAGGGCGCGAGGGGTATAGCGGACCCTCATCGTCCGCGACGGTTCCAGAACGCTTCCATCGCCTCGTCGCTGACGAACTCGCCGCGCTCGGCCTGGGCCTTGCTCTCGCGAATGGCCGCGCGCTCGTCCTCGTCGAGATCGTACCGACCCGAGCGGAGGGCTTCCGCCTCGCGCATGAACGCTTCGAGCCGTTCGGCAGCCTCGTCCTGGTCCGGCTCGGGAAAGGAGCGCAGCTTGGTGATGGCGCGTTCGAGAAGCTTCGTCATGGTCCAGCCATAGCAGCGGATCGCGCGTCAGGCGTCAATGCCGCACTGAGCCGCCGCAGGACGCGCCTTGACCGCCGGTCCGGCCGGCCGGGAGCCGGCGACCTCGACCGCCGATTTCAACCCTCGGGTCAGGCCCGGTCCGTCCTCAAGCCCGACGCTGAGCGCCCGCCGTCTCTTCCTCTTCGGCCTCGCCGGCGATGGCCAGTTCGGGATGGCGCTGGACGAGCGCAGCCCGTTCCTCGGCCAACCGGTCCCAGGTCGCCGCCATCTCGAGAAGCTGATCGCGTTGCGGGCCTGCCATGCCCTTCGCCAGCGTCCGGCATTCCTCGGCGTGGCGGCGGTATTCCGAGGCTTTCTTCATGGGCCGGCCTGATAGGGCCACGCGGCCGAGCCTGCAACGCCCCAGCTATGCACGCCGAGAATGGACGCTGGCGTTACCCGCCGAGGGGATAGTCTCAAAGGCGCGCCGCGGCCATCATGATGCGATGGTGCGGCTTTTCGCACCGTTCAGGACCTCTGTCGAGGAGCGCCGCGCCGGCCATCATGACAAGGGTGCGGCCCTCGCAGTCATCATGAGCCTGCAAGCGGTTCCCGGCGCCCGCCGCTAACCCTATGGCGGGAAAAGAGTTTCTCCGCGGAGGGCGTCTTCAGGCGGCCTCGCCCGTCGCCGTCGCGGCGGCGAGCCGCTTCTGCTGCGCGACGAAGGCCTTGGCCTCCACGGTGTCGAACATGGCGTGGGTCTCGACCTCGTCGTCGAGCACCGGGGTGAGCGCCTCGTCGGTGTACTCGTAGCGGCCCTTGCCGAAGCGGATCGACTTGTAGAGGCGCCGCGTGCGGCCCCACAGCCAGGCCCAGCGCAGCTGCTTTGAGATCGTCTCGGCGAGGAAGCGCGGGTAGAAGGTCAGCGCCGGCTCGATCGGGAAGCCGGGGCGGCGGTCGCGGCGCCATTTCAGGCGCACGAAGCCGGCCTCGAGCGGGTGGATCTTCTCGATCTGGATCGAGCCGACGAACCAGTTGAGCACGAACAGGGTCTTGCCGACCGAGGTCTTGGTCGCGGCGGCGCGGCGCAGCACGCGCTCGACGTGGTCGTCCGAGTAGTAGGTCTCCCAGGCCGTCCGGTAGGCCTCCTCCCACTCGGCCTTGGACATCAGCGGGTGGCCGGTGCAGGCGTGGTTGAGGTCGTACTTGTTGAGGTCGGGGTCCATCCAGACCCCCTTCTCCAGGAGCTTCTTGTGGTCCTCGGAGCCGGGCAGCGGCGTGAGGAAGAAGAACTCGAGGAGGTCGACCGGCAGCTCCTTCTTGATCACCTCGATGTCGCGGCGGATGCGCTCGGGGGTGTCGTTCGGGAAGCCGAGGATGTAGCCCGCGTAGGTGATGACGCCGACGTTCTTCCACGCGAGCAGCATCTTGCGGTACTCGGTGATCTTGTTCTGCTTCTTCTTCGCCGCGACGAGGTTGTCCGGCGAGATGTTCTCGAGGCCGATGAAGACGCGCTTCACGCCGGCGCGGGCCGCCTTCTCGATGAAGTTCGGCAGGCGGTGGCAGAGCGTGTCGACCTGGATGATGAGGCGGATCCTGATCTTCTCGACCTCGCGGAGCTGGATCAGGCGGTCGAAGATCGGCTCCCAGTCCTTGTTGCGGGCGAAGTTGTCGTCGGTGATGAAGAAGTGGAAGATGCCCTGCTCGGCGTTCGCCCGCACGATGCGCTCGACGTCGTCCGGCGAGCGCCGCCGCGACTTCCTCCCCTGCACGTTGATGATCGTACAGAACGAGCACTGGAACGGACACCCCCGCCCCGCGTCGAAGCTCGCGTTCGCGCCGTAGGTGCGCTTGATGACGGACGCCGGCAGGTGCGGCGTCGGCACGTGCTCGATGCCCGGCAGGTCGGCCATGAAGTTGTAGATCGGCGCGAGCTTGCCGTTGAGCGCGTCCTTGAGGATGAGGTCGAGCCGGCCCTCCTCGGCCTCGCCGGCGTAGAGGAAGCAGCCCATGTCGCGGGCTTCCTGCACGGCGGGGTCGATGTCCTTCAGCATCGCGAGCGTGCCCGAGACGTGGAAGCCGCCGATGCCGACGGTGACGCCGCGCGCGCGCAAGGGCCGCGCGATGTCGAGCGCCCGGGGGAACTGGTTCGACTGCACGCCGACGAGCATGACGAGGCCGGCGTCGGCCTCGGCGATGCGGCGCGCGATGCGGTCCGGCCGCACCCGGGTGTTCGTCTCGTCGACCGCCTCGACGTCGAGGACGTAGTCCGGCCCGAGCACGTCCCGCGCCTGCGCATCGAGGGCTAAGCCGTAGAGGCAGGCCAAGGAATTCGCCGGGATCGGCGAGCGCAGCCACTGGATGACGTAGCCATCGTCGTCGTAGTGCGACGGCTTGATCAGGACGAGCCGGAACGTCTTCCGCCCGTCCGCAACGGCGCCGCTAGCGACAGCCCCCATACCCCAAGACCCCCGGTTTCGGTTTGGCCCGACATAGACCGGATGTTTGGGGCGGGAAAGGGGCGATCAGCCCGGGATAAGGGCGCGAAGCTCCGAGAGAGCCTTGTCAAGCTCGCGGCCGTGGGCCTCGATCTCGTCGAGGATCTGTGCCGGCGTGCGGGTGTCCACCTCGGCTTTCCGGTTGGGGTTCACGGCCTTGAGGTCGAGTCCGCGCCGGTCCAGCTCCTCGCGGGTAACGGTCCAGCTGCGCTCGCTTTCGGCCCGATCCGGCAGGAGGCGGAAGAAATCGTCGAAGTCGGCGAGCAGCAGCGGCTTCTTCTTCGTCACCTTGCGGTCGGACAGGTCGTAGTACCAGACGCTCTCCGTCGGCTTGCCGCGGGTGAAGAAGAGCAGGTTCGTCTTCACGCCGGCGCCGGTCGCCGTGAACACGCCCGGCGGCAACGAGACGACTGCCCACAGGTCGCACGAATCGAGCAGCCGGCGCTTGGTCTGCACGAAGGCGCGCTCGTTTGTCCGGAACATCACTCCTTCGTCCACGACCATCCCGCAGCGCCCGCCGGGCTTGAGGCTGTTCATGATCTCCTGAAGGAAGAGGATTTGCGTCGCGCTTGTCCGGTAGTCGAAGCGTGTCTGGACATCCGCGTTCTCCTTGCCGCCGAACGGCGGATTGGTGAGAACCACGTCGAAGAGCGCCGGGGCGTTCTCCCACAGCCCGCCATAGGTCTCCTGGCCCGACAGCGTATTCCCATGCCAGAGCTTCGGCGCATCGATGCCGTGCAGCACCATGTTGGCGAGAGCGATCGGGAAGATCAGATTCTCCTTCTCGCGGCCGTAGAGGCGGCTCTGGCCGATCGCCGCGAGCTCGCTCCCGATGGCGTCCTCCGGCAGGTTCCGGCGCATGTGCTTGAAGGCTTCGATGAGGAAGCCGCCGGTGCCGCAGCCGGGATCGTACACCGTCTCGCTCGGCTTCGGGGCGATCGCCTTGACGACGGCCCGGATAATCTCGCGCGGCGTAAAGAACTGGCCGCCGTCGTTGCCCTTCTCGCCCATTTTGAGCAGCAGGCCTTCGTAGACTTGGCTCAAGGGGAAGAGATCGGCGTAGTCGTCCCCGGTCACATCAATGGCGTCGATCCGGTCGAGCACGTCGAGCAGGTTGCGCTCGGTGTCGACGCGGGTGCGCTCGGTGCCGACGAGCATCTCGCCGATCACCTTCTGGCGCGGCGTCGCGCCCGGCTGGTCGCGCAGCGAGCGCAGGTGCGGCAGAAGCTCCCGGTCGACGAAGCCTTTGAAGGCATTCATCGCGCCGCGCTCGGCGAGCTCCGTCCGCTTCGGCGCGTCGGGTGCGGCCCAGTCGCGCCAGCGGTAAGGCGCTTCGAGCGAAGGCGTAAAAGGCTGGCCGAAGGCCTCGGCTTCTTCGGCCTCGCGCGCCTCGCGCTCGTCGAGGATGCGCAGGAACAGAAGCCACGACAGCTCCGGCACGTACTGCAGCGCGCCGGCGCAGTTCGAGCGGCGGAGGATGTCGCAGGCGGACCAAACGGCGTCGTCGACCGAGCGACGAGTAGCGCCGTTGCCGTTTGTCATCTTGACCGTAGCGCCCACTTCAAAGTGCTCCCGAGAACGCGGCGTGGAGGAGAGAGGGGTGAAGGGCGTTGATGGAAGCAAGTTGCGCTTTGGCTGCTCGTTCCGCCCTTTCAAGACCAACTCGAGCAGCATCGATCTCGCTCACTATCCGCTGCTGGTCATGTTTTGACGGCATACAGATGCAGAACGCTTCAACTGTAGGAACATAGATAGTCTTGTGAATGGCTCCGCTCGCCAATTCGCGAAGATAATCGCGGCAAGCAATCAGGAGATACGCGAGAAACCAAGACTCTAGTTCTTCCCCGCACACCCAGTTCACGAAATCTTGGCTAGTCGCCATCGGGCGACCCATCACTGTAACGAAGCCCACGGAAGCCGTGCGCGACAGAACGACTGTGCCAGGAGGAAGCAGCCTCGCGGCCGAATTGGCGAGGCCGAGTTCGTTGGTTTTCTCAATCGTTTCGAAGGCAGTTCGCCCATCCAACGCCCTAATATCAGGCAATGCGATCCAAGGGATATCACCGCCCCACCATTCGGAGTGGCGTCGACTCGGTGTATGGCCGCTTTCAAGGCGAGCTATCTCACTAAGTTTGCGCCACTGCCATCCGATTGGGGCGCCATCGTGCTCATCATTGATTGCAAGTGGGCGGATATTTTGAAAGTGCATTTGGAGGAGGCACTGCAGTAAGGCAAAAAGGTCGGCCTCTTGTTGTTCTGCTTTGGTACGAGCGCGTGCGACTGCGGCCATTTGTTTATCAAGCGCCCGGATGATCCGGCGTTGCTCGTCTAATGGCGGAAGAGGAATTTCTTTCTGTAGAGTGTCCGATATTCGGACGAATGGCTGCCCCATTTGATGGCGAAGCCAGAAATTCTCGTCATTAATCAAATAGAAGAGATAATCTGTAATAATCAGATCCGAATTGGGGCGAACAATATGAGTGTTTGCAATTGCAGACCATTTGCCGCTGGCGCGGAAACACTTGCCACACCTAGCGCCTACAGCGGATACAATGATCGCATCGCCTTCATGCTCGTATCGATCAAGCCACACGTCTTGCCCAGACGCGCTATAGCCAGGATAACGTCCAGGCCCGGGGCTTGAATAAAGTTTTCCCTTAATTTGCTTCGAATTGCCGGATCGTGTTGTGACGAGTTCGGCCAGTTTTACGCGTCGCCACTGTTGGGGCAATGCCGCTTGGAACGTTGTCATGGCTCAAACAATCGCTCGCGCGTAGTCTTGAGTACCTCTTGCGGTTGGCCTAGCGCCCGCAGTGCCGAAAGGCCGCCCGCGCGCGCCACCGCCGGCACGCGCAGCACCGACGGGCTCTCCAGCTCCTCCGTACCACCCCGCGCGAACTGCTGCGCGAGCGCCAGCATCACCGCCCGACCCGGCCCGGGCATGCTTTCCAGCCACATCTTGTGACGCGACCGGAACTGGTCCACGCGCCCAGCGCGGGTGCGCGGCGAGAGCCCGTAGGCGGCCTCTCCGAGCACGTCGAAGGAATCGTAGTCCTCCATTTCGAGCACCGCCTGCAGCACGCGCGGGGCGTAGCCCGCGACAACGAGGGAGTCGATCAACTCGCGGCGATGCTGCGGCTCGATCCACACGTTTCGAAACGCGGAGAGGTCGGGCGCCTCCTTGACCAGCCTCTCGACGAGCTGCGCCCGGTATTCCTGGATTGGCACACGCATGTCGCGGCCGTCGCGCTTCATCAGGATGAACCGGCCGCCGTCCTCGATCCTTACCGTCACGCCTTCGACGACGAAGGTGCGGACCTTCGGCCCGCCGGTATCCTCAGGCTCGTCCTGGTCCGGTTTCGCGGGCGGGGGCGGCGTAGGTTCGCTCACCCGCGGCACATCGGAGAGGAAGCGCTCGCCAAAGAGCCGCGTCGCGTCCGTGTAATCGTAGACGCGGAACATGAGCTTGCCCGACGGCTCGTGGATGCGCGTCCCCCGGCCGACCATCTGATAGAAGGCGATCGGGGATTTCATGTAGCGGAAGAACACGACGTTGCGCAGCGGCGGCACGTCGACCCCCGTGGTGAGCAGATCGACGGTCGTCGCGATGAAGTGGCTGCGCTCGGCGCCCTTGAAGTCCGGCACGACGCCCGCGCCGCCGACCGATGCGGTGCACTTGAAGGCGTAAGGGTCCGCCGCGCGCTGGCTGTTCGCCGCCGCCCATCGCGCATACAGATTGTTCATCTCGACTGCGACCCAGTCGGCGTGGCTGTCGCGCTGGCAGAAGATGATCGTCTTCTGCTCGGGGCCGCCGGTCGCCAGCAGATGGTCGAAGAGGTCCGCGCACATTTGGCGGACCCGGTCCGGCAGTTCGAGGCGGCTCTCGAATACGCCTGCATCGTAATGGGCTTCCGTCTCCTCGAAACCGGCGAAGCGGCCGGTGATGGAGTCCTTGATGACCTTGGTCGAGAGGTCTTCGCGGTCGAGCCCCGTCTGCGCCTCCGGCGCGGGCTTGCCTTCGAGGAACACGTCGCGCTTCACGATCTCGCAGGCGGCGAGGTAACCGTCCTCAATGCCCTGCGCGACGTCATACTCGTAGACCGGCTCGCCGAAGTAGCGGAAATTGTGAGCGCGGATGCGCGCGTCGTTCTTCGCTTCTTCGGAATCCTCGGGGATCTCCAATTCGCGCGGTGTCGCGGTCAGCCCGATCTGCACGGCTCCCGGGTTCCGCTCCAGGACCTGGAACCACTTGCCCCATGCCGAGCGATGGCACTCATCGATGATGATGTGGCTGAAGCTGTCGGGCGGATAATGATCCAGGAGGAAGCTCGCATCATCGCCCTCGCTCGCCACCCCAAGGGTCTGGAAGGTGGCGATGTGGACGCGGGCATTCTTGGCGTTGTTGGAGCCGTCTTCGCGACGATAGACTTCGGCGGCGTCCGCGCCGAAGCGGTTCGCGAAGGCCGCGAGCGCTTGCTTGCGCAACTCGTCCCGATCGCAGACGAACAGGGCCCGCCGGAGCTGGCCGGCATCGGCGATGCGGCGCAGCAGGTTGACGGCGATGAAGGTCTTGCCCGTCCCGGTGGCGAGGACGAGGAGGGCCTTCTTCTCGCCCCGCGCGATTTTCTCCAGCACCGCGCGGATCGCGGCGTCCTGATAATATCGGCGGTCGGCTTCGCCCCCCGGATAGGGCGTGAGCAGCGGACGTGCTCTGTCGTCGGTGAGGCTGAACCCTTGGCGCTGCTCGTAGCGCGCCCTCAGCTCATCGACCGTCGGGAACTCACTCATCGGCCGCGGCGGGCTGGTCGTGCTGTCGCGCCGGTCGAAGCAGACGAACTGGTGACCATTCGAGGAGAAGACGAAGGGCACGTTGTGGAGCTTGCCGCGGGCGTACGCCTTGGCCTGCTCCAGGCCGTGGTTGGGCGGCAGGTTCTCGGCCTTTGCCTCGATGAGGGCGAGCGCCACGGGCGCGGTGCTCGGATTGACCCGGACGCGGAGAACGAAATCGATTCGGCCGAGCCGCCCCCGGCGGGCCGCACCGGCGACGATTTCCACGGGCCGCGCCGTCACCTCGCGCTTGACCATGTCCCCTGTCCAGCCGCGCTGGTGCAGGGCCGGTTCGATCAGACGGGCTCGCGTATCCGCTTCGTTGAGAGGCATGCCGGCTATGAAGCCGGTTCATTGCGTGGCATCAAGTGAAAACTCGCAACTGCTGTTTCGGGCAGGGTAGAGGCTTGAGTCGGCGGTCCGGGGCCTGGAGCCGAGCCGGCGATCCCCCCGGCTAGGGCTGGTGCGGCGACCCCGCGCACCCCCCGCAACACGTCGGGCAAACATTCGACATCGCGGGTGTTGTCCCGCGACATTGTCGGGGTTTTCCCGCGACATGGCCGGGTTTCGCGGGGGTGTCGGCGCAACGGAATTGCCACTCCGGCCCGCCTCGCGCGTTTTCCTTCCGGAGGACGGCGCCCATGGGACGACGAGCGGCCGAGGACGATCCGGCGCGGGTGCGGGCCCGCTACGCCGCCCAGATCCTGCGCTCGGCCGGGGTCCGCAACCCCCGGGTCGAGGAGGCCTTCGCGGCCGTGCCGCGGGAGGACTTCCTCACCGCCCCGCCCTGGCGGGTGTTCTCGCCGGGGGGCGTGATCGAGAAGAATTCCTCAGATCCCTCAGACCTTTACGACGACGTGCTGGTGGTGCTCGACCGCGCCCAGGGGATCAACAACGGCCAGCCCTCGCTCCATGCCGCCTGGATCGCCATGGTCGACCCGCAGCCGGGCGAGACCGCGGTGCACGTCGGCGCCGGCACCGGCTACTACACGGCGATCCTGGCCCGCCTCGTGGAGCCCGGGGGGCGGGTCGAGGCCTACGAGATCGACAAGCCGCTCGCCGCCTTGGCCGAGAGGCACTTGGCGATATTTCCTCATGTGAAGGTTCATGCCGAGTCCGGCGTCGGCCTCGGGCTCCCGGAGGCCGACGTGATCTACGTCAGCGCCGCCGCAACCGCCCCGGATCCGCAGTGGCTCGCGGCGCTCAAGCCCTCAGGGAGGCTCATCTTTCCCTGGCAGACCTCGCGCTTCGGCGCCGTCACCCTCCTCGTGCGCCGGGTCGCGGCGGGCTTTCGCGCCGAGCCGACCATGGCGGTCGGCTTCATCCCCTGCGTCGGCGCGCAAGGGCGCCCCGCCGAGGGGGCGGGCGATCCTCTCGAGACCCGCTCCGTGTGGCTTTCAGCCGACCGTCCTCCCGACGCCACCGCGACCGCGGTCCACGAGGCGGTGTGGTTCTCGAAAGATCCGGTTTAAGCCGTTGAGCGGATTGCCTTCTCAGCCCTTGGCGCGCACCACCGCGCGCTCCTCGATGACCGCGGGCTTGTACCCCGGGGTGCAGCGGCTGATGTAGCCGTTGAGGACGAACGGGGTCGACGAGCAGCGCACGGCATAACCCGGCGGCGGCTGCGGGATCGGGTCGTGGGCGACGACCGGGTTCGGCGCCCGGCTGCAGGCCGCCGCCAGGCTTAAAGCCACAAAACCCGCCCATCTCGCGAAACGCGGCATCGACTCCCCCGGCACAGGTTGAGGCGAAGGTGCCGGGCGCTTGCGCCCCGATCAAGCGGCGGCGCGGGCGCCGAGGCGCATTCGCCGGCGAGTGTGGCTTTCCGGCCCGCCCCCAAAACGAAAGACCCGGCGCGAGGGCCGGGTCTTACGCCTCTCCGAGGGAAGGGGAGCGCGTCAGCACTCGACCTTGGTCTTGGTCTTCGAGTCGCCGAACTCGTCGGTCTTCTTGACCGTCTTCGACTCGCAGCCGGTGCTGCCCGTGGTGACGACCTCTTTCTTCTTCACGACGGTCGTGTCGGCGGGGTGCTCCTTGACGACGGTGGTCGAGCCCACGCCTTCCTTCTGGATGACCGTGGTGCTCTGGGCGTAGGCCGCCGTGGCGAGGACGGAAGCGGCGAGAAGGGTCGCAAGCGTCTTCATGGGGGTGTCGCTCCTGGTTGGCGTTCGTATCTCAGCAACGCAGGCTTGGCAGGCCCGTTCCAGCTTGGCTTTTTCGCGTGGCCGATGAACCTTGGCCGTTCTGGCGCGTTGATCCGGCAGGGCAGGGGGAGCCAGGAGCGGCGCTTGAAGCCGCTCGGACGCCTTGAAGGCGCATCCGGAGGCACCCATGAAGACCCTCTTTCTCACACCTCTCGTTCTCCTGGTCGCGGGCGTATCCCCCGCCCTCGCCGGGGACTTCGGCCCGCCGCCCGGCGTCTATGCCGATCCCTACGGCGGCATCCCGCTTCCGCCCCGTCCGGTGCCGGGCTACGGCGCGACCGAGACCGTGGTCACGACGACCCGCCGCGTCGTCGCCCCGGCGCCCTACGGCTACGGCTACGGCTACGGCTACGGCGGGCCGCCGGCCGTCGTGACGACCCGCCGTGTCGTCGCCCCGGCGCCGGCCTTCGAGGAGGACGACGGGATCGCGACCGGCCCGCTCGGGTCCGCCTATCCGCTTCCGCCGCGCCGGGTGCTGAAGTCCGGGCCGGACTACGGCCCCGTTCCCGTCGCTGCGCCCCTCGTCCGCGAACGGGTCGTGGTGAGGCGGGCGGAGCCGGTCGTCATCGAGGAGCGGCGGGTCGTGACCACCCGCCGGATTCTCCACCCGGCCCCGGCCGAGGACTTCGGCTGGGACGAATAGTCCCGGGACCCCGCCGCCCGTTGCGGCGTTCACCCCATCTCGCGCAGGGCGCGCCCGGAGCGCGCCCGCCTCCACGGAGCACCCCATGAAGGCAACCCTTCTCCTCGCCGGCGCGGTCGCCGCGGGCCTCGCCCTCCTCGGAGCGGCTCCCGCGAGCGCCCAGAGCACCGGCTACGTCACCGGCATCCCGGGGCCCGACCCCGCCGGCGACGACGAGTTCGGCTGGGGCCCGGCCTACCGGCCCGAGACGAATTTCCATCAGCCCGGCACGCCGCCGACCCCGGGCCAGCTCGCGGCGCAAGGGTGGTACCGGCGCACCGGGCAGCCGGTCTATCCGCCGGTCGGCTACTACGACCCGGGCGCGGTCGCGCCGGGGTACTACTACGGCCCGCCGCGGCGGGTGGTGCGCGGCCCGGTCTACCGCCACCGCTACGTCACGAAGCACCGGGCGAAGGGCAAGCGGGTCGTCGTCCGCTCGCGGGCCTACTGACCGCCCTCCTCCGTCCTCGATGGAAGGCGCGCTTGGCCCTTGGCCAAGCGCCGCCGTTTGCGGCTAGCATGCGCCCTTCGAAGACTCATTCGGGAGGCGGCGCATGGACGAGGATCGCTTCAACATGGCGGTTCGCAAATTCCTCAAGCAGGTCGGCGTGACCTCGCAGCGCGTCATCGAAGAGGCGGTGCGCTCGGGGAAGGTCGAGGGCAACGTCCTCAAGGTGCGCATGACGCTAACCGCCGAGAACGCCCCCCTCGAGCACGTGATCGAGAGCGAGATCGAGTTCGGCTGAGCCTCTTCCGCCGAGCCTCTAGAACCGGCCGCCGACGCCGACCTTCCCGCCCGGGGTGAAGGTCGGGGCCGCGCGCTCGCTCCGGCCGACGCCGCCGTAAGGGTCGTCGATGTCCCTCGGATCGATCTTGCGCGGCATCGGCGAGGTCTCGGTGGAGCCGCGCGCGGGAGCCGGCTTTACGGGCTTCGCCGCCGCCGTGCCGGCCGGCTTCGCCTTATCGCCTTCGGCACGAGGCTTCGGCGCGGCCTTCCGCGGGGCCGCCGCCGGGGCTGGATCGCTCATCGAGGGCGGCGGCGGCATGGATTGGGCCGTGGCCGCCGGAGCGAGGAGCACGCCGGCGAGGAGCGCGCCGGCAAGCGGCAGCAGGGAAGCGGAGCATCGGGTCATCGGAGAGAGGTTCCTCGGGCGGACCAAGCGATTCAATCGGCCACCCTCTATCACATTTCGTCCGCTTCCCTCCCCCCGGGCTCCGCGAGCGGCAGATGCGGAGGGCGAGCGCCCGCGGTTGACGCTCCTTCGCCCATCCCGCACAAGACGCCGCGCCCGGACCGCCCGCCGCCGGAGCGGGGCGAGGGGCGCCCGCGCGATCCCCTCGATGCTGTTCAACTCCTTCGCCTTTCTCCTCGTCTTCCTGCCCGCGGCGCTCCTGCTGCACTGGGCGGTCGAGCGCTTCCGGCCCGAGTGGCGGCTCCACGCGCTCGCGTTCCTGTCCTTCGTCTTCTACGGCTACTGGGACTGGCGCTTCGTCCCGCTCCTGGCGCTGTCGATCCTCGTCAACTGGCTCGTCGCGGAGGCGTTCGGGCGAGCGAAGGCTGCGGTCCTGATCCCGCTCGCGCTCGGAGCGAACCTCCTGGTGCTCGGGGTGTTCAAGTACGCCAACTTCTTCGCCGACCTCGCGAGCCTCGTCCCCGGCCTCCATGTCCCGCGCTTCGACATCGTGCTGCCGCTCGGCATCTCGTTCTTCACCTTCCATCACGTCATGTACCTCGCGGACCTGCGCGCCGGGCTCGCGCCGCGCTACGACCTCGTCCGCTACGCCCTCTACATCGGCTTCTTCCCGCAAGTCCTCGCCGGCCCGCTGGTGCGCTGGAGCGAGGTCATGCACCAGTTCGACGAGCGCCCCTACGCGCGCCCCGACGCCGCCGAGCGCTTTTCGCGCGGCCTGATGCTCCTCACCGTCGGCCTCGCCAAGAAGGTCTTTCTGGGGGACCCGCTCTCGGAGTACGTCAACCCGGTGTTCCAGGCGGCCGCCGCCGGCAAGGCCATCACCGTGATCGAGGCCTGGCAGGCGACGCTCGGCTTCACCTTCCAGATCTACTTCGACTTCTCGGGCTACACCGACATGGCGCTCGGCCTCGCGCTCCTGTTCGGGATCGTGCTGCCGCAGAACTTCGACGTGCCGTACCGGGCCGTGTCGCTCGGCGACTTCTGGCGCCGCTGGCACATGACGCTGTCGCGCTTCCTGCGCGACTACCTCTACATCCCCCTCGGCGGGAACCGGCACGGCCTCGCCGCGCAGCTCTTCGCGCTCTTCGCCACCATGGCGCTCGGCGGCCTGTGGCACGGCGCCGGCCTCACCTTCGTGGCCTGGGGCGTGGCGCACGGGGTCGGCCTCGGCATCGGCGTGCTCTGGCGGCGCGCCGGCCTGTCCATGCCGGCGTCCCTCGGGTGGGCGCTGACCTTCGCCTTCGTGGTGCTGGCCTGGGTGCCGTTCCGGGCGACGAGCTTCGACGCGATGCTGCGCGTCTACGAGGCTCTGTTCGGCTTCGCGCCGCTTGGGGTCGGCTTCAAGTGGCGAACCCTCGCGATCGCGGCCGCGATCGCGATGCTCGGGCCGACTGCCTGGAGCCTCGTCCACAAGGTGCCGCCGTGGCGCTCGCTAGCCGTCGCCTTCGCGGTCGTGCTCGTGCTCGTGCTGTTCAGGATCGGCGACGACGCCAATTATGAGTTCATCTATTTCCAGTTCTGACGGGCTCCGGAGCCGCCCAGATCCCTGGCGCCGGTTCGCCCTCGCCCTCGCGGCGGGCGCGGCGGCGCTCCTCGCCCTCGCGCTCGCCGCCGCCTGGCTCCTCGACCCCTACGACACCGGCCGCTCGCCCCTTGCCCTGAAGCCCGGCGTGCGCCCGCAGGGGCCGCGCACCGCCAACGCGAGCCGCGGGCGCGACTTAGCCTTCGACGCCGCGATCATCGGCAACTCGCACATCCAGGCCCTCTCGCCCGAGCGGCTCGACCAGCTCACCGGCCTCTCCTTCGTCCAGCTCTCGATCGTGGCGACGGGGCCGAAGGAGCAGTTCCCGGTCCTCGACTGGTTCCTGCGCCACCACCCGCGGCCGCGGGCCCTCGTGATCGGCGCCGACCGGCTCTGGTGCGAGCCGGAGATCGCGAGCTGGAACGACGCGCCGTTCCCGTTCTGGCTCTACAGCGGCAGCCTGCCCGAGTACGTGCGCGGCCTCCTGCGCCGCCAGGTCCTGGAGGAGATCCCGCCACGGATCCGGTATCTCCTGTCGCGGCGCCCGGCGCGGGCCCGGCCCGACGGCTACTGGGACTACGGGCCGGCCCATGTCGCGGCCGGCTACATGACCGATCCGGCCCGCCGCGCCGCCCTCGAGCGCCGGTCCGACGACTACGTCAGGAACCCGACCGGCCGCTTCCCGGCGGCCGAGCGCCTGCGGGACGTCGTCGCGGGCCTGCCGACCGCGACCGCGGTGGTCGTCGTCGTCCCGCCGACCTACCGCTCGCTCCTGCCGACGCCGGGCTCTCCCGGCGACGCCGACAACCGGGCCTGCAAGGCCGCGCTCGCGGGAGCGCTCGCCGGGCGGGCGAACGCGGCGGTCGTCGATTGGCGCCGGGACCGCCCGGAGACGCACGTCGCCGACTGGTTCTTCGACTGGACGCACTACGGCCGCCCGCTCGCGGAGCTCGTGGAAAGGGACGTAGCGGAAGCGCTCGCCCGCGCCCGGGCGAACCTTCGCCGCTGAGCCGATTCTTGCGGGCGAAAGCCGCCCGCACAGTCGAGGCCGCCCAAAAGCTGGGCCGTTCAAGCCTTTTTTACCACAGTTTGGTGACGTTCATCCGCGTTGTGGCCGGGCCGCTTCTCGACTATACGGCACGCCGACAAGCCGCCGCGCAACGGCGCAAACGAGAGCCTGGAGGGGCCAAGAATGGGAAAAATGGTCAAGGTCGACGAGGCCTACCGGCCGAGCGACGCCGAGCCTTTCATGAATGACCGCCAGAGGGAGTATTTCCGGCGCAAGCTGATGAACTGGAAGAACGAGATCCTCCGCGAGGCCCAGGAGACCCTCGTGGCGCTCCAGACCGAGAGCGAGAATCACCCGGACCTCGCCGACCGGGCCTCGTCCGAGACCGACCGCGCGATCGAGTTGAGGGCCCGCGACCGCCAGCGCAAGCTCATCGCCAAGATCAACGCCGCGATCGCCCGCATCGACGACGGCTCCTACGGCTACTGCGAGGTGACCGGCGACCCGATCTCGCTCAGGCGGCTCGAGGCCCGCCCGATCGCCACGATGTCGATCGAGGCGCAGGAATGGCACGAGAAGAACGAGAAGGTCTACCGCGACGATTGAGACTCAAAGCGCGGCCGCCAGCGCCTCGGCGTGCAGCCGCGCGCTCGGCTCGCTGAAGCAGCAGAAGATCACCTTGTCGAAGCTCGCCAGTGAGACCGAGGCGCGCACGGTCGCGACCGCGATGCGGGCGGCGCGGTCGGCCGGGAAGCCGTAGACCCCGGTCGAGATCGCCGGGAAGGCGACCGTGCGCAGGCCGTGCGCGGCCGCGACCTCGAGGGAGCGGCGGTAGCAGTTTGCCAGCACGTCGTCCTCGCCCTCGCTTCCGCCCCGCCAGACCGGCCCGACGGTATGGATGACGTGGCGGGCCGGGAGTCGATGGCCGCCCGTGATCTTGGCGTCGCCCGGCGCACAGCCGTTAAGCTTGCGGCACTCCTCCAGAAGCCCCGGCCCCGCCGCCCGGTGGATCGCCCCGTCGATCCCGCCGCCGCCGAGGAGCGAGGAATTCGCGGCGTTGACGATGGCGTCGACCGCGAGCGTCGTGATGTCGGAGACGATCACGTCGAGGGTGACGCCGTTGTGGGTCACAGAGGCGATGGGCTGGGGCATGGAGGATCATACCCCAGCCCTTCGCCTCTCGATACTTGGTGTGGAGTTTTCATTCGTAACGCCTTGAAAGCTGAGCGACGTGGCGCTAATCAGGAATAGGCAGCAAGGGCGATTGTGCCCGGCAGCCTTCAAGGCCGTCCACGGTAACTTCAACGGGCGCACGCCAAAGGCGGATGTCCGGGCTTAAGACTTCACCTTCTCACCTTCTCGTTGGCGGTGGACGGGCCTTCGAGGAACTACTTCCCGGCTTTGGTCGGGGGGCGTTCCTCGACTCTTCGAAGAGCCCCCTCGGAAAAGCCGAATGGCACCGAGGGCGAGGCATGGGCGATCGGTTTACACTTCTCTACCTCTCACTTTTGGGCGTGTGGCTGCTGTGTTTCAGCGTGGTCACGGTCGCTTCCTTCTCTCCCCGTGTACGGGTCACGCCTCTCACAAAAAACCTATTTCGAACCTTTTGCGGCGTGATCGCGGCCGGAACCTTGGCCATAATTTGGCTGCTAAAAACATCCGGATGACAGCTGAATAAGAAGCGGCCCCGGCGGGGGCCGGGGCCGCGTCCGAGGGCCGGCTGAACGGGGGGAGCGTGCCGGCTTCCTCGGGAACGTCTTTGCGAAGGAGCGGCGGCCTAGAACGGCAGCAGCACGTCCATGACCTGCTGGCCGTAGCGGGGCTGCTGCACGTCGGTGATCTGGCCGCGGCCGCCGTAGGCGATGCGGGCCTGGGCGATCTTGGTCGAGTCGATCGTGTTGTCGGCCTCGATGTCCTCGGGCCGCACGACGCCGGCGACGACGAGCTCGCGGACCTCGAAGTTGACCCGGATCTCCTGCTTGCCCTCGACCACGAGGTTTCCGTTCGGCAGCACCTGCGTGACGATCGCGGCGACGTTCGTGACGAGCTGCTCGGAACGGCGGATCGTGCCGGCGCCCTCGCTCTTCGAGTTCGAGTCGGTCTTCACGAGCGCATCGGCCTTGGTGCCGTCGGGCAGCACCTTGGTGAGCTCGGTCTCGAGCCCGAACATGCCGCCCATGCCCATGTTCTCGGCGTTGGTGCGGGTGCGGCTCGTCTGGTTGTTGATCTGGGCCTGGTCGGTGAACTTGACCCGCACCGTGACGAGGTCGCCGACGCGGGCCGCGCGCTGGTCCTTGAAGAAGGCGCGGGAGCCCTGGCGCCAGAGCGAGTTCGAGGCGAAGGCGACGGTCTGCGGGTCGGGCATCGGCAGGCGCACCGGCTTGTAGCCGGGCTGCGCCGTCGGGTCCTCGATCGGGGCGAGGGCCGGGGGCTTGCCGATCGAGGCGAGCCGGTCGGCGGCGCCGCAGCCGCTAAGCGCCGCGACTGTCAATGCGAGGGCGGCGAGGCGGGCAGGGGAGGGGAGGGGCATCGTTGAACTCGCTTACGGGTTGGCGGTCAGGGCCGCGGCGGCCGCGGTGGCGACGGGTTGGGCGGCGGCGAGGGCCCCGGGCGTCGCGGCCGAGACCGCGACCTTGCCGTGGGCGACGACCGTCGCCTGGAGGGTCTTCTTCGACTGGATGTTGAGGACGCCGATCGAGTCGCCCTGCGCGCCGGCCTCCGTGGCGCGGGCCCTAAGCGTCAAGGTCATGCCCGGGATCTCGTAGAACACGGTGACGATGTCGCCGCGCGCGACGATCTCGGGCCTGCCGAGGTCGCCGGTCCGCACCACCGCGCCGGCCGAGAGGCTGCGCCGGGCGATCCGGCCGGCGAGCGCCGCCGCATCGGTCTGGACGTCGCCCGGCAGGGTCTCTTTGGCCCGCCGTTCGACGGCGAAGTCGGAACTCTGGACCGTCTCGCCGCGGTTCAGCGCCCGGGTCAGCACCGCGGTCTCGACGAGCTCGGTCACGACGCCAGCGATCCGCACCGCGCCGCGGCGGTCGCCGCCGACGGAGGCGAGCGCCGAGACGCGCCGGCTGCGCCGGTCGTAGGAGACCTCGTCCACGGCCACGGGCGCGGCCGTGTCCGCCGCCACCGTCAGCGAAGGCGGAGCGCCGTCGTGGACGAACGAGAGCGTGCGCGCGTCGATGCCGTATCTCAGCTCGAGGACCTGGCGCAGGGCGCCCTCGATCTCGTCCGCGCCGATGCGGCGGGCGGCGCGCCGCACCGTGACCTCGGCCCGGCCGGGCTCGAGCGCGAGCCCGAAGCGGGCCGCGGCCTCGGCGATGCGGCGGGCCTGGATCGTGCCGCTCTCGCCCGGCGCCGGCGCGCGGAACACCGGCGTCGCGGCGGCGGCGCCGACGGCGCCTTCCGCGAGGTCGGCGAGCGTCAGCACGTCGGCGGTCACGACGATCTCGCCGCGCAGGCGCAGCGTCTCGGCCGAGAAGGCCGGACCGAGGAGGAAGGAGAGGGCCGCGACCGCAAGCGCGATCCGGATCACGATCATGGGGCGCAGGCGCCCGGCCCGGTTCGGGGCAAGCGGCGGGACGGCGGGGTCGAGGATCATCGCCGCTCTCCTCAACCGCGCATCATCTGGGTCGAGGACGACAGCATCTGGTCGGCGGCGGTGACGACCTTGGCGTTCATCTCGTAGGCGCGCTGCGCCGCGATCAGCGACGACAGCTCGGTTACGGCGTTGACGTTCGCCTCCTCGAGGTACGACTGCTGCAGGTTGCCGAAGCCCTCGGCGCCGGGGTTGCCGTCGATCGCCGGCCCCGAGGCCGCGGTCTCGGTGAAGAGGTTGTCGCCGATCGATTCGAGGCCGGTCTTGTTGACGAAGCGGGCGAGCTGGATCTGCCCCACGTCCTGCGGCGTCGTCTGGCCCGGCAGCATCGCCTGGACCTGCCCGGCGGCCGTGATCGTGACGCTCTTCGCGGTCTGCGGCACGTTGAGGCCGGGCTCGACGAGGTAGCCGTCGCGGGTGACGAGCTGCCCCTGCGAGTCGAGGTCGAAGGAGCCGTCGCGGGTGTAGGCGGTGCGCCCGTCCGGCATGCGGATGCGGAAGAAGCCCTCGCCGCGGATCGCCACGTCGTAGTCGCGCTCGGTCGAGGTCAGGTTGCCCTGCGCCATCGCCCGGATCGTCGAGGCGGCCTTGACGCCCGAGCCGATCGAGATCCCGGACGGGAGCTGCGTGCCCTGGTCCGAGGTCGCCGAGCCCGCTCGGCGCAGGTGCTGGTACAGGAGGTCCTGGAAGTGCGTCTGCTGGCGCTTGTAGCCGGTGGTGCGCAGGTTCGCGATGTTGTTCGAGATGACCTGGACGTTGAGCTCCTGGGCCATCATGCCGGTCGCGGCGGTGTGGAGGGCGCGCATGGCTTTCGTCCTTCTCAGGCGGTGGCGTCGGCGAGGCGGGAGATGGCGGTGCGGCGCATCTCGTCCATGCGCGACAGCATCGAGGAGATCGCGGTGTAGGAGCGGTTCACGTCGACGAGCCGGCTCATCTCGAGCACCGGCTTGACGTTCGAGCGCTCGAGCGAGCCGCTTTGCACTTGGGCCGCCGTGCCGGCGGCCTGCGCGGGCGCCGTCGAGGAGAAGACGTTCGCGCCTTCGTTGCGAAGCGCCTGCGGATCGGCGAAGCGCACGAGGCGGAGCTTCCCGCGCTGCCCCTGCGTCGTCGAGACCGTGCCGTCGGCGCCGATCTCGATGCCGGTCTCCTGCGGGCTGAAGGTGATCGGGCCGCTCTCGCCCATGACGGCGTGGCCGTCGCTCGTGACGAGCTGGCCCTTGGCGTCGAGGGTGAAGGCGCCGTTGCGGGTGTAGCGCTCGCCCTGCGGCGCCTGCACCACGAAGAAGCCGTCGCCCTTGATCGCCGCGTCGAGCGGATTGCCGGTGCGCTCGATCGCGCCCGGCGTGGGATCGAGCGCCGTGCCGGCCTCGGCCACGAACGACAGCCGGCGGTCCGCCCGCGTGAAGGCGCCGGCGCTCGCGCCCGGCATCAGGTACTCGGAGAAGCGCGAGCTGCGCGCCTTGTACCCGTTGGTCGAGACGTTCGCCATGTTGTTGGCGATGACGTCGAGCTCACGGCCGAGCGCGATCTGGCGCGACAGGCCGATGAGAGCCGCGTTCTCCATGGAACCGCCCCCGCTTCATGGGCCCGAAGGCCCTTTCCCCGCCAAGCCCTCGACGCTCCCCAGCGCGGGCTTGGCAAAAGGCGTGTGGCAGGAGCCGTGCCAATAAGACCGAATTGAGAAAGCTCAATAGATACAGGCATTTACACTCGAGGTGCGGCTTCCGCCGGAGCGCCGGGGAGAACGGTGCGGCAATTCCGACTCGGCAGAATTTGCCGTTTGCCATCCACCGGGGTCGCTCCGGCCGGGGTGACCCGCGTGGAGAGCTACGGCAACCCGCCGTTCACCCTCCCGGCCGATGCGCCCGGCGCGCCCTACCGCGCGGCAGCCTTCCTGCATCGAGCCCGCCAGCAGACCGATCAGGAGGCTCGTCATGCACGCGAGGCGGCCCGATTTCATCCCCGAGCGGCAACCGGTGCTCGATCTCAGGACCATGCCCGAGGCGCTTGTCCCGAAACGGGACGAGCCCGCCCCCGCGCCCGCCGCCGCCCCGGCGGACGCCGCGAAGCCGAAGCGGAGCTCGCGCTGGCCCGCGGCGGCGCTCGTCGCGGCGCTCGCCGTCAACGGCCTCTGGGTGGCCCTGCTGCTCTGGCTCCTCGGCCGCTGGATCGGGGTCGTGTGATCCTTTCTTCCCCCTGAGGAGGGCCCGCCGAGGCTGTCCGGACCGACCTGCCGCCGCCGCCGAAGCTTCTTGGCAACCTTTTCGGGCTATCGATGTCCGGGGGGATCGGTCGCGTGCAGTTCCACATCCTGCAAAACGAACGCGGCGGAGTGCTGCTGTACTTCGCGCTCGCCCTTCCTGTGCTCGCCGGCGGTGTTGCGGCGACGGTCGAGTACGCCACCCTCACCCAACGCAAGGCCCAGCTCCAGACGGCAGCCGACACGGCCGCCCTGACAGCCGCCAAGGAACTGCGGCTGGCGAACACGACCACCTCGCGAATCCAGAGCGTCGCCTCCTCCGCCGCCCAAACCTCCGCCCAGGCGGGACGGCGCGCGGGGGCGACGACCACCGTCAACACGACGGTCCTCGACGGCCGGTCCGGCGTCCAGGTTTCCCTGACCGAAACGGTCCCGAGCGTCGTCGGCAGGCTCCTCAGCGCTCCCAGCACGGAGCTCGCCGCCACGGCGACCGCGCGGGTGTCGGGCTCCTCCCGCCTGTGCATGGTCGGGCTCAATCCGAAGGATTCCGAAACCATCAGCCTCAACAAGCAGGCGACGCTGACCGCAACCGGCTGCACGGTCCACTCGAACTCGAAGGCGCCCGACGGGATCAAGGCTGCCGATCAGTCCCTGCTCAAAGCCGACCGGGTCTGCTCCGCCGGCGGCGTCAAGGCCGACAAGGGAGCCAACCTGTCGTCGAAACCGATCATCGACTGTCCGCAGATCGCCGATCCGCTCGCCCACCTGAGCCCGCCCTCCTCGGGCGGGTGCGACCACAACAAGAAGGAGGTCAAGGGCGGCGCGGTGACGACGCTCGCCCCCGGCGTGTACTGCGGCGGGCTCCACATCACCGAGAAGTCGCAGGTCACCCTCTCGCCCGGCATCTACGTGATCGACGGAGAGAAGCTGAAGGTCGAGAAGGGGGCGTCGATGATGGGCGAGAACGTGGCCTTCTACCTGCGCGGCGCGAGCGCGACCTTCGAGTTCGCCTTCGACTCGACCATCAGCCTCTCGGCGCCGAAGGCCGGGGCGATGGCAGGAATCCTGTTCTTCGACGACCGCACGAGCAAGTTCGACAGCCACAAGATCTTCAGCAACGACGCCCGCAAGCTTCTCGGGACGATCTACCTCCCGAACGGGGTTCTGAACATCGACGCCAACAAGCCTATCGCGGACCAGTCGGCCTACACCATCGTGGTCGCGAGGCGCGTGGAGCTGTATTCCGGCCCCAACCTCGTGTTGAACACGGACTACGGCGGAACCGACGTTCCGGTGCCGCAAGGCGTCGGGCCATCGCCCGACAACGCGGTCGCCTTGACGCGATAGCCGCCCCCGGACTTAACCCCCCATTAACCCTAAGCAGCGACTGTCGAAACGGCCGCCGGACGATCGCCGGCGGCGATCTTGCGGCGGTGTGGGGCATGGCCAAGAAACCGAAGAAGGCCGAGGAGCCCGAGGAGACGGCGGCGCCCGCGGAGGGCGAGGCCAAGGGCCGCTCCAGGAAGCTCATGATCTTCGGTGCCGCCGGGCTCGTCGCGCTCTTGGCGGCGGGCGGCGGCGGGTACTGGTTCTATGCGCACCGCGCGGGCGAAGCCGCGGAGACGAAAGTGGCGGCGCGGCCCGTCGCCTTCGTCGACATCCGCGAGATGATGATCAACCTCGCGAACGAGCCGAACCAGGAGCGCCCGAAGGTGCTCAAGTTCCGCGCCGCGCTCGAGGTCAAGGACCACAAGCTCATCGCCGAGATCCAGCCGCTCCTGCCCCGCGTCGAGGACGCCTTCCAGGTCTTCGTGCGCGAGCTCCGGGCGAGCGACCTCGAGGGCTCGGCCGGCGTCTACCGCCTGCGCGAGGAGTTGCTGCGTCGGGTCAACGTCGCCGTCTACCCGGCGAAGGTCGACGCGGTGCTGTTCAAGGACATCATCGTTCAGTAGGGCACGACCCGTGGCGGAACCCGAAGGCAAGATCCTCGACGACGATTGGGCGGCGGCGCTCGCCGAGCAGAAGAACGGCGCCGCGAAGGCGGCGGCCGAGGGCGAGGCCTCGCTCGCCGACGAGTGGGGCGCGGCGCTCGCCGAGCAGGGCGCCTCCACCAACGCCAGCGACATGGCGGCCGAATGGGCCACCATGATCGACGAGGGCTCGGGCGAGGAGTCCGGCGACCTCTCCGGCGCCGACCGCATCCTGACGCAGGAGGAGGTCGACCAGCTCTCCGGCTTCTCGCTGCACGAGCTCTCGGCGACCGGCGCCGGCGGCATCCGCGCGATCGTCGACTCGGGCGTCGTCTCGTACGAGCGCCTGCCGATGCTCGAGATCATCTTCGACAGGATGGTCCGGCTGCTCTCGACGAGCCTGCGCAACTTCTTCCAGGACAACGTCGAGGTCACCCTCGACGGCATCACCTCGGTGCGCTTCGGCGACTACCTCAACTCGATCCCGCTGCCGGTCCAGCTCGCCGTGTTCCACGCCGAGGGCTGGGACAACTCCGGCCTCGTCACGGTCGAGTCGAACCTCGCCTACTCGACCCTCGACCTTCTGCTCGGCGGCAAGCGCGGCGGCGCCGTCGGGCGCCTCGACGGGCGCCCCTTCACGGCGATCGAGATGCGCCTCATCAAGCGCATGGTCGAGATCGTGCTCGGCGACGCCGAGCTCGCCTTCAACCCGCTCTCGCCGGTGAAGTTCCTGGTCGACCGGATCGAGACCAACCCGCGCTTCGCCACCATCACGCGGCCTGCGAACGCCGCGATCCTGATCGACCTCAAGCTCGACATGGAGGGCCGCGGCGGCGTCCTGCAGATTCTTCTGCCCTACGCCACGATCGAGCCGATCCGCGACCTCCTCCTGCAGAGCTTCATGGGCGAGAAGCTCGGGCGCGACCACATCTGGGAAGGGCACCTCGCGACCGAGCTGTGGCAGGCCGAGCTCGAGGTCGCGGCGGTGCTGCACGAGATGCGGACGCCGCTCAAGAAGGTGCTGGCCCTCGAGGTCGGCGACACGCTGATGTTCGACGCGCGCCCGAACGATCTCGTGACGCTGCGCTGCGGCGACTGGACCCTCGCGCAGGGACGCGTCGGACGCATCGACGACGCCATCGCGGTCCAGCTCGTGCGCCCTTTAAGGCGCTCGCGAACCACCATCGCGGCGTTCGAGGCCTCGATGACGAACCAGCGCGAAGGGGTGGCCGGGCGATGAGCGCCGTCGTCAACGTCATGGCCGATCTCCTGCTCGCGATCCTCCTCGCCGCGGCGATCGCCTCGTCGCTGGCGCTGTCGCGGCGCATCACGCGGCTGAAAGCCGACGAGGCCGCCATGCGCCAGACGGTCGCCGAGCTGATGCTCGCGACCGAGACCGCCGAGCGCGCCATCGCGGGGCTTCGCACGACGCTCGGTGACTGCGACCGCACGCTCGCCGACCGCCTGCGCACGGCCGAGCGCTACGCCGCCGACCTCGCCGAGCAGGTCGCGGCCGGCGAGACGGTGATGAGCCGCATCGCCCGGATCGTCGAATCCTCCCGTCTCGCCGCCGCGGCGGAGCCGCCCGAGCCGGCGGCCGCGCCCGCGAAGGGGCCGCACGACGATCGCCTCGGCGCGGCGGCGGCGGCGGCGCAAGGGCTCGCCGAGCGCGCCGCCCGGAGGCTCGAGGGCCGCGCCGCATGATCGGGCGCCTCGCGCAGATGCGGTTTCCGAAGGTCCGGCTGTTCCAGGTCCGGCTGCGCCTCGTCGACGCCGTGGCGATCGCCGCGACGGCGGTGCTCGGCCTGAAGCTCGCCGGATTCCTGGCCGCGCCGCCGGCGCCCGCCGCTCCGGCCTCCGGCGTCGTTTCGGGAAGCGAGCAGCTCTCGCCGTTCTTCCGGGCGATCGCCAACGCGCGCTCGAACTATACGCCTCCCGACGTGACGATGACCGGCGCCGTGCCGGACAAGAGCCTCGAAGGGAAGAAGCCGGAGGTCGCCGCGGCACCGCCGGAGGACCCGCGGGCGAGACGCCTGGCCGAGCCGACGCCGCAGGCCCCGTCCCCGGCCGAGCGCGCGATCCTCGAGCGCCTCGGCGAGCGCCGCGAGGAGATCCAGCAGAAGGCGCGCGAGCTCGAGATGCGCGAGCGCCTGCTCGAGAACGCCGAGCGGCGCCTCGAGAGCCGCCTCAACGAGCTCAAAGGTCTCGAGGAGAGGGCCGGCGAAGCCCAGGCGAGGCGCGGCGACACCGAGGCGGGCGCGATCCGCAACCTCGTCACCATGTACGAGGCCATGAAGCCGAAGGAGGCGGCGCGCGTGTTCGACCGCTTGGCCCACGACGTCCTCGTGCCGGTCGTCACGCAGATGAACCCGCGCAAGATGGCCGAAGTGCTCGCCGTCATGGCGCCGGAGGCGGCCGAGAAGCTGACCGTCGCGCTCGCGACCCGCGCCCGCGCGATGGCGCCCGCGCCCGCCGCCGCGCCCGCGGCCCTGCCCCCGACCGAGCTTCCCGCGATCGAGCCCGCGGCGGCGAAGCCCGCGCGCTGACGCTTCGTCCCGCCGCGGGCGGAAGGGCCGTGCCGCCGTGATCGCCCTTGCCGGCCCCGCCGGGGCGGGACATGCTGGGCGCCCGCAAGGAGCCGGCCCGTGAGCGTCGAATTCCTCGTCACCTCGTTCATCGTCGTCGTCTCGCCCGGCACCGGAGTCCTCTACACGCTGGCGGCGGGCCTCTCGCGCGGGTCGCGCGCGAGCGTCGTCGCGGCGTTCGGGTGCACGGTCGGCATCGTCCCCCACATGGCGGCGGCGATCATGGGGCTCGCCGCGCTCCTGCACACGAGCGCGCTCGCCTTCCAGGCCTTCAAGTACCTCGGCGTCGCCTATCTCCTGTACATGGCCTGGAGCACGCTCTCCGAGCGCGGCGCCCTGCGGGTCGAGACGAAGGCCGGCGCCCGCTCGGACGTCCAGGTGACCGTGACGGCGATCCTGATCAACATCCTCAACCCGAAGCTGTCGATCTTCTTCCTGGCGTTCCTGCCGCAGTTCGTGAGCGCGGACGAGCCGAGCCCGCTGTCGCGCATGCTCGTGCTCAGCGCCGCCTTCATGCTGATGACCTTCGTGGTCTTCGTCGGCTACGGGCTGTTCGCCGCCTCGATCCGCGACCACGTGATCTCCCGCCCGCGGGTCCTGACCTGGATGCGCCGCACCTTCGCCGGCGCCTTCGCGGCGCTCGGCGCGAAGCTCGCGTTCGCCGACCGTTGAGGGATGGTTTCGCTCCTCCCTCATCGGCCGATATGGCGGCGGCCGCTTCTCAGCGGGCGCTGGGGCCACCCTCCAAGCCCCTCATCCTGAGGTGCGAGCGTAGCGAGCCTCGAAGGACGCAACCCCGCCGGCGCAGCGTCGGCAGTATGCGTGCTTCGAGGCTCGCGCTACGCGCGAGCACCTCAGCATGAGGAGGTTTGTGGGCGCCGATCCGTTGCGCCCGTTACCCCGCGCGCCACCCCCAGCTCTTCCGCGCGCTGATTTCCGTTCTCACAGCTCCCTGGGAGGTCTCCGGAAGGGATTTCGCGACGGCCGCCAATCCGAAAGAATCGCCGCCGCGGCGTTGTGGCCGGGCGCTCCCGTGACGCCGCCGCCGGGGTGGGCGCCCGAGCCGCAGTGGTAGAGGCCGGGGAGGGGGCCGCGGTAGTCGGCGTAGCCGAGCATGGGCCTCGCCGAGAACAGCTGGTCGAGGGACAGGGCGCCATGGAAGATGTCGCCGCCCGTCAAGCCGAACACGCGCTCGAGGTCGAGGGGCGTGAGCGCCTGGCGGGCGATGACGCTATCCTGGAAGCCCGGGGCGTAGCGGTCGACGGTCGCGATCATGAGGTCCGCGACCTCCTCGCGGGCATCGTCCCAAGATCCTTTACCTCCGCGCCCGTCCGGCAGCTCCGGCGCGACGTGCTGGCAGAAGAGGCTCGCGACGTGCGCGCCCTTCGGCGCAAGGCCGTCGTCGAGGGTCGAGGGGATCAGCATCTCGACGACCGGCTCGCGGCTCCACCCGAGCGCGCGGGCATCGTCGAAGGCGCGGTCCATGTAGGGAAGGCTCGGGGCGATGACGATGCCGGCGGTGTGGTGGTCGGCGGCATCCGAGCCGGGGAGGGCGGAAAAGCTCGGCAGCCGCGACAGCGCGACGTTCATCCGGAAGGTGCCGGAGGCGCAGCGCCAGCGCGCCATGCGGGCCGAAAAGTCCGCCGGCACGGCGCCCTCCGGCACCATGCGGCCGTAGAGGAGCTTTAAGTTGACGTTCGCGGCGACGGCGCGGGCCCGGACCGTGCGCCCGTCCTCCAGCACGACGCCAGCGGCGCGGCCCTTCTCGACGATCACCTCGGCGACCGGGGCGCCGGTCTCGATCTCGGCCCCGGCGGCGCGGGCGGCGCCCGCGATCGCCTCGCTGATCGCCCCCATGCCGCCGAGGGCGTGGCCCCACACGCCCTTCTTCCCGTTCACCTCGCCGAAGACGTGGTGCAGCATCACGTAGGCCGAGCCCGGCGCGTAGGGGCTCGCGTAGTTGCCGACGACGGCGTCGAAGCCGAAGAGCGCCTTCACGGGGTCCGACTCGAACCAGCCGTCGAGGTAGTCGGCGGCGGACTTCGTGAAGAGGTCGAGGAGCGCCCGGCGCTGCGCCATAGAGAGCCGCCGCAGCCGGTCGCCGAGCGCGGCGGCCTTCACAAGCTCGGCGAGGCTTTTGGCCGACCACCCTTCCGTGACGTTCGGCGGCGCCTGGAGGACGAGGGCGCGCAGGACCTCGGCGATGGCGTCGAGCTCGGCCGCGAAGGCGTCGTGGCGCTCGGCGTCGCGGGCGCTGAATTTCGCGATCTCGGCCTTCGTGCGGCCCTCGCCCGAGAGGAGGTAGCGGCCGTCCGGGAGCGGCAGGAAGTTCTGGGCCCGGCGCTCGACGATCCTCAAGCCGTGGCCGGCAAGGTCGAGGTCGCGGATGACCTTCGGGTTGAGGAGGCTCACCGTGTAGGCGGCGACCGAGTTGCGGAAGCCCGGGTGGAACTCCTCCGTCACCGCCGCCCCGCCGACCACGCCGCGGCGCTCGACCACTTTCACCTTGAGGCCGGCGCGGGCGAGATAGGCCGCGCAGACGAGCCCGTTGTGGCCCGCCCCGATGACGAGGACGTCGTGCATGGGGCGGGGGCTTACCTTTCCCGGAGGGAGAGGTCGAGCGCCGGCCGAGAAACCACCTTTCCGCGCCTGCGAGAGAGGCCGGCCGAAACGCCGCACGAGCGCTCCCCCGAGCGCGGGGCCGGAACCCCTCGGGCGAGCCCTCGTTAGAGGAGCGGGGGGACTGCCACGGAGTGATCGCGATGAAACGCAGCCTTCTCGCCGGCCTCGGGGCCGCCGTCCTCGGGGCGGTGCTCGCCCTGCCGGCCGCCCCGGCCAACGCTTCGCCCAAGGCCGCCGTCTCGCCCGAGGCGATCGCGGCGAGCGCGCCCGTCGCCTACACGCGCTGGCGTGGCCACCGCCGCTACGGCTGGGGCTACCGGCGCTACCGCTACGGCTACAACCCGGCCGGCGCGGCGGTCGCCGGCGCGGCCCTCGGCCTCTTCGCCGCCGCCGCGACCCGCCCGTACTACGACGACTACTACTACGGCGGCTACTACCCGGCCTACAGCTACGGCTACGCCTATCCGTCCTACGGCTATGCCTATCCCTACTGGGGCGGCTATCGCCGCGCCTGGTATCCCCGGAGCTACGGCTACTACGGCGGCTGGCGCCGCGCCGGCTGGGGCTACGGCGGCGGCCCCTACGGCGCCCGGTGGCGCGCCGGCGCCTGGCGCTGATCCGCGCCCGACGAGGCGAATGCCACAGGCGGCGGGCGTCACACGGCGCCCGCCGTCCGCTTTCAGCGGCCCGATAGGTCCTCGGCGGTAGCGGTGGCGGTCAGGCCCGACATGGGGATCGCGGGGAAGCCGAGGAAGGCGTTGAGGATGAGGAAGTCGAAGTTCAGGCCGGTGAGGCTCACCGTGATGGTCGGGAGCGGGCCGCCGGGGCGGCCGGCGTAGCCGAGACCGGTGTGGACGTACTCGACGCGCACGTTCTCCGGCTTGATGCGCGGGAAGATCAGGCACATCGGCGCATAGGACTGCGCCGCCGCCGGGCAGCTCGCGTTGCCGCGGCCGTAGACGATGGTGTTGAGCGCCGTCTGGTCGAAGGTGCCGCCGCTGCAGGTCCGCGAGGCGCCGCTGCAGACGCGCTGGTAGTACGGCATCGGGTCGCCGTCCTGCACCGTCGAGGACAGGCCGGTCATGGTCTTGAGGTCCGACGAGACCGGGTCGGACACGGCCGCGAGCCGCACGCCGAGCTGGAGCGCCTTCGTCGCGCTCGACCACTGCCAGAAGGCGTAGCCGAAGTCGGCGAGCCCGAACAGGATCGTGAACAGCACGGAGGCGACGAGGCCGAACTCGACCGTCGTCGCGCCGCGCGCGTCCGAGCGGAAGGCGCTGGGGCGGGGCGGGGGAAGGCGCCTAGTTGCCGACATAGCGCTCCTCGTGGGCGGCGTTGATCTGGATCGGGCCGAGGCCGATCGCGGCGAGGAGGCCGATCCCCTCGTAAGGGATCGCCGTGCTGACGCGCACGACCGTCAAGGTGTCGCCGGCGCGGTAGTTGCGAAGGCCCGTCGTCGCGTCGCGGGGGTTCGCGACCGTGCGCGTCGCGACCTGGACCTGCCCGGTGTTCCACCACTTGACCCGCGCCGGCTGGCCCGTGGCGACCGAGCCCGTGACGGCAAGGCGCTTGGCGCTCTCCGTCGCGGCCGCGATGTCGTCGACCCGCGAGAGGTAGCGCCCGGCGTCGCGCACGCCGGTCTGCACGAGCTGGAAGTTGTAGAACACGAGGCCGAACTCGAAGAGGCCGGCCATCAGGATCACCAGGAACGGGAACGACAGCGCCGCCTCGATCACGGCGACGCCGCTCTCGTCCGCGAAGCGGGCGAGGGGCCGGAGCCGGACTGTCGCGGACACGCGGCGCATCCCCCCGTGCTCCTAGCGGTAGAGCTGCACGGTCTCGCGCAGGATCTCCTTCGCGGCGGGCGTGCCGGGCTCGACCACCTCGACGAGCTCGACCCAGAAGGTGCCGTCCTGCTTGTCCACGGGCTCGGCGAGGAAGAACTTGGCGTAGGCCGTGACGGGAAGCGGCGGCGCCGAGCCGCCGCTGATGTTGTACTGCTGGTCGAGCGCCCGGCAGTCGAGGATCGCGCCGTGGAACGTGCGCCGGTCCGGCTCGTTCGAGAGGGTCGAGGAGCCGCCCGAGTAGCACTGCGGCGCACCCGTCTCCTTGGCATTGGCGGCCGGGCCCCGCGACTGGACGCCCGTGAGGCCGTTCTCGACCTCGTGGCGGTAGACCTCGTAGCGCGAAGGGCGGTTGGCGTTCGACCAGCCGTTCGGCTTTCCGATGCCTGGGAAGTTGATCGTCCAGTAGCTGTCGAAGTCCCAGTCGCCGCCGCCGATGCGCCCCGCCATGTAGGGGCCGCCGAAGCTGCAGGTGTCGGTGAAGAAGCAGCTGTCGCGCGGGAAGCCCGTCGCCGGCGCGTTGAGGTTCTCAGGATCGCTCATCGGCTTCGTCGGATCGTAGGCGGCGCTCTTGTTGCAGGCGGAGCCGGTATAGCCCTTGCGCACGCTCAAGGCCGGGCGGTAGGCGGAGTCGCCCTTCACGCCGCCGTAGGCCCCGTCGTACATGTCGAAGCGGACGTTCGTGGCCTCGGCCGTCGAGGCGACGTTGCCGGTGCGCAGCTCGACGCCGGCGAGCTTGTAGCAGCCCTTCGGCCGGTCGAGGGCGAGGTTCTCGCGCAACTCGTCCGCGCCCGTCCCGTCCGGCGGCTGGAGGTAGCCGTAGCTGCCCGGGAAATACTGCTCGCCTTTCTCCTTGATGGCCATGAGCCGGCGGCGGAAGCTCGGGTCCTTCGCGGCGTCGAAGATGCTGGTCGAGCTGCCCTCGTAGGGGTTGCAGGTGAACAGCGGCGAGACCTTGCAGGCGACGCTGTCGAAGCCGGCGACGGCGCTGCCCGTCGCCTGCGTCGGCCCGCCCGAGATCGAGGCCGCGGCCGCGAAGTAGCTCTGGAACGGGATCGGCTGGACCGCGATCTCGACGTAGCGCGCGTCGACCGGGTCCGTGGTGACGTTGGCGCCCGTGATGGCGGTCGCGTCGCTCGTCGGCAGGGACTTGAGGTAGCGCACCGTGACGTTGGCGCGCGAGATCTTCTGGGCGCCGTCGCCGAAGCGCTGGTCGTTGGCGATGAGGTTGTCGATGGCGCGGTTCGCGCGCGTGAGCGAGTCGGCCTTGCGGTCGAGCTCGGCCGCGGCCGCGAGCGCGAGCGCGTCCGCGCCCCACTGCACCGAGGTGTGCAGGTTGAAGTAGCGGCCGGCGTCGACGGCGAGCACGGTGAAGCCGAGGAGCACCGGCAGGGTGATGGCGAGGAGCGGCAGAACGCCGCCGCGACGGTCGCGCCAGAAGGCGAATGGCGAATGGCGAGTGGCGAATGGAAAAGCCCGTTCGCCGATCGCCATTCGCCATTCGCCATTCGCCATCCGCCATGCCCCCGGAACGCTCATGCCGAAGCGCCTCACGTCTTCGGCCGCGCGGCGGAAGCCGTGTGGGTCTCGACACGCCGCGGCCCGCCGTAGACCGGCACGCTGTACTCCTGGCGCTTGAGGCCGCGGCTGACGCCGACGACCATCGAGCGGGAAGCCTCCTCGGCGGGCGCCGAGGCGTAGGCCGCGGCCGGGGGTGTGTCGGCCGGCCGCGAGAGATCCTCGACGGCGATCCGGCGCGCGTCCTCGCGCTCGGCGACGCCGGCGCTCCGCAACGCCAGCGCAAGCTGGCCGACGGCGCCGGCGAGAGTCAGCTTCTGCGCGTCGGCGGTCGCGACCTCGACGGTGACGGCCTTGACGAGGGCCGGCTTGTCCGAGCTCTCGTCGGCGAGCTGGTCGACGGCGAGCACCTTCACGTTCTGGAGCAGCACGTCGGCATAGGCTTCGGCGCCGAGGTTGCGCACGAGCAGCACGTCGACGCGCTCGCCCGGCAGCACGAAGCCGGCGACGCCGTTGATGTCGTTGACCCTGACGGTGACCGCCTTCATGCCCTGCTGGATCACCGCGGCGAGCGAGCCGCGCTGGCCCGGTCCCGTGACCTTCGCCTTCAGAAGCGGCTCGTTCTCCTCGAAGGCCGCGAGCGCGACGCGGCGGGTCTTGCCGTCGACCACCTCGTCGATCTTCGCGAAGGCGCCCCTGGGCAGCTTGCCCGCGGGCCACGCGATCTCGCGCAGCTGCTGGCGGGAGACCTCGGAGCCGAACTTGAGCGGCATCGCCGCGACCACGATGGTCTGCGCCGGCGGCTCGGGCTGTTGCGCCATCACCTGGATCGGCTGCATGCGGCTCGCCTGCCGCTCGAGGTACTTCTGGCCCGCGACGATCGCCATCGCTCCGAAGACGACGGCGAGCAGGATCATGACGAGGGTTCTCGAACGCACGGTCCGCCCCTTGAGCTTTTGTCCGATGCCCCAGGAAGCGGGCTTTCGGTGAATCGCCGGTGAAGGCGATCCCCGACTTGGCCGTGAAACCGGCGGCGCGGTGAACGAATGCTTCCGTTATTGGGCGGCATTCGAGGGGCAGGCCGCCGGCGCCGTCATGACGCGATTTCGGCGAACAGCGCGTCGAACCGTTCCGCTATGGCGTCCCACGCGTATTCGGGGCTGAGCGCGGCTTCGAAGGCCGCTTGGGACAGGTGCCGGCGGCGCTGCGGGTCGGCATAGAGGTTGTCGAGGGCCTGGGCGACGCCTTCGGGAGAGACCTCGCCCATCTCCAGGACGGAGAACTCCGGGACGTAGCGTCTCGCAGGTGGGATCAGCTCGGCCCGGCCGCTCCAGAGCTCGGCGCAGGCGCTGTGGTCCGGGACGACCTGGGCGGCCCCGGCGGCCCCATGCTCGAAGCTGACGAGGCCCCAGCCTTCCCCCATCGACGTGTTCATCCCGACGTCGCAGGCGTTGTACAGAAGGTTCAGCTCGCGGTCGTCGCGGACGCCCTCCCCGAGCGGGTTGAGATGGAGGCGCTCCTCAAGCCCGAAGCGCGCGGCGAGCGATCCGATCCGGTCCTTCTCCGGCTCGCCCATGATAGCGTGGTGCAGGCACAGGCGGACGTTCTCCGGCTTGCCGGCGGAAAACCGCGCGAACCCTTCGATGGTCAGGTCGATGCGCTTCCTCTGATCGGGCCGGCTGGCGTTGAGCACGACGAAGGAGCCGTCCGGATCGGCAAGGCCGGGAAACACGCGCCGCTTCGCGCCGGCGCGAGCCGCCGGGGCGAACGACGCCTCCTTAAGCTCCGGGAAGGGATGGAAGCGGTCGCGGTCGATCCCGTGCGGGACGACGTCGACGGCGGGGAACGCGCCGCCCCGCTTCGCCCGCAGCCTGGCGAACGCGCCCTCGAACTCGTTCTGCGCGAACTGCGTGTAGACGACCACGCGATCGGCGCGCTCGAGCGCCGCCGCATCGTCCTCGTCGACGATCCTGCCGTCGAGCGGGATGTAGCAGACGATCTTCAGCCGGTCGCGATACGGCCCGAGGATGCGCAGGTAATGGTCGAAGTGCCAGATGTCGTGGAGGATGAAGACGAGTGCGGGATCGATCTCCTCGATCAGCCGCTTCGCCTGGAAGGCGGCGAAGAAGTCGCCGCCCTTCGGATTGGTCGGATGGATCGTCAGGCCGCGGTCGCGGATGGTCTCACCGGAGTAGGCGATGCCGAGATAGTGGATCTCGTGGCGGTCGGCGAGCCGCCGCATGATGCTGTGCATCACCCGCGTCAGGCCGGTGCCGGGCATGTTGAAGCCGATGGCGATGAGCCTGAGGCGGGGGCGGCTCATCGGCCTGCCGTCTCAGGCTCGGCCTGCCCGCGCGTCGCGAAGAACAACCCCAGGCCCTCGACCGCCCCGTCCCGCCTCCGGTGCCTGTGCCAGGCGACGGCGAACCCCGCGCCCTCCAGGCGGCCGACCAGCGCGTCGACCGTGAATGCCGCGGAGCTTCCCGGAGAGAAGACGGGGTCTTTCGCCGGACGATCCTCGCCGATCTCCAGGAACGGCCCGCCGATCTCGTGGAACTCGCCGCAGATCTCGTCGATCAGGTGGAGCCTCCGCGAGGTCATGAGGATCGGCCATTCGGCGCCCTCGCAATCGAGCTTCAGCAGCCGGACGGGGCGCTCGCCGCGGTTCGTCGCGCGGTCCACGATGTCGTCGAGCGCGATCTTGGCGACGGGCTCGCCGCTGCCCCAGACGACCGAGCCGCTGCCCGTGTTGACGATCCCTTCCATGCCCGCAAACGACTTCGGGAACGGGTGGTAGCCGTCGAAGCGGAGCGCGTCCGCGTTCCGGTCGGAGCGCCACGCCGCAGCCCTGACGAGCTCGACGCGGCCGCTCTCGACGTAGGGCCTCAGGTTCGCCGCCGCGATCTCGCAGTTCGCCCGGTCGGGCTCGATGCAATAGACCTTCCGGCAGCCCCTCGACACCACGGCCTCGGCGAACGAGCCGATATGCGCCCCGACGTCGATGACGACGTCGCCGGGCTTGAAGCGCTCGGGCAGGCGATACTCGTTGAAGACGACCACCCCGTTGAAGATCGCCTTGTCGAGCGTGCCGCTGCGAAAGCTCCACGGCTCCGTCATGCGGCACCTGTCACGGTGGGCGCTCCCGCGCGCAGGCGCGGTCGCTCCACGCGGGACGCGCGGAGCGCCGGCTGCGGGCACGCCTTGGCAGGCGCCCGGGCGTTTATGCCTTGGCCTTCGCCTTCGTGGCCGTGGCCATGGCCGGAGGCGACTTCCACGTGTAGCTGTCGCAGATCGAGTAGGGCGGCGCTCCGTTCGCCTGCGGCATCAACGACATCAGCAGCATCGCCTGGTGGCCGAAGAAGGAGCCCACTTCGTAGCTGGGAGGCGCCGGCTCGCCGGGCTTGCGCGGGCCGCACTGCCCGGTCAGGACATAGCCGACGCGCCCGTAGCCGCCGCAGCCGAGGACCGCGTTGACCTGCTCGAGCTTCTGCAGTTCCCGGCCGGCCCCGTACTTCGCGAGGAAGTCGTAGAGCGCGCCCTGCGGGACGTGCAGCGTGCTGAGGAACTGCGTCGCCACCACGAAGAGGTAATCGGGATTGTTCATGTAGGTGTCGATGCCGGCCGGGACCGTCGAGTTGCTGTTCCCGGGCAGGACCCAGTCCTTGACCTTCTCCCTCGGGTTCTTCGCGTTGATGATGCAGAACCAGTAGCTGTCGTCCTGCGGGTTGGCCGGCCGCATGCCGGTCGAATCGCGCCCGATCCCGACGGTGACGGAGGGGGCGTTGTTCTGCCAAGGCGTGCTCTGGACGGTGTAGGCGAGCATGGGAGGCATGTTCATGGTCCTGGTCCCTTCCCGATTCGATGCGGCTCGGTCGCCTCAACTCCCAGTAGAGTCCGAACCGATGTACATACTTTCGGTTTTAAAACCCTTCCGCAAGGAAATTCGCTCCGTCGACAACCGTTGGTGCGAGGATCCGGCTTGAGATCGCGCGCCGTCATCGGGCGCTTTGACGCGACGGATGGGCAGGCGTAAAGCCGCGCCATCGGGCGGGGGGCCGTATGCCGAAGCGGGTCTATATCGGCGCGGGCGCGGGCTTCGCGGGCGACCGCACGGACGCGGCCGGTCCGGTCGCGGAGGCGCTCGCGGCGAGGGACGGGCCGCGCTTCCTCATCTTCGAGACGCTCGCCGAGCGCACTCTGGCCTTGGCCCAGGTGGAGCGGCGCCGCGATCCGGCGCGGGGCTACAACCCTTCCCTCGATGCCTTCGTCGGGCCGGTGCTGAAGGCCTGCCTCGAGAACCGGATCCGCATCGTCAGCAACTTCGGCGCGGCAAACCCGCGCGCCGCGGCGGAGCGCATCGCGGCCCTTGCGCGCGAGGCCGGGCACCCCGAGATCCGCGTCGCCGTCGTCGAGGGGGACGACCTCACCGATGCGCTCTCGCCGGAGGAGCTCGCGGCCCGCGAGACCGCGGGCTCGCTCCTTGCCGGGGGGCCGCCGATCATCGCCGCGAACGTCTATCTCGGCGCGGCTCCGATCGCCGAGGCGCTCGACCGCGGCGCCGACCTCGTCGTGACCGGGCGCGTCGCCGATCCGTCGCTCGCGCTCGGGCCGCTCATGCACGCCTTCGGCTGGCCGCCCGGGGATTGGGACCGGCTCGCGGCCGGCACCCTCGTCGGCCATCTCCTCGAATGCGGGGCGCAGGTGACCGGCGGCTATTTCGCCGATCCCGGCGTCAAGGACGTGCCGGGGATGGATGTGATCGGCTATCCCATCGCCGAGGTCGAGGCGGACGGAACGTTCGTGATCACGAAGCCGGAGGGCAGCGGAGGGATCGTGGACCGCCGCACCGTGACGGAGCAGGTGCTCTACGAGATCCACGATCCCGCCGCCTACCTGACCCCGGACGTCGTTCTCGATCTCACGGGCGTCGAGCTCGAGGAGGCGGGGGCCCACCGGGTGCGCGTTCGCGGCGCGCGCGGCAAGCCTGCCCCCGAGACCCTCAAGGCCACGGTCTGCTTCGACGGCGGCCTCCTGGGCGAAGCGGAGATCTCGTATGCGGGCCCGAATGCCGCGGCCCGGGCGCGGCTCGCCATCGAGACCGTGAAGGCGCGCATCGCCCGGCGCGCGCCGGGGCTTCAGGTCCGGGCCGACGCGATCGGCGTCGTGAGCGTTCTCGGGGACAGCGCCGGCGGCGAGCTCGCCTCCGGCTGGCGGGACACGGAGGACGTGCGCGTCCGCTTCGCCGCGAAAGGCCATGA
>DASVPW010000034.1:0-13431 GCA_036389455.1 Beijerinckiaceae bacterium
TTCATCCTCCTGTGGAACGAGTTCCTCTACGCCGTGGTGCTCATCAACGACGAGGCGAACCGGACCCTGCCGCTCGGGATCCAGCGCTTCATGGGCGACCAGCTCGAGGACACCGGCATGATCGCGACCGGCCTCATGATCGCGATCGTCCCGGTGATCCTGGTCTACGCCTTCTTCTCCGAGCGGCTGATTCAGGGGATGACGGCGGGGGCCGTGAAATGAAGGGCGCCCGCTGATGGCCGTCGTCACCCTCGACCGCCTCTCGAAGCGCTACGAGCGGGCCCACAAGCCCGCGGTCGACGAGGTCTCGCTCACCGTCGCCGACGCGGAGTTCATGGTGCTGCTCGGGCCTTCCGGCTGCGGCAAGACCACGACGCTACGCATGGTCGCGGGGCTCGAATCGATCTCGTCCGGGCTGCTCGCCATCGACGGGCGCACGGTCAACGCGGTCCCGGCGAAGGACCGGGACATCGCCATGGTGTTCCAGAGCTACGCCCTCTATCCCCACATGAGCGTGCGCCAGAACCTCGCCTTCGGCCTGCGCCGCCGCGGCGTCGACCGCGCCGAGGTCGGCCGGCGCGTCACCGACGTAGCCGCGACGCTCGGACTATCGGAGCTCCTCGACCGGCGCCCGCACGCGCTCTCCGGCGGCCAGCGCCAGCGGGTGGCCCTCGGCCGCGCCATCGTGCGCGACCCCAAGGTGTTCCTGTTCGACGAGCCGCTCTCGAATCTCGACGCGGCGCTGCGCGCCTCGACCCGCCTCGAGATCGCGAAGCTCCACCGCCGCCTTAAGGCCACGATGATCTACGTCACCCACGACCAGGTCGAGGCCATGACGCTCGGCGATCGCATCTGCGTCATGAACGACGGCCGCGTGGCGCAGATCGGCGCCCCGCTCGACGTCTACCGCCGGCCCGCGAGCGTGTTCGTGGCGCGCTTCCTCGGTTCGCCGCCCATGAACATCGTCCCGGCCCGGCTGGACGGCGGCGCAGACCGTCTCTCGGCGCTCGTCGGCGGCAACGGCTTCCGCCTCGATGGCGCCGCCGCGCCGGCGGAGCTGCCCGCGGAGGGCGCCGTCCTCCTCGGCTTCCGCCCCGAGGACGTGGCGCTCGTCCCGCCCGGGAGCGGCCCGCGGGCAACCGTGCAGGCCGTGGAATCGCTCGGCGCCGAGACCATCCTCTCCGCCGCCCTCGATGGCGGCGGCGAGATCGCCGTGAGGGCGCCCCGCGACCTTGCCGCGACGGCGGGCGAGCGGATCGGCCTCGCGGTCCCGCCGCACGCGCTTCACCTGTTCGATCCGCAAACCGGCGCGGCGCTCCCCCGCCGCGCCTCATGAAGGAGACGAGATGGCCGAACCTGCCCCCCTCACCATCCGCCGCGCCTGGCCGCGGATCGACGCGAAGCTGCTCCAGGCCTTCAAGGACGCGCCGACCGGCTTCGTCGCCGATGCGATCGGCCGCGCCGGGGCCCTCGACCACCGCATCCGCCCGGTCTGGGCCGGGCCGCACTTCGTCGGCTCCGCCCTGCCGGTCTGGACGACGGCTCGCGACAACCTCGCCCCTTACGCCGCGATCAGGTTCGCGAAGCCCGGGGACGTGATGCTGATCGCGACCGGCGAGTACCTCGGCGCCGCGGTCGTCGGGGACGTGGTCGTCGGCATGATGCGGAACGCCGGCATCGTCGCGGCCGTGACCGACGGGCTCGTGCGCGACGTGCAGGGGATCGCCGAGGTCGGAATCCCGGTCTACGCCCAAGGGCTGACGCCGAGCTCGCCGTTCAAGCACGGGCCCGGCACGATCGGGCTGCCGATCGCGATCGGCGGTCAGACGGTGGCGCCTGGCGACCTCGTCGTCGGCGACCGGGACGGGGTCGTGATCGTGCCGCGCTGGCGGGTCGAGGAGGCCGCGGCCGAGCTCTCCGCCGTCCGCGAGAAGGAGGCCGGCATGGACGCCCTCGTGCGGTCGGGGGCGACCGCGCCGTCCTGGCTCGACCAGCGCCTCGAAGGCGACGGCGTCCGCTACGTGGACGGGTGACACGTGAAGCGCGTCCTCTACAACAGCCGCGGCGACGCGGCGCTCTACGCCATGATCCGCGAGGCCGCGGCAGGGCGCTGCGAGGTGATCGGCCTCGATAGCGACGACGACGCCGAGCGGATCGAGAAGCTTAAGGAAGCGGACGCCGTCATCGTCGCCTCGCGGCCCTTCACCCGGGCCCTGATCGAGGCCGGCCGCAGGCTCGCCTTCGTCCACCACCAGGGCGTCGGCTACCACGACACCGTCGACACGGCGGCGCTCGCCGAGCGCGGCATCCCCCTCGCCATCACCCCCGGGGGCACGACCGTCGGCGTCGCCGAGCACACCGTGATGCTGATCCTCGCGATGCTGCGCCGCCTGCCCTTCGCGGACGCGGAGCTGAGGCAGGGGCGCTTCCACATCAACGCGCTGAGGCCCGTGAGCCGCGAGCTTTGCGGGCGCACCGTCGGGCTCCTGGGCGCCGGCCGCATCGGCCGCGCCGTCGCCGAGCGGCTCAAGCCCTTCGGCGTGCGGCTGATCCATTTCGATCCGGCCGGCGTGCCGGCCGACGTCGAGCGGGTGCTCGGGCTCGAGCCGCGCAGCTTCGACGCGCTTCTCGAGGAAGCCGACATCCTCTCGCTGCACCTGCCGCTGACCGCGGGGACGCGGCGGATCGTCGACGGCCCGGCGCTCGCGCGCATGAAGAGAGGCGCCTTCCTCGTCAACACCGCTCGCGGCGGGCTCGTGGACGAGCCCGCGCTTGTCGCCGCGCTGCAGGAAGGCCGGCTTGCCGGCGCCGCCCTCGACGTGTTCGATCCCGAGCCGCCGCGGCCCGGCAATCCGCTCTACGCCCTGCCGAACGTGGTGCTGACCCCGCACGTCGCCGCCGGCACCCGCGACGCCTTCATGGAGAAGCAGCGCTTCATCTTCGACAACCTCGCCCGCTTCTGGGCCGGCGAGCCCGTCGAGAACCTGGTGGAGCTATCGCCCGCGCTCGATCGGGCGACGCCCCCTAGAACTTCTCGCGAGCCTCGCGACGGCCTGAGCGAAGGCTGACATCGTTCTGCCGCATGGGCAGGGACGTCAGAGGCGCTCCCCGTACAGCATCCGGCGCTCGGCCTCGCGCTCCAGGGAATCCGTCACCTTGCCGCCGCTGCTCTCGATGATCCGTCCGTATTCACGGTCATCCGGTGCGCCTGTCCGGGCGATCGCCCGCACGGCCCCTCTCCAAAGCCGGACGAGGCCGATGCCGGCGACGGCAGGCCTTGCCTCCCGCCTAGCGATGGCGGGCACGACGAGGACGGGGTGGGTGCTTGCGTACGACATGGTTCTCTCCTTCACATTCGATCGCCGCTACTTGCGCCACCAGTCGGAATCGTAGCCGCGTATGCGGTCCTCGTTTCTTCCGTAGACGAGCCCTTCGATCTCCGGCGGGCTGATGCCGAGATCGCGCAAGGTCGCGCCGTCGACCGCATGAAGGAGGCGCAGGGTCTCGCGTTGCGCTTCCCAAACGCGGAAGCGGGTCCAAAGCCGCGCGATGATGCCGCGACGGACCGGCGCCGTTCCGTGACGGCGCACATGCCCGGGTGAGACCAGGGGGTTCCACCATTCCGGAAGGAGCGAAGCGTCGGTCGTGGGCATGGCCGTTCTCCGATGAGCTATTCTCATTCGCTCCACTGAGAATGATGCTGGCTACAGCCCGTTGCAAATGCTATTTTCTCACTAGATGCATGAGAGAAGCTCATCTGCTGCATGACGCGTCCGCTGCCCCCGCTGAACGCCCTGAAGGCGTTCGAGGCCATCGCCCGCCATCTCAGCTTCGCGAAGGCGGCCGACGAGCTTCATGTCACGCCCGCCGCGCTCAGCCACCAGATCCGCGGCCTGGAGGAGCAGCTCGGCCTCGCGCTCTTCCACCGCCGCACCCGGGCGATCGCGCTGACGGATGCCGGACGCCTGCTCTATCCGGGTCTGCACGCCGGATTCGAGAGCGTACGCGACGCGGTCGGACGGCTCGACCACGCCCGCGACGACCGGGTGCTCGTGGTCAGCGCGACGCCAGGGCTCACCGCCAAATGGCTCGTCCCGCGGCTGTGGCGGTTCATCACCGCGTATCCGGACATCGACGCCCGGATTTCCGCGAGTCTCGGCTATGCGGATTTCGCCGCCGACAACGTCGACGTCGCGATCCGCCTGAGCCCCGGGGTCGGTCCCGAGCTCCATGGCGAGCGGCTGTTCGAGGACTCGGTGCTGCCGGTGTGCAGCCCGCGTCTCGTCGAAGCCGGCCTCAAGCGGCTCGACGACCTCGAGCGCTTCACCCTGATCCACTATGATATCCCGCTCTCGGCACCGTCCCCGCCGCTGTGGGCCGACTGGCTGAGGGTGGCCGGCCTCGAGGGCATCGATCCGGCGCGCGGGCTGCGCTTCAATGTCGCCGACCATGCCCTTGATGCGGCGGTCGCCGGGGCGGGGGTCTCGCTGTCCTACAAGCTGATCGCTTCCGACGACGTGCGCGCGGGCCGCCTCGTGATCCCGTTCGGACCCGAGCTCCCCATCACCGAGCGCGCCTATCATTTCGTCTGCCTCAAGGGGCACGAGACGCGTCCGAAGGTGCGCGCCTTCCGCGATTGGCTTTTTTCCGAGATGGACGAGACCATCGCCCAGTGGGCGCCGTGACCCTCGACTCGGCCTGACCCGCACGTGCCGGAAGAAGACCTCGGGCTAAGCGCACTGAGTTGGAGCCGCCTGGCAGCGGGTCATGGGGCGCGGTAGCGGCGCTCGAGCGCGTCGAATGCTTCCTTGCGCAGCATGCCCTGACGCTCGTCAAAGCCGATCAGGCGGTCGGCGACCGCCGCAAGCGACCCGTCGCGCTTGAGCGCGGCGAGGACCTCCTGGGCGGCCTTGACGGCGGCCTGCAGCGCGGCGTTGGCGTAGAGCGCGACGCCGGCGCCCATGGCGGCGAGCTCCGCCCGCAGGATCTCGGGGGTGCGCCCGCCGAACACGATGTTGACGACCTGCGGGGTCGGCAGCTCCGCGACGATACGCTCGATCTCGGCGCGGGAGGTCGGCGCCTCGACGAAGGTGGCGTCCGCGCCGGCCTCGATCATGGCCTGCGCCCGCTCGATCGCGGCGTCGAGCCCCGCGGTCGCGCGGGCGTCGGTGCGGGCGACGATCTGGAAGTCCCCGTCGCGGCGCGCGTCCACGGCCGCCCTCACCTTGGCCAGCATCTCGGGGAGGGGGATCACCTCCTTGCCCTCGAAGTGGCCGCAGCGCTTCGGGAAGACCTGGTCCTCGATCTGGATGCCGGCCGCGCCCGCCCGCTCCAGCACCTTGACGGTGCGCCCCATGTTGATGGCGTTCCCGAAGCCCGTGTCGGCGTCGACGAGGAGCGGGATCTCGACCGCGTCCGCCATCGCGGCGACGTGGCCGGCGACCTCGGTCAGGGTCGTGAGCCCGATGTCGGGCACGCCGAGGTGCATGTTGGCGATGCCGGCGCCGGTCACGTAGCAGGCCTCGAAGCCGAGGTCCTCGACGATGCGTGCGAAGAGCGCGTTGGCGGCGCCCGGCATCAGCGCCGCGTTGCGGCGGGCGAGGATTGACTTGAGCCGGGTCGTCGTTCGAGCTTTAGTCGGGATCACGTCTTCCCCCTTGGCGGGTTCGCCGGGTCGGGACGAGCGCGCGGCGAACGCGCCGCCTTTTTAAGACAGATGGAGGAACAGTTGCGGAAATTCGCCCTCGCCGCCGCGCTCGCGCTGGCCGCCGCCGCTCCGGCCGCCGCCGTCGAGCTCAACGTCACCCACTTCGGCACCGGCATGTACGGCGTGCCTTACGCCATCGCCAAGGAGAAGGGCTACTTCAAGGAGATCGGCCTCGACGTCACCGGCTTTCTCACGTCGGCCGGCGGCGGCACCACCGTGAGGAACGTCCTCGCGTCGGAGCTGCCCTACGGCGAGGTGGCGCTTCCGGCGGTGATCGCGGCGGCGCAGCAGGGCCTCGAGCTGACGATCGTCCACGCCGGCGTCGCGAGCGTCGCCGACCAGGTCTGGATCACCAAGAAGGGCGACGAGCGGATCAAGACCGTCCAGGACCTCAAGGGCAAGAAGCTCGGCTACTCGAGCCCGAAGTCGGTCACCGACATGATCACCACCATGATGCTCGAGGACAACGGGCTTACCGGCCAGGTCGAGCGCCGCTCGGTCGGCGCCATCGGGGCCGGGGTCGCGGCGCTGCGCGAGGGCGGGGTCGACATGACCTACGTGACGCAACCGGTGTGGGCGAAGGAGAAGGACAACTTCCGCCCGGTGTTCAACTCCGCCGATTGGGCGCCGCGGGTGATGCAGACGGTCGGCGTCGTCAGAACCGACTTCCTGAAGAAGAACCCGGACCTCGTGCGCGGCATCATCCAGGCCCGCCGTAAGGGCGTCGAGTTCGTCCGCCAGCACCCCGACGAGGCCGCCGCCATCATGGCGAAGGAGTACAAGATCGCGCTCCCCGAAGCGAAGGCCGCGATCGCCGACATCCTCGCCGTCAAGGGCGTCTACTGGAGCCCCGGCGACTTCGACTACGAGGGCATGCAGACGATGCTGCGCGGCCTGCAGCTCGTGAAGGCGGTCGAGAGCGGCCCCTTCGACTGGTCGAAGGTCGTCGACGAGAGCTACCTGCCGGAGGACCTGCGGCGCCGGCCGAAGAGCTGAGACGCCACATGCCTCCACTGTCATCCCGGCCGGCACGGGCGAGACGCGCCCCCTCTCCCCGCTTGCGGGGTGAGGAGCGGGGGGAGGGGCGGGGGGAGTTCGCGCTGCCGCCGGGGACGGCACTCCCCCGGCCCCTCACCCGCTCGCCTTCGGTGAGTCGGCCTCTCCCCGCAAGCGGGGAGAGGTGAATTGCGCCGCGCGTGGATCCCCACGGGATGACCATGCTAGACGATGGCGACGTCCAGGTCCGCCTCTCGGGCGTCACCCGCGTCTATCCGGCGGTCGAGGGGCAGAGGCCGGTGCATGCGCTCGGGCCCCTCGATCTCGAGCTGCGCGAGGGCGAGTTCTTCTCGGTCGTCGGTCCGTCCGGCTGCGGGAAATCGACGCTCCTCGACGTGATCGCGGGACTTTCGCTGCCGTCCTCCGGCACCGCGACCTTCGAGGGCCGCGCGGTCGCGGGCCGGGTGCCGGACGGGATCGGCGTGGTGTTCCAGGAGGACGCGAGCTTCCCCTGGCTCACGTCTTATGACAACGCCGCCTTTGCGCTGCGCCGGGCCGGGCTGCCGGAAGCGGAGGTGCGCGAACGGGTCGAGCGCACGCTGTCGTTCATGGGGCTGATGCCCTTCGCCGACGCCTATCCGGCGCAGCTCTCGGGCGGCATGCGCCAGCGGGTCTGCATCGCCCGCACCCTCGTGACGCGCCCGCGCCTGCTCCTCCTCGACGAGCCCTTCGGGGCGCTCGACCAGCAGACCCGCCTCCTCATGGGCGACGAGCTCCTGGACCTGTGGCGCGAGACCGGCGCCACGGTCCTCCTCATCACCCACTCCCTCGACGAGGCGGCGCTCCTGTCCGACCGGGTCGGGGTGATGTCGGCGCGGCCGGGCGTTTTCATCGACCTCGTCGAGACCGGGTGGCCGCGCGAGCGCGACAGCCGCATCGTCGCCGATCCGGCCTTCGGCCGCGTCACGGGCCGGATCTGGGCGGGCCTGCGGGACCAGTCGATCAAGGCGCTCGAGGCGGCGCGGTGACCCGGGCCGGCGGGATTCGCCTCGTCGTGCTCGGCGCCGCCGTCGCGCTCCTCGAGGGGACTTGCCGCCTCGGCTTCGTGAGCCGCCACGCGGTGATCGCCCCGAGCGAGATGGTCCGCGGCGCCTGGCGGGCGCTCGGGCAGGAGGACGTGCGCCGCGACCTGCTGCTCACGCTCTCGACCGTGGTGCAGTCCTTCGTGCTCGCCGTCGCGGTCGGCTTCGCGATCGGCGTGGCGCTGCACAGGCTGCCGCGGCTGCGGCGCGCGCTCGATCCGTTCCTCGCGAGCTACTACGCGGTGCCGACCTTCGTGTTCTACCCGGTCTTCATCGTGCTGTTCGGCCTCAACCGCTGGCCGCTCGTCGCCATCGGCTTCGTCTTCGCCGTCGTGGCGGTCGCGATCAACACCCTCGACGGGCTCGCGCGGGTGCCGCGCAGCTTCATCCGCACCGCCGGCGTGATGCGGCTGTCGCGCGGGCAGACGCTCGTCCATGTCATCCTTCCGGCGGCGGCACCCTGGCTCTTCACCGGCGCGAAGTTCGCGGTCGCCTATTCCTTCATCGGCGTGATCGCGGGCGAGTTCGTCCAGGCCGGCTCCGGCATCGGCTTCGCCATCGCCTTCGCCTACAACTCCTTCGACTCGCTCACGATGTACGGGCTGATGATCGTCCTGTTCGGCATCGTCGGCACCCTCAACATGACGCTCTGGTCCTTCGAGCGCAGGCTCTATGCACGGCGCGGCGGACGTTGAGCCGGTCGTCACGGCCGAGGCGCCGCGGGGGCCGCGGTCGACGACGCTCGCCGACACGGGGCTCGTCGTCCTCGGCGCCGTCGTCCTGTGGCAGCTCGCGAGCTGGACCGTCGGCCGCGAGGTGCTGCCGGCGCCGGTCGCGACGGTGCAGAGGCTCTTCGCCATCATGGCCGACGACGACTTCTCCCGGCACGCCTGGGAGACCGGCCGCGCCTTCGGCGCCGCGCTCGTCATCGCCCTCCTCGGCGGGCTCGCGATAGGGCTGACGCTCGGCGCGCACCGGCTCGCGGGCGAGGTCGCGGAGCCGATCCTCGTCGCGCTGTACTCGATCCCGAAGATCACCCTCTACCCCGTCATCCTGCTCCTCTTCGGTCTCGGCGTCTCGGCCAAGATCGCCTTCGGGGTGATCCACGGCATCATCCCGGTCGCGATCTTCACCATGAACGCGGTGCGCAACGTCCGCGGCGTCTACTTCCGCGCCGCCAAGGTCATGCGTCTCACGCCGATGCAGACGGCATGGTCGATCGTGCTGCCCGCGGCCGTGCCGGAGATCGTCTCCGGCTTCAGGCTCGGCTTCGCGCTGACCCTCCTCGGCACGCTGATCGGCGAGATGTTCGCCTCCCAGCGCGGCATCGGCTACATGCTGGTCAAGGCCATGGAGACGAACGACGTCCTGACCGTGATGGCGCTCGCGCTCCTCCTCATCACCCTCGCGACCGCCGCCTCCGCCGTCCTCCTCGCCCTCGACCGCAAGCTGCACCGGCGCGCGCTCCCACCTTGAGGATTCCTCCGCCCATGACCGCAAGCACCCGACTGAAACCGCTCCTTGAGGCCGGCGAGTTCGTCCTCGCCCCGGGCGTGTTCGAGATGTTCTCGGCCAAGGTCGCCGACCGGATCGGCTTCAAGGCGCTCTACATGACCGGCTACGGCGTCTCGGGCTCGCACCTCGGCGTCGCCGACGCCGGGCTCGTCACCTACCGCGACATGGTCGAGCGGGCGCGCACCATCGCGAGCGCCGTCCAGGCGCCGCTCATCGCCGACGCCGACACCGGCTTCGGCGGGCTCCTCAACGTCCGCGAGACCGTGCGCGGCTACGAGGCCGCCGGCGTCCAGGCGATCCAGATCGAGGACCAGGAGATGCCGAAGAAGTGCGGCCACACGCCGAACCGGCGGGTGATCCCGACCCGCGACATGTGCCGCAAGATCGAGGTCGCCCTCGACGCGCGCACCCGCCCCGACACGCTCATCGTCGCCCGCACCGACGCCCGCACCGGGCTCGGCCTCGACGAGGCGATCGCCAGGGGCCGGGAGTTCGCCCGCGCCGGCGCCGACGTCGTCTTCGTGGAGGCGCCGGAGACCGAGGACGAGTTCAAGCGCGTGGGCGAGGCGATCGACGCCTTTCTCCTCGCCAACATGGTGCCGACCGGCAGGTCGCCGGTCGTCCCGGCCGAGACGCTCAAGCGCTTCGGCTTCGACATCGCGATCTACCCGGCGGCCGGCATGGCGGTCGCCTGCGCGGCCTTCGAGGCGAACTACCGCCATCTCAAGGAGCACGGCTCGACCGACGGCTCGCCGGTGCCGGCCTACACCATGGCCGAGCTGCACGATCTCGTCGGCTTCCCGGACGTGTGGGCGTTCGAGAAGCGCTACGCCGAGGTGTGAGCGTTTCCCTGTTCGGCATGATCTTTTCCGAAAACCGGTTCCCACTTTTCGGGATCATGCTGTGACGCAGCGCGCGGCCGCTTCTCCGGCGAGGCGCCCCAGCGTCACGGCGGTGAGGAGCCCGTTGCCCGAGAGGTAGCCCGCCGCGGTCGGCCCCGAGACGCCGCAGGCGGCGCCGCCCGCCGCGAAGAGGTTCGGCAGCGGGCTCCCGTCCGGCCGCAGGACGCGCGCCTGCCCGTCGACCACGAGCCCGCCCTGTGTGTGGAACAGCGCGCCCGTGACCCGGACCGCGTGGAACGGCGCCTCAAGCGCCGGCGCGCCGGCGAAGGAGCGCCCGAACCCGTCGGCGAGGCCGGCGGCCTTCATGGCCTCGACCTCCGCCATGGTGGCGAGGAAGGCCGCGGCCGCATCCGGCGACGGCCAGGACATCGCCGCCGCAAGCCTCTCCCAGCTTGGCCCGCTCAGAATCGCGCCCGCCGCCTCCGCGGCGCGGAAATCCTCGAACTGCCGCGCGATGCCGGCGATGCGCCCGTCGAACACGGTCCAGGCGATGCCGCCGGGCTCAGCCAGCACCTGCGCGGCCTCTTCGGAATACCCTTGCGTCTCGTCGCAGAAGCGCCGCCCTTCGGCGTTCACCTGGACGCCGCCCTCGGTGATCGTCGCCCAGGTGATCAGGATGCCGTGCGGATGGGCGACCGAGCCGTGGCCCTGGTAGCCCGAGAGGTGGCGGGTCGCGGCGCCCAGCGCCTCGCCCCAGGCGAGGGCGTCGCCCTCGTTGCCGGGGTGCCCGAAATAGAGCGCCTCCGCCATCTCGGGAATGTGGCGGCGAACGAGCGCCCTGTTGGCGCCGAAGCCGTTGCAGGCGAGGACGAGGGCGCGGCAGGCGATGCGCTCCTCGGCGCCGTCGGGCCGCGAAAGCGCGAGTCCGGCGATGCGCCCGTCGGGCTCGGCGAAGAGCGCGGTCGCGCGGGCGTCGCAGAGGAGCGTGGGGCCCGCCGCGGCCGCGGCCTCGCGCAGGCGGTCCGTCAGCTCCGCCCCGGAGCGGCTCGGGAGCCCGTGCATGCGAAGCCGCCCGTGGCCGGGATAGCGGAAGTCGCCGACGAGGGAGAACGGCAGGCCGTAGCGGTCGGCGAGCCATTCGAGCGCGGGCCCGGCGGCCCGCGTGACGGCTTCGACCAGGGCAGGATCCGGCGCGCCCTTCGCTTTCGCCACGATGTCGGCCGCAAAATGCTCCGGGCCGTCGTCGATCCCCTGGGCGCGCTGCCAGCGCGTCCCCGCCGCCGGGATCAGCCCGGCCGAGAGCGCGGTCGAGCCGCGCGGAACGGGATCGCGCTCGACGACGAGCGCCTCCGCGCCGGCGGTCTGCGCCGCAAGCGCCGCCACGAGCCCGGCCGCGCCCGCCCCGACGATCACGAGCGGCGCTTCCGCCGTGAAGGCGACGCCGGCGGCCGGCCGCACGCTCACAGCGCGAGCTCGGCCATCGCCTCGGCGATAGTGGCAACGCGGCACACCGGGCGCAGCGCCGCGATGGCGGTCTCGTGCACCTCCGGCGAGAAGGCGGCGCAGCCGTCCGAGAGCACCGTCACGTCGAAGTCGCGCACATGCGCGTCGCGCACCGTCGAGGCGACCCCGCCGTTCGTCACGATGCCGGCGACGATGAGGCGGCGGACCTCGCAGCGGCGCAGCACCCATTCGAGCCGGGTCATGTAGAAGGCCGAGTAGGCGATCTTCTCGATGACAACGTCCGCCGGCTCGAGCGCCTCGACGAGCCGGTGGCCCCAGGCGCCGGGCTCGAAGTCGCCCCTCTTGAGGAACGGCCGCAGCTCCTTCAGGTGCGGCGAGATCAGCGGCTCTCCCTTGACCGGCACCAGGGTGAACAGCGTCGCGACGATCCATCCGCCGTGCGCCCGCACGCGGTCGGCGAGGGGCTTCAGCCGCGCCGGCAGCGCCGCGATCTCCGGCGCGGTCTGGCCGGCGCGGCCGTAGGCGCCGTCGGGATGCAGGAAGTCGTTCTGCAGGTCGACGAGGAGGAGGGCGGTGTTCGCCGTTGGAATGGATCCACTCATCCGGCGCGCTCCACGATGACGTTTCCGAGCCGGTCGACGCGGGCCGAAAGGCCCGGGTCGATCACCGTCGTGGCGTCGGGCTGCTCCAGGACGGCCGGGCCGTCGATGATCGCCCCGACGGGCAAGGCGAGGCGGTCGAGCACCGCGGCCTCGTGCCATGCGCCGTCGAACCACACCGGGCGGGTGGCGCGCCGCGCCGCCTCGACCGAGGCGTCCGCGCGGGGGGCGAGCGCCGCAAGGTCGAAGTGCGGCCGCCGTCCGGTCGCGGTCGTGCGCAGGTTCACGATCCGGGCCGGGATGCCGGGGAGGAGCCGGCTGAACGAGGCCTGGTAGGCCCGCTCGAAGGCGGCGCGCACCATCTCGCCGGTCAGGGCCACGGCGCCCTGCGCAAGCGCCGTCGGCAGCGGCACCGAGACCGTGTGGGTCTGGCCGGCATAGTGCATGTCGAGGGCGAAAGCCGTGTCGATCCGCTCGACCGGAAGCCCCGCCGCCTCGACGACCGCGACCGCCGCGCCGGCCTCGGCCGCCATGCGGCGGGCGAGCGCCTCCGCATCGAGGTCATCAAGGCCGAGATTGAGAGTCTGCACCTGGTCGTGGCGGATGTCGGCGATGACGCAGCCCAACGCCGAGGTGACGCCCGGATAGCGCGGCACGATCGCGGCCTTGAGGCCGACGTCCCGGATCAGCGCGCCGGCATGGAGGGCGCCGCCGCCGCCGAAGGGCAGGGCCGCGAACTTCCCCGGGTCGTGCCCGCGCTCGATCGAGACGAGGCGGATCGCCCCCGCCATGCGGGCGTTCGCGACCCGCACGATGGCCTCGGCGGCGCGCACCGGGTCGAGCCCGAGCGGGCGGCCGACGTGGAGCTCGATCGCGCGTTTCGCTGCTTCCGTGTCGAGGCGTGCGAGCCCGCTTCCGATCGGGCGCGCGGCGTTGATGCGCCCGAGCACGAGGTTCGCGTCGGTGAGGGTCGGGCGCGCGTTGCCCTGTCCGTAGCAGACGGGGCCGGGGTCGGAGCCCGCGCTCTGCGGGCCGACCTGGAGGAGCCCGCCGGCGTCGACCGCGGCGATCGAGCCGCCGCCCGCCCCGATGGTCGTGATCTCGATCAGCGGCGTGCGGATGACGAGGCCGAAGTCGATGGTGGTCTGGGCCGCGAGCGAGGTCTCGCCCTCGACCACGAGGGACACGTCGAAGGAGGTGCCGCCGAGGTCGGCCGTGACCACGTT
>DASVPW010000035.1:0-6312 GCA_036389455.1 Beijerinckiaceae bacterium
CGACCAGGTCGCCTTCTACGTCGACCTGTTCAAGAAGGTGCGCGAGACGCCCGACTGGAAGGACTTCATGGCGAAGGGCGCCTTCAACACCACCTTCATGTCCGGCGACGAGTACCGGAACTGGGTCAAGAAGGCGGACGAGACCCACCGCACCCTCATGGAGAAGGCCGGCTTCCTGGCTCCGAAGTCCTAAAAGCCTCCCGGCCGGCGCTCCGGGTCCGCCCGGAGCGCCTTCACCTCGCATCCTCAACCGTCAGAAGAAACCACAATGGCGCATGAAGCGGAGCGGAGCGAGCACACCGTCTCGAACCGCACGATGGAGCTCCTGGTCTCCGGGCTCTTCGTCGCGGTCTCGTGTCTCGTGATGTACGACAACTGGCGCATCGGCGCGCGCTGGGGCGCGGACGGGCCGCAGGCCGGCTACTTCCCGTTCTACATCGGCATCATCATGTTCGTGGCGAGCGCCGTGACCTTCGGCACGCACCTCCTCGCCCGGCACGAAGGATCGGGGAGCTTCGTCGGCCGCTCCGAGCTCGTGCGGGTGGTCCAGGTCCTCGTCCCGACGGTCGTTTACGTCGGGCTGATCTGGCTTCTCGGCCTCTACGTTTCTTCGGCGATCTTCATCGCCTTCTTCATGGCATGGCTCGGCAGGTACCCGCTCTACAAGATCGCGCCGGTCGCGATCCTGATCCCGGTCGCGCTCTTCTTCATGTTCGAGGTGTGGTTCCTCGTGCCCCTGCCGAAGGGGCCGCTCGAGACCGCGCTCGGCTACTGACCCGGACCGCCCGACAGCATCAAGCGCCGCTAAGCCGGCCGACCCGCGGGAGATTTTTTTGGAAGCGTTGTCGTCCCTCATCCACGGCTTCGGCGTCCTCGCCGACCCGATGAACATCGTCTACATGTTCGTCGGCATCTTCCTCGGCGTGCTGATCGGCGTCCTGCCCGGCCTCGGCGGCGCGAACGGCGTCGCGATCCTCCTGCCGCTCACCTTCTCGATGTCGCCGGTCTCGGCGATCATCATGCTGTCGTCGATCTACTGGGGCGCGCTGTTCGGCGGCGCTATCACGTCGATCCTGTTCAACATCCCGGGCGAGCCGTGGTCGGTCGCGACCACCTTCGACGGCTATCCGCTCGCCCAGAAGGGGCGCGCCGGCGAGGCGCTCGCGACCGCCTTCACGGGCTCGTTCTTCGGCGCCTTCGTGGCGACGCTGCTCCTCACGTTCCTCGCCCCGCTGATCGCGCGCTTCGCCCTGAAGTTCGGGCCGGCCGAGTTCTTCTCGGTCTACCTCCTGACCTTCTGCAGCTTCGTCGGCATGGGCAAGGAGTCGCCCTTCAAGGTGATCGCCGCGATGATGCTCGGCTTCGCGCTCGCCGCCGTCGGCCTCGACACGGTGACGGGGCAGCTGCGCATGACCTTCGGCTCGACCGAGCTCCTGCGCGGCTTCGACTTCCTCGTCGCCGTGATCGGGCTCTTCGGCGTCGGCGAAATCCTTCTCACCATGGAGGAAGGGCTCGAGTTCAAGGGCAAGAGCGCGAAGATCAACATGCGCGTCGTGCTGCAGACCTGGAAGGAGCTGCCCAAGTACTGGGTGACCGCGGTCCGCGCCGCGATCGTCGGCTGCTGGATGGGCGTCACGCCCGGCGGCGCGACGCCGGCCTCGTTCATGAGCTACGGCCTCGCCAAGCGCTTCTCCAGGAACGGGCCGAAGTTCGGCACCGGCGAGATCGAAGGCGTGCTCGCCCCCGAGACCGCCGCCCACGCCGCCGGCACGAGCGCGCTCCTGCCGATGCTGACGCTCGGCATCCCGGGCTCGCCGACCGCGGCGGTCCTCCTCGGCGGCCTCCTGATCTGGGGACTCCAGCCGGGGCCGCTTCTCTTCGTCGAGCAGAGGGACTTCGTCTGGGGCCTCATCGCCTCGATCTACCTCGGCAACGTCGCGGGCCTCATCGTGGTGCTGACGACCGTGCCGCTGTTCGCGGCGATCCTGCGGGTGCCGTTCAGCATCATCGCGCCGATCATCCTGGTGATCTGCGCCGTCGGCGCCTACACGGTCCACAATGCGCCCCTCGACATCGCCGTGATGCTGGTCTTCGGCGTGCTCGGCTACCTGTTCAAGAAGCTCGGCTATCCGCTGGCGCCGCTCGTCCTCGCCCTCGTCCTCGGCGACATGGCCGAAAGCTCGTTCCGGCAGGCCATGCTGGTGTCGCAGGGGAGCGTCGCGATCTTCTGGTCGAACCCGCTCGTCGGGTCGATCGTGACGCTCGCGCTCCTCATGCTGTTCTGGCCCCTGATCTCGCGCGCGCTCGGCCGGCTGCGCCCGGGGCGCCAGGAGCCCGTGCAGGCGGAATGAGGTTCACGCAGATGATGACCGGGAGTCGACCGTGGAGGCCATGACGGCACCGCCGAAGCTGAAGATCGCGCCGCTCGAACTGACGGTGAGCCTGCGCACGCTCGCCTACGACGCGATCAAGAAGGCGATCACCGAGATGGACATCTACGGCCATCCGCACGAGATCCGCCTCGACGAGCGCCAGCTCAGCCAGGACCTCGGGGTCAGCCGCACGCCGATCCGCGAGGCGCTGACGCTCCTCGAGCAGGAGGGCTTCGTGCGCTCGGTGCCGCGGCGCGGCATCTTCGTGGTGCGCAAGTCGAAGCGCGAGATCATCGACATGATCCTGGTCTGGGCGGCGCTGGAGAGCATGGCGGCGCGCCTTGCCGCCTCCCGCGCCGCGGACGCCGACATCGCGGGGCTTCGCCACGTCTTCGACGAGTTCAAGACCGAGAAGCCCGAGGAGCACCCGGACGAGTACTCGCAGGCGAACATCAGGTTCCACCAGACCATCATCCGCCTCGGCGGCTGCCGCCTGATCGAGGAGATGACCGAGAACCTGTTCATCCACATGCGCGCGATCCGCGCCGTGTCCATGCGCCAGCAGGACCGCGCCCGGCGCTCGATCGAGGACCACATGCGCATCATCGCGGCGCTCGAGGGCCGCGACGTCGAGTTGGCCGAGCGGCTCGTCCGCGACCACACGCTGGGGCTGGCGGCGCACGTGGAGAGGTACGGCGTCTTCGACGGCTAAACGGTCGGCTGGCCCGTCCGCCGTTCAGGGCGGGGAAGGCTTTGCAGGTGCGCCGTCCGCGTCCGGTTCCTCAATGATCTTCCCCCCGACCATCCCGGACGGCGGAGCGCCGATCGGGTTCCCCTTCGAATCGGTGATCGGGTACACGTACTTGACGAATATGACGAAGAAAGCCAGCGACATCGCCAGGATGATGACGCCCACCACCGACGACTTCACGGCAACTTTGCCCGTCTCCAGGTTGGCCTCGCTGCCGTCCGCGAACTGGCCATGTCCGGCTTGGGCCAAACGATAGCTTCCGAGCAGCTGAAGGGCGGCAAGGAGCACGCCGGACAACGTGATGCCGACCACCATCCATAGAAGGACGTTCGTGTTGAAGCGCTGGTTGACGAGAACGGCGTTGCTGGCCACGCCGAAGTCGGCGCTATTCTGCTGACGGATCAGCTCCGCGCATGCCTTGCCATACGCTGTGATCTTTGCGATCTCGCCGGGAGGATTGATCGGCCCCAAATATTTGTCGATGCATGCAATGACCTGCCGCGACGGATCTTGAGGCTGCGCCGCGGCCGAGCTCATGCCGTGCGCCGCAAGATGCACGAGCGCCAGGACGCCGGCGGTCGACGGCAACAGTCCCGGGATGCGATGTCGCACCGAGCCCATCACTCGGCGATGCTGCCAACCTCGTTGCTGCCCGTGCACCGGCATGGAGCGTTTACCTGGTATTCTCTGTCGTAGTTGCAGCCTCTCTTCCTGGGACCCGGACTGGGCAACCTGCACCACCTCGAGCTCCCAGTTGCCTGGTCCAACCCGGCTTCAGGTTCGTTCTCGATGCGCCCGCCGACCCGATTTCCGGGCGATTGGGCCGATGCCGCCTGTGCGGCAAGGACGAGCAGGAGCGGCAGTGCCGCTTTCAGCATTCGTGCGCAAAGCATGGCATTACACCCTCTCAACTGATGCTCCGCAATGGATCAATCCACAACGAGTGAATGTGCCGGAGAAGGCGTCCATCTGCAACCGGGGAGTCGCGCGACCTCGACGCAAAAAGGCCGGCCCGCGACCGGGCCGGCCTCCGGATGCGACCATCGGGCCTGCCGGCGGGCCTACTCCGCCGCGATGCGGTGGGCGCCGCCGCCGAGGGCGCCGGAGCCCTCGATCTCCTCGACCTGGGACTCGGTGAAGCCGAGCACGTCGCGGAGGATCTCCTGGGTGTGCTCGCCGAGGAGCGGCGAGCGGGCGACCTCGGAGGGGGAATCGGAGAGCTTGATCGGGTTGCCGACCGAGATGTACTTGCCGCGGGTCGGGTGGTCGACCTCGACGAGGGTGCCGGTCTCGTAGAGCGAACGGTCCTCGGCGATCTCCTTCATCGAGAGGATCGGGCCGCACGGGATGTCGTACTGGTTGAGGATGTCCATGGCCTCGAACTTGGTCTTGGTCATGGTCCATTCCTCGATCGTCCCGAAGACCTCGTTGAGCCGCGGCAGGCGCGCCTCGGGCTTGGCGTAGCTCGGATCGGTCTTCCATTCGGGCTTGCCGATCACGTCGCAGATCTTCTCCCACACCGGCGCCTGGGTGATGAAGTAGATGTAGGCGTTGGGGTCGCTCTCCCAGCCCTTGCACTTGAGGATGCGCCCCGGCTGGCCGCCGCCGGAATCGTTGCCGGCGCGCGGCACCGCGTCGCCGAACGGGATGCCCTCGCCGAACTGGCTGTACTCTTTCAGCGGCCCGTGGGCGAGGCGCTGCTGGTCGCGCAGCTTGACCCGGCACAGGTTGAGGACGCCGTCCTGCATGGCGCAGGTGACGCGCTGGCCGCGGCCCGTCTTCTCGCGCTGGAACAGCGCCGTCACGATGCCGAGCGCGAGGTGCAGGCCGGTTCCCGAGTCGCCGATCTGCGCGCCGGTGACGAGCGGCAGGCCGTCACGGAAGCCCGTGGTCGAGGCCGAGCCGCCGGCGCACTGCGCCACGTTCTCGTAGACCTTGCAGTCCTCGTACGGCCCCGGGCCGAAGCCCTTGATCGAGGCGACGATCATGCGCGGGTTGAGCGACTGGATGTGCTCCCAGGTCAGCCCCATGCGGTCGAGGACGCCGGGGGCGAAGTTCTCGACCAGCGCGTCGCAGGACTTGATCAGCACCTCCAGCACCTCCTTGCCCTTGGGGTTCTTGGTGTCGAGGGTGATCGAGCGCTTGTTGTGGTTCAGCATCGTGAAATAGAGGCTGTCCACGTTGGGGACGTCGCGGAGCTGGCCGCGGGTGATGTCGCCGGTCCCGGGACGCTCCACCTTGATCACGTCGGCGCCGAACCAGGCGAGGAGCTGGGTGCAGGTCGGCCCCGACTGCACGTGGGTGAAATCCAGGATGCGGACGCCGTCCAGTGCCTTGCCCATGTTCGTTCCTCTCGACTTGCTTAGAGTTTTCCTGGACGGCCTGATCCTTGAGACCGGGCCGCCCTTTTGGTGCTGGAAACCGGCTGCTATTGCGTCGGCTTCTTGCGAAGCTGGCTCTGCGGGTTGAGGTTGCCGATGCGGCCGCTCTCGCTGCCGGATGCCGGGTCGATCACCGCGTTGATGAGCGTCGGCTTCCCCGAATCCATTGCGGCGTTCACGGCCCGCTTCAGCTCGTCCGGCGAGGTGGCGTTGACGCCGACGCCGCCGAACGCTTCCGCAAGCTTGTCGTAGCGGGCGTCCTTCACGAACACGGTGGTGGCCGGATCGGCGCCGGCCGGATTGACGTCGGTGCCGCGGTAGATGCCGTTGTTGTTGAACACGACGACGCAGACCGGCAGGTTGTAGCGGCAGATCGTCTCGACCTCCATGCCGGAGAAGCCGAAGGCCGAGTCGCCTACGACCGCGAGCACGGGCTTGCCGGTCTCGACCGCCGCGGCGATGGCGTAGCCCATGCCGATGCCCATGACGCCCCAGGTCCCGACGTCGAGGCGCTTCCTCGGCTGGTACATGTCGATGACGCCGCGGGCGAGGTCGAGGGTGTTGGCGCCCTCGTTGACGAGGATCGCGTCCGGCCGCTCCTTGATGATCGTGCGCAGGACGCCGAGCGCGCCGTGGTAATCCATCGGCACGTTGTTGTTCATCAGACGCGGCGCCATCTTGGCGACGTTCTCCTCGCGCTTCTTCGAGACGGCGCCGGTCCAGTCGGCCGGAGGAGCGGGCCAATTGGCGCCCATGCCCTCGAGCAGCGCCGTCACGCAGGAGCCGATATCGCCGACAAGGGGAGCGG
>DASVPW010000036.1:0-21866 GCA_036389455.1 Beijerinckiaceae bacterium
GACCTCAAGGCCTTCCGCGACCGCCTCGTTGCAGCCGGAAAGCCCAAGCTCGTCGCCCTCGTGGCCACAGCCCGAAAGCTCCTTACCATCCTCAACGCCATCGTCCGCGATCAACAGCCATGGCAGCCCAAAACCGCTTGACCAAAAAGACAGTCGCTCACCCGGTCGCGCTGGCGCGCGACTCGACCTCTCCCTCCGGGAGAGGTTGGCTATGACTGCCCTCGAAGCAATCCTCCTCACCATCGTGACGGCGGCGACGCCGCTGCTCATCGCGGCCATCGGAGAGCTTGTGGCGGAGCGGGCCGGCGTCCTCAACCTCGGGGTCGAGGGGATGATGGCGATGGGGGCGGCCTGCGGCTTCGCGGCCGCCATCGCGTTCGACTCGACTGCCGCCGGGATCGCGGTCGGCGTCGCCGCCGGCACCGCCATGGCGGCGCTCTTCGCCCTCGCCGTGCTCGGGCTTGCCGCGAACCAGGTCGGCTCGGGGCTCGCGCTCACGATCCTCGGCCTCGGGCTCTCGGGCCTCATCGGCGCGCCCTACGTCGGGGCGCGGCGCGACCCGATCCCGCACGTGCACGTGCCGGGGCTCGCCGACCTGCCGGGCGTCGGCCGCCTCCTCTTCGGGCAGGATGCCTTCGTCTACGTCTCGCTTGCGCTGACCGTCGCCGTCGCCCTGTTCCTCGCCCGCACCCGCGCCGGTCTGACCCTGCGCGCTGTCGGCGAGAACCACGTCTCGGCCCATGCGCTCGGCCTCCCCGTGCTGCGCGTGCGCCTCCTCGCGATCCTCTTCGGCGGCGCCTCCGCCGGGCTCGCCGGGGTCTACCTCTCCCTCGTCTACACCCGCTTCTGGTCGCCGGGCATGACGGCGGGGCGGGGCTGGATCGCCCTCGCCCTCGTGGTCTTCGCGGCCTGGCGGCCCGGATGGGCGCTCGCCGGCGCCTACCTCTTCGGCACCGCGACGGTGCTCCAGCTCCATGTCCAGGCCGGCCAGATCGGGCTGCCGTCTCAGCTCCTCTCGGCCGTGCCGTACGTCGCGACGATCCTCGCCCTCGTCCTCCTCTCGGCTTGGCGCGGCCGCGCCGTCGGCGCGCCGGGCTCGCTCGGGGCGCCGTTCGTGCCGGATCGATAGTGCCATGACAACGACCGCGAGCGACGAGCAACTCAGCCACGCTTCGTTGGTTCCATTCACGATGCTCGCCAGGGCTTTTTCCGCTAGCTGCCGAAGCACACGCCTAGCGACCTGTCCAACATCCTCGCGCTGTTAAGAGCGGGCACGCCTACTTCTTGAGGTGAAGAGCGAGAAAGGAACGCTCTCGCCCGATCAGGACGAGTTTGGAAGCGTGCCATCATGGTCGGAGCGGACTACCTCGTCGCACGCTGCATCGAAGATGTGCAAAGAATCGGCTTTAGCGACAATGGCCCCGCTTTGGCCTTTCCGCCTTCACAAGTTCAGCTAGGGAATCTCGGTTTCCCTGCAGCTTACGGATCATTTCTTCGTAAACCTCCGCCAAGCGCAGCAAGGTAGGGACGGCACCTTGATGTACGGTAAACTGTTCTCGCTCCAAAATTTCGAAGAATTTAATGCGAAAGTTCATGCCGGTTAATAAATCATCATAGAGTCGTACATTTTCAAATATTAGCTCGTTGCGAGAATCTTGCAAAAGTTTTTTAACTTCGCCAGCAAAACAAGCTATTTCATCGAAAGCTTTAGCTAATTCGTATCTGGCGTATTCCTCATTGCGGGGCAGTATCTGTTCTGCTATTACTCGCAACGACTCCGGAATAGATCGCTGTAATCCATATAAACTTTCAATTTTCCATAACAATCTCGTCCACAAATTTAGCTGACGACGAGCTTTGATGTAATCTGATATTTCATATGCGGATCGGATGTTCTTTTCAACGATCCCGGCAATATTAGTAATCGCAGCAGCCGTCTTTTCGCAGGCGATAACGAGCTCTTCCAACATAGCTGGCCCTCTAATGACATAATTACCCAAGCACCCATTGTTTTTTCAATCTCTTCTATGGCCAAGGGAAGGCGCACGACAAGAGCAGCAGAGCAGCGGGACCGCGAACCGCCCGCAGCTCCGTCACTATTTTTCTAAGACAGAAGTCCAGGAGCTCGCTGAAGAACTGAAGCGGCGCGCAGTGACCGACCATCCTGAAGTTCATGGCCGAGCAGATTTCGGCAAAACACCCCAACCGCTCACCGGTCCTGACGGCAGACCCATCCAGATCCAAGGTGTCGTAGGAAATTTCGTCCAGCAAAATGATGAGACTGCGGAGCGTAGCCATTTCAACCAGGAATGAGACGTGCGTGGTTCTACTTGCGCGATGGCAGGCGCCGTATCATCTCAGCCCGTCGCGCTAACCGCCCCGAGGAGCGCCGTTATGCCGACAGTCAGGTATAGGCTCGACCCGAACAATCCTCCTAAGATGAGCGCCGAAGAGCTCGCCCGTCTGGACGCCATGACGGACGAGGAGATCACAGCCGCCGCCGAGAGCGATCCGGACAACCCGCCCCTCACCGAGGAAGAGCTCACCAAGATCGAGACGATCCAGCTCCTCCGGGAGGCCCCAAGCGCACGGGTCTCAGCCAGACGCAATTCGCGGCGCGCTACCGCATCAATGTCGCCCGCCTGCGCGATTGAGAGCAAGGCCGCTCGGTTCCCGACTCCGTCGCGCTCGCTTATCTCCAGGTGATTGCGCGAGAGCCGGACGCGGTCGACCGGGCTCTGAGCGCCGCCTGACGTTCAGGCGATTGGCGGTCGCCGAGGTCGCCTGCCCGCGCGGCTAACGCGCGGGAGGTGATTGCCGGATGGCCCGCGACCTGCAAGGAATCGGCGCATTGGAATCCACGAGGGGCGATCCCATGACACGCATTCTCAGCCTCGCGGCTGCCGCCGCGCTCGCGCTCGCGGCGGGAAGCGCGAGCGCCCAGCAGAAGCTCAAGATCGGGTTCATCTACGTCGGCCCGGTCGGCGACTTCGGCTGGAGCTACCAGCACGACCAGGGCCGGAAAGCCATCGAGAAGGCGCTCGGCGACCGGGTCGAGACCACCTTCGTCGAGAGCGTGCCGGAGGCCGACTCGGAGCGCGCCATCGAGGGCCTCGCCCGCACCGGCCACGGCCTGATCTTCACGACCTCGTTCGGCTTCATGGAGCCGACGGTGCGCGTCGCGCGGCGCTATCCGAACGTGAAGTTCGAGCACGCGACCGGGATCAAGCGCTCGGCGAACCTCGCGACCTACGCGGCGAAGTTCCACGAGGGCCGCTACATCATCGGCCAGATCGCGGGCAGGATGACGAAGACCGGCACCATCGGCTACGTCGGCGCCTTCCCGATCCCCGAGGTGGTCTCCGGCATCAACTCGTACTTCCTGGGCGCCCAGTCGGTGAATCCGAACGTCAAGATCAAGGTCGTGTGGGTGAACTCCTGGTACGACCCGGCGAAGGAGACGGACGCCGCGAAGGCCCTCCTCGACCAGGGCGTCGACGTGCTCGCCCAGCACACCGACAGCCCGGCGCCGCTCCAGACCGCCGAGGCGCGGGGCAAATTCGGCTTCGGCCAGGCCTCCGACATGGAGCGCTTCGCCCCGAAGGCCCAGCTCACGGCGATCGTCGACGACTGGTCGAACTATTATGTCGCGCGGACGAAGGCGGCGCTCGAGGGCACCTGGAAATCCGAGGACACCTGGCACGGCCTGAAGGAGGGCATGGTCGTCATGGCGCCCTACAAGAACGTGCTGGACGACGTGAAGAAGATGGCGCAAGACACGGAGAACGCCATCAAATCCGGACAACTCAACCCCTTCAAATGCCCGATCGCGAAGCAGGACGGCTCGGCGGTCGAGTGCAAGGGCGGCTCGGCGCTCTCGGACGAGCAGATCCTCAGCATGAACTTCTACGTCAAGGGCATCGACGACAAGCTGCCGCAGTAACTCACACGGCGTCATCCTCAGGCCGCGGAGCGCGCCGCGACCCGAGGATCGTCCGACGATGAGGCGCCTTCTGCGGCCTGCGATCTTCGGGTCTCTGCGCGGAGTTTACCGTCGGGCCGGGATGACGGCGGGGGTCGGGCTTTTGGCGCATCCGGCCCCCGGATGTATCATGCCGGCGCCATCGGGACCGCCGTCATGACCGTGCATGTCGTCCAGGGAGGGGATGGGCTCGCGCGCCGCGCCTTCAGCGCCGACGATGTGCGCCGCATGGTCGAGAGCGGGATTCTCTCCGAGGACGAGCGGATCGAGCTGATCGACGGAGAGCTGATCGCGATGTCGGCCAAGGGGTTTGCGCACGACCGGATCAAGACGGAACTCGTCTACAGGCTCTCCAGGGCGCTTTCGGACGACTATCGGGTGCATGTCGAAAGCACGCTCCAGCTCGACGCCGCGGTCCTTGTCGAGCCCGACCTCCTGGTCGCGTGCAAGGATGCGGCCTCCATGTCGGCGGAGGGCTTCGCGACGATCCCCGTGTCCGAGGTCCTCCTCCTGATCGAAGTCGCGGCCACGAGCCTCGCCTACGACCGCGGCCGCAAGGCGGCCCTCTACGCCCGCGAAGGCGTCCCGGAGTACTGGGTCATCGACGCGAACGAAAGGACCGCCTGGGTTCATCGCAACCCCGGCACCTCGGGCTATGCGAGCATCGCCGAGGTCCGCCCGGACGAGCGGCTCGAAGCGGCGGCTCCGGAGTTGGCGGGCTTCGGCGTCCGGCTGGAGGAGCTGTAGCGGGTCCGCCTGCGCTAAGCCCCTTCACAGCGTCGCCCGATCGGCGCAACCTCTCCTCGACCGCTTAAGAAAAAGGAGGGGATCATGCGTGAAGACGGTATGCCGACGCGGCGCGAGACGTTTCAAGTCATGGCGGGCGCGGTCGCCGCCGTGGGAGCCGGGGCCATGAGCGAGGCACGCGCGCAAGGCGCAGCACAACAGATCAAGCCCGCCGCCGACGACGTCTTCATCGTCGTCGACGTGCAGGTCGACTTTCTCCCCGGCGGGGCGCTCGCCGTGAAGGACGGCGACCAGGTCATCGCCCCGATCAACGCGCTCGCCAAGCGCTTCGCGCACGTGGTCCTGACGCAGGACTGGCACACCCCCGGCCACGTCTCCTTCGCCTCGACGCACGCCGGCAAGAAGCCGTTCGAGGCGACGAAGCTCGCTTATGGCGACCAGGTGCTGTGGCCCGACCACTGCGTCCAAGGCACCCGCGGCGCCATGATCTCGGACGAGCTGAAAATCCCCCACGCCGAGCTCGTCATCCGCAAGGGCTACAACCGGGACATCGACAGCTACTCGGCCTTCAAGGAGGCCGACCGCAAGACCCGCACCGGCCTCGAAGGCTACCTCAAGGAGCGCGGCTTCAGGCGCGCGTTCGTCGCCGGCCTCGCGACCGACTTCTGCGTCGCCTGGACGGCCCTCGACGCCCGCGCGGCGGGGTTCGACACCTACGTGATCGAGGACGCGAGCCGCGGCATCGACACCATGGGCTCGCTCGCCGCCGCCTGGCGCAACATGGGCCAGGCCGGGGTAAGGCGGATCACGAGCGCGGCGATCGCGTAAACGCCTCTCCCTCCGGAAGAGGCGGGCTAAACCGCGACCCCATGCAGGTCGTATTCGTCCGCGCGCTCGATCTTCACGGTGACGATGTCGCCCTGCCGCAGTGGGCGCCGTGAGGCGACGTAGACGGCGCCGTCGATCTCCGGCGCGTCGTACTTCGAGCGGCCCTTCGCGGTCCCCGGACTTGATCCGGGGATTGCGCCGGGCTCGTCGACGATCACCGGCAGCCGCTTGCCGACCTTTTGGGCGAGCCTCTTCGCGCCGATCTCCTGCTGCGCCCGCATGAAGCGGTGCCAGCGCTCCGCCTTCAACTCCGGGGCGACCGGCGCCGCAAGGTCGTTCGCCGGCGCCCCGGCGACCGGCTCGTATTGGAAGCACCCGGCGCGGTCGATCCTCGCCTCCTTCAGCCAGGCGAGGAGCATTTCAAAATCCTCGGCGGTCTCGCCCGGGAAGCCGACGATGAAGGTCGAGCGTAGCGCGAGGTCGGGCACCGCCGCGCGCCAGGCGCGGATGCGGTCGAGGGTCTTCACCTGGTTGCCGGGCCGGCGCATGGCCTTGAGCACCGTAGGCGAGGCGTGCTGGAACGGGATGTCGAGGTAGGGCAGCACTTGGCCCTCGGCCATGAGGTCGATCACCTCGTCGACGTGCGGGTAGGGGTAGACGTAGTGCAGGCGCACCCAGGCGCCGAGGGAGCCGAGCTCCTTCGCGAGGTCGAGGAAGCGCGCCCGCACCTCGCGCTCGCGCCAGGGGCTCGCGGCATAGCGCAGGTCGACCCCGTAGGCGCTGGTGTCCTGGGAGATGACGAGGAGCTCCTTCACCCCGGCCTTCACCAGGCGCTCCGCCTCGCGCAGCACCTCGCCGGCCGGGCGCGAGACGAGGTCGCCGCGCAGCTTCGGGATGATGCAGAAGCTGCAGCGGTTGTTGCAGCCCTCGGAGATCTTCAGGTACGCGTAGTGCCGCGGCGTGAGCTTCACCCCCTGCGGCGGCACGAGGTCGAGGAAGGGGTCGTGCGCCGGCGGCGCCGCCCGATGCACCGCCGCAACGACCGACTCGTAGGCCTGCGGCCCGGTGATCGCGAGCACGTCCGGGAAGCGCTCCCGGATCTCTTCCGGCTGCGCCCCCATGCAGCCCGTGACGATGACCTTGCCGTTCTCGGCCATGGCCTCGCCGATCGCGGCGAGCGACTCGGCCTTGGCGCTGTCGAGGAAGCCGCAGGTGTTGACGACGACGACGTCCGCCCCGTCGTGCCGCTTCGCAAGCTCGTACCCTTGCGCCCGGAGCTGCGTCACGATCCGCTCCGAATCGACCAGCGCCTTCGGACACCCGAGCGACACGAACGACACCTTCGGGGCGGCGCCGGATGCGCGGTCGGGCTCGGGCGTCAGCGCGCGGAGAGGGGAGGGGGCGTTCATGCGTTGAAGGGTTCCAAAGCATCGCGGCCCCGTTCCCGGTCAGGGAGGGGCCGGTCAGCGTCGCGACAGGTGGTAGTGCGAGGCCCTTATAGGAACAAGCGCGGCGAAAGATGGGCGGCCCGACGCCGGAACACGCGTCGGCCGGCGCGGTTGACGTGCAAGAGGTGATTCCATGCGAAAGCTCGTCATCGCGGTTGCGCTTGCCACCTGCGGCGCGGCCCTCCTCCCGGCTTCGGGGGCGCAGGCGCAAGGGTATGCGCCCTGGCCGCCGCCGCCCGGCATGAGCGCCGACGATTACGCCGCCCGATACGGCCACGCCATCCAGCGCGGCCGGTCCGGTCCCGGCTACCATGATCCCCGCTACCAGGATCCTCGCGCGTATCCCGGCTACCGGTCGGGCTGGCGGCAGGACTCAGACTGGCGGCGGGAGAGGCATGGCCCGGCCTACGACCCGTCCTACCGCGGCCGCTACGGCCGCTCCGTGCCGGGACAGCCGGCGCCGCCGGCCGGCATGACGTGGCAGGAGTACGAAGCCCACCGGGCCGGAAGCGGCGGCGGCTGAGCCTCGCGCAGGCCGCGGCGCAGCTCGGCGCGATGATCGGCGCGCCGGCGTGCGGTGCTTCCTCTCCGTGCCGCTCCTCGCAGCCGCCTTGCCGGCCCGTTTCCTTCCGGCCGCTAATGCTCCGCATGCGCTACCGCGGGCCGCGGCAGGTCCGGACGTGCGGCGCGGTTGAGCAGCTTGCTCGCGGCGGCAGGCTGCCAGGCGTGTGAGCCCGCATTTTCCGGAGCTGCGGTGAAGCCGGCAACCAGAATGGTCGCCCAGAGTGCGGTCGCCAGGACCATGCAGGCCTTTGTCGATGAGTCCATCTTGGCCTCCCGCCTTCTTTGGACCTGTTGCGAACGCGCTCAGTGAGCATCCCACCTTTCGGCCTCGGGCAGGGTCCGGAGGGCGGCAGTGAGCTCCGTCGGGGAGACCGAGGGCAGATCCGCCGTGCCCTGTTGGGACGGGGCGAAGTTCGCGAGCCCCACGAAGGCGAGCGTCGCAACCCCGATGCCGGCCGCGGCCCGCTTGAAGTAAGGGCTCCGACGGGTTGCAGACGCGCAGTCCCGCAGGTAGCAGGCTCGCGCTATGCGGGCGTCGACCAAATGGCGCTCGAAGTTCTCGCCGAAGAGAGCACGGTCGTTGATCATGGGAGCCTCCATACGAAGCACCGGCTTCGTCCAGCGGAAGCTCGCACGACCACGAACCGTGCCGGTGTGAGTCTCTTCACACTGACTCGAAAATGGGAAACAGCATCGCTTACGAGGTCACTGCCGTGTCGTGAGCGAGCCCCGATCGCGAGGCGCCGGACCTTCCTCGAGAGCCCTCATCGGAGCGTGCTCGATTCGCGGGTGACTGGCGGAAGCGGTGGGATTCGAACCCGCGGTGGGCTTGCACCCGGCCGTCAGGCGCGCTGTGTCTCTTCGGACACAGGGCTTGGAAGTTGAGGCTTCGAGCCCAACCCAGGGATTGCCGCCCGCCAAGGGCTGGCGCAGCGTGATGCAGCGCCCTCACACACGGAAGGCGGCCCCCCATGGTCGCACGCTCGCCCCTGCGCGCCTGGCTGCGGTCGTCGACGCTCCTCGCCGGCGGCGCGCTCGCGTTTGCCGGTTCGGCGCAGGCGCAGGACGCGACCTGGCTGCCCAACCCGCCCTCCGGGAACTGGAACAGCGCCGTCAATTGGAGCCCGGCGACGGTCCCGACCGGGACCGCGACCTTCGCGACCTCCTCGCGGACCGACATCGGCTTTTCCGACCTCGTAACCAGCGTCGGCACCATCCGGTTCAACCCCGGGGCGTCGGCCTACACGTTCACGATCGGCCCGACCTTTCGTCAGCTGAACGTCACAGGCACCGGCATCGTCAACAACTCGGGGGCGACGCAGAGCTTCAACATCCTCAATGGGTTCCTGTCTTTTTCCAATGCCGCCACGGCCGGCAGCAACGTGCGGATCACGGCGACCGACGCGTCCATAAGCTTCGCCAATACGAGCAACGCCGGCAGCGCGGTGATCAACGCCAACGGCAGCACGAGCGGCAACTTCGCCGGCAGCTTCGTCGGGTTCCAGAACAGCAGTTCGGCGGCGAACAGCACCATCGCGGTGAACCAGAGCTCGTTCGTGCAGTTCAGCCAGAACACCACCGCGGCCAATGCCGCCATCACGGTGACCAACTCCAGCGGCCCCAACGACTTCCCGGTCCTGTTCTTTACCAATTCGAGCACCGCTGGGAATGCGACGATCCTCAACACCGGCAGCGCCGTTCCGTTCGACTTCGACAGCCTCGTGCAGTTCGGCGGGACCAGCAGTGCCGGTACGTCGCGCATCACCAACAATGCCAACGGCTTCACGTTCTTCGGCAACAGCAGCACGGCCGCAGGCGCCACCATCGTCAACAACGGCAGCCCCACGGATCCGAGCTTGTTCGGCGTCACCCAATTCGGCGGGACGTCGACCGCCGGCAACGCGACCATCACCAACAACCTCGGCGAGACGGACTTCCTCAACAACAGCACGGCAGGCACCGCGACCATCAGGAACATCGGCCTCAGCGCCGCGGCATTGGCCAACAACATTTTCGGCCTGACCCTTTTCTTCGGCTCGAGCACGGCCGGGAATGCCACCATCACGACCGAGGGGTTTGCCCGCACCCTCTTCCAGCAGAACGCCACGGCCGGCAACGCGACCGTGATCACCAATGCGGACGGCGCCACCTTCTTCCAGCAGAACGCGACCGGCGGCAACGCGCGCTTCGTCACCAACGCCGGCGGGGTGGTCGACTTCTCGCGCGTGACCTCGGGCGGCGCGACGGCGGGCTCGATCGAAGGCGGCGGCAATTACTATCTCGGGCCGAACCGGCTGACGGTCGGCGGCAACAACCGCTCGACCGAGGTCGCCGGCGCGATCAGCGATTGCGGCGTCACCGGCCAGCAGTGCCGGGCCGTCCTGGGCACTCCCGCCCTGCCGTCGACCGGCGGCGCGCTCACCAAGATCGGGACCGGCACGCTGACCTTGTCCGGCGCCAACAGCTACACGGGCGGCACGACGATCAGCGCCGGGACGCTGCAGCTCGGCAACGGCGGCGCCGCCGGCTCGATCCTCGGCAACGTGGTCGACAATGGCATCCTCGCCTTCAACCGCTCCGACGTCTTCGCCTTTAACGGCGCGATCTCCGGCACGGGTGCCGTCGAGCAGCGCGGCCCCGGCACGACCGTCCTGACCGCCGCAAGCACCTATACGGGGCCGACCCGGATCAACGCCGGCACCCTGCAGGTCGACGGCTCCCTCGCCTCGACGGTGTTCGTCAACAGCGGCGGCACGCTCGCCGGCACCGGCGCGGTCGGCGGCCTCAATGTCCTGAGTGGCGGCACGGTCGCGCCCGGCCCTGCCATTGGCACCCTGACGGTCAATGGCAATGCGAGCTTCGCCACGGGCTCCGTGTTCGCGGTCGAGACCAATTCGGCCGGCCAATCCGACCGGATCGCGGCCACGGGCTCGGCGACGCTCAACGGCGGCACGGTCCAGGTCACGACGCAGGCGGGCCTCCCGCCGCCTTCGACGACCTACACGATCCTGACCGCCGCAGGCGGGGTCAGCGGCACCTTCTCCAGTCTTGCCGGCAACACCAGCATTTTCGTCAGGCCGAGCCTCGCCTACACGGCGACGAGCGTGCTCCTGACGCTCGCCAGGACCCCCTTCGCCGCCTTCGCGGCGACGCCGAACGAGCTTGCCGTCGCCGGCGCCCTCGACGCCGGCGGCGGGCCGCTCGCGCTCGCGGTGTTCAACCAGAACACGGCCGCGGGCGCCCGGCAGGCCTTCGCGGCGCTCTCGGGCGAGCTCCATCCGAGCACGGCGAGCGTGCTGATCGATGAGGCCCGCTTCATCCGCGGGGCGGTGCTCGGACGGCTGCGGGAGGCCGCCGGTGATCCCGGCGCTCCGGCGCTCGCCGAGGCCGGTCCGCCGGCCGCTTACGCGGCCGATGTGCCGGGCGGAGCCCTGCCCGTCGTGGCGCCGCCCCAGCCTTCGTCCGCCGTGTGGGCGCAGGGCTTCGGCAGCTGGGGCCGGTTCGACGGCGACGGCAACGCCGCGCGCGTCGACCGCGACCTCGCCGGCTTCATCGGCGGCTTCGACGCGCGGGTCCTCGACTTCGGCCGGGTCGGACTCGCGGCCGGCTACGGGAAGTCGCGCATCAGCGGTCCGGCGGGCGTCGCGGAGGTCGAGACGGCGCACCTCGCCGGCTATCTCGGCGCGAGCTTCGGCGCGTTCAACCTGCGCGCCGGCGCCGCCTATGCTTGGCACGGGATCGATACCTCGCGCGCGATCCTGTTCCCGGGCTTCTCGGACGCGGCGACGGCGAGTTACGACGGCGGCACCGGCCAGGTGTTCGGCGAGGTCGGCTACGGGCTGCGCTTCGGCGCCGCCGCGGTCGAGCCCTTCGCCGGGCTCGCCTTCGTCCGCCTGCGCACCGACGCCTTCGCCGAGCGCGGCGGTTCGGCGGCGCTCCGCGGCGCAGCGACCGACGAGAGCGTCGGCTATTCGAGCCTCGGCGTGCGCCTCGCCGCCGCCTACGTCCTCGACAACGGCATGACGATTGTCCCGCGCGCGATGATTGCCTGGCAGCACGCCTTCGACCGCGTCGTGGCGACGAGGCCGCTCGCCTTCCAGAACACCGGCGCCGGCTTCCTCGTCGCCGGCGTGCCGATCGCCCGCGACAGCGCGCTGATCGACGCCGGCCTCGACCTCCGCGTAACGAGGCAGGCGACGATCGGCCTGTCCTACATCGGCCAGCTTGCCGACAAGGTTCAGGACCACGGCGCGAAGGGCAGCCTCGTCATCCGCTTCTGATACGGCCGGACCGAAGCGAGCAGCGGACGGCGGGCTGGACGTGAAAGCGATAAGCTGGCGGAAGGGGTGGGATTCGAACCCACGGTGGGCTTGCACCCACGGCGGTTTTCAAGACCGCTGCCTTAAACCGCTCGGCCACCCTTCCAAGCCGTTGAGCCTGCTTGTCTATGGTGGCCGGCGGCTAAGCGCAACCGATCGTCCCGGCCCGGGTCGGCGCAGGTGTTTTCGGCCGCCATGGAAGAGTGTTGCCTCGGCGGAGAGGGCTTGGCAGGGGGCCAAAGGTTGGCCGGCCTTCCCGTCTTCATCCTTGACAGCCTTCTTTCTCAGAAAATAATCTTATCATAGAGTCGGCGAACGAGCTGCGGAGAGCTCGTCCGAGAATCCGGACTTGGGCCACCGGCGCGGGCAAAACCCACGACAGGTCGGAGAGGCATGGAAACCAAAAAGGCCCGCAGCGAACGGCTGATGGCGGCAGCGGTTGTGGCGCTCGAGGGGGCCGCGACGCCCCGCGGCGCAGTTCGGGCCATGATGAAGGCCACAGGGGAGGGCAGCAGGGTCTGCCGCGGCTACCTCGCGAGCTCGCCCGCCTGGCCGTGGCGTGGGGTCCGCCACCGCCGCGCCGGGCCGGCGCCGGACATCGATCCCGGCACGCCCGTCGTCCGAGTCCGCCGGCAGTGGAACGACCTGCGCCGCATCGCGACCTACCGGCTCGCCGACATGGCGGACTTCCACTGGTCGAAGGTCGGCGGCGGGATCGGCCGGCGGGCGCCGCAGGCCTTCCTGCACGCCTACGTCATGTGCGACGAAATCCTCGCGGGCGACCTCGCCCATTCCTGCCGGCACGGCCCGCCGCCGCACCGGATCAAGGTCTGCATCACCCGGAAGGACAACCCGGCGGTCTTCAAGGCCCTGTTGGAGATCGCGCCGAAGCCGGGAGCCCCCGGCCGGGACGGGCGCGGAGCCGCGGTCAGTTGACGAGGCAGAAGCCAGCGCCTGACCCGGCGACGGCCTTGGCCGGGCACCATTCCGCCGGGGCCGAGGCGAGCGCCGGCGCCTCGGCGGCTTCCGGCAGGGCGCCGGCCGATGTGCCGGTCGAGCCGCCGTCGCCGGATGCCCGCCTCGGCGCGGCCGATGCGGACCGCGTGCCGGACCGGCCGGCGATCGGCACGACGGCGCCGCCGACGGTCCAGTTGCCGGCCCGCGTCCCGTCCGGGGCCGGGCGCGCATGCGGCGGGACCTGGGCGGCGCTCGAACGGGTGTAGCCCCCGACATGGACCGAGCCGAAGCGGAAGCGGCGGGCGTCGGCCGAGGAAACGCTCGCGACGAGGAAGACCGAGGCGGCGGCAATGAGGAGAGGGCGCATGACAGGCTCCGGCAAACGATGCCGAAGCTTCTAGGCGACAGGCGTTGAGGCCTCGCGTCGCCGATCGCTCGAATGCGACCGATCGGCGAAAGAATGCCCCGGATCATGGGTTCACAGGATCGGAGGATCCCATGACCCGCGGGATGCCGGCCGTGCGGGCGAGCGGCGCCCGGAGTCGGCGGCGAGGACGCCCGGTTAAGGCCCCGTTAACCAAACCCCGGCACACCGGGATCACGGCGTCCTTGCGGCCAGGAATCCTCCGATCATCCGATCCGGCGATCCAAGGATGCAGGGACGCGGCAAATCACGGCATCTTCGATCCGAGAAGCACGGGCAGGACATGAAAGCCATCACCTTCGTGACGCAGAAGGGCGGGAGCGGGAAGAGCACGCTCTGCATCAACCTCGCCATCGCGGCCCAGGAAGCGGGCCGCTCGGTCTGCATCCTCGAGATGGACCGGCAGGCGACGATCAGCGACTGGGCCGAGCACCGGGCGGGCGAGACCCCCGAGGTCGCGCAGATCGACGCGACGAAGCTCGCCGAGGTCATGCGGACGCTGCACGGCTCGGCCTACGACTTCGCCTTCATCGACACGCCCGGCGTCGACAGCCCGGGGACGCTCGCGGCGATCCGCGCCGCGGACCTGTGCATCATCCCGTGCCGGCCGACGCCCGCCGACCTGCGCGCCTTCAAGCCGACGCTCGCCGCCGTCTACCGCCTCGAGAAGCGCTTCGCCTTCGTCCTCAACCAGACGCCGCCGCGCAGCTACCGCATCCGCGACGCGGCCGACGGGCTCAGCGTGCTCGGCATCCTGCCCGATACCAACATCGTCTCGCGCACGGACTACCAGGACGCGCTCGGGATGGGGCAGGGGGTCACCGAGTTCAACCCGAAAGGCGCCGCGGCGGACGAGATCCGGCGGCTCTGGAGCTGGATCGAGAAGCGCGCGAGCTCGCGCCGGAGAAGCGCCCGGACGCCCGGGCCGTCGAAGCGGCTTGAGACTGCAGGGTCAATCCTTTGGTCGAGAACCTTCGCGGATGAGATGAAGAGAATGCCGCGACCTGATCCGGCGCTTAAAGGGCTTGATCCGCTGCTTCAGGGATCTCGCCCGGCGTCTCAAAGGGGCCGGTTTTTCCCTTAGCCGCGGGAGGTTGCGCGTGTGAGCCGGGATGCGTCTCGAAGGTCCTCACGCGGTCCTTGCAAGGCACCCCCGCAGGTGCGGAAGCGGATCAGCATCGCCGCGCAACGCATTGCGGCAGCGTTTGAACCTGCCGTAGCGCCTTCTGTGTCCCGGAATCCACGGCGCAGGAATCTTCGCCGTTTCGGGCCGGGCGGCGATTGACCGGGCTTGGCCGTAACCTTCCATTTACGCGCCGGGAGGATACTGGCGTGGGGACGAGTCCCCTCGACGGCAAAGAATCGACCGGTCGCCGCGCCCCCGCGGTCGGCCGGCAGCACGGGATGCGGGGCGCCTTCATGGCAACAGGACAGGCCGGCAGGTCCGCGGTGCCGTCTCGCGCACGGGACCGCGTGCCCGTGGCCCTCAAGGTCGCGGCCGTCGTCGCGACGGCGCTCGCCGCCGCGAACTGCAGCGCCCCCCGGGTCGCCTCGAACGGGCGCTCGATCGACCCGAAGTACGGGGTCGCCGCGAGCCCCCGCGTCGTCGAGGACGGGGAGCCCGTGCCGAAGGGCGGCGGGCGCGAGCTCGTCGGGCGGCCCTACCAGATCGCGGGCAAGACCTACGTCCCGCGCGAGAACGCCGCCGGCTACTCCCGCACCGGTCTCGCCTCGTGGTACGGCTCGGCCTTCCACGGCCGTCTCACCGCCAACGGCGAGGTCTTCGACCGCCAGTCGATCGCCGCCGCGCACACGACCCTGCCCCTGCCGAGCTACGCCCGGGTCACGAACCTCGAGAACCGGCGCTCGATCATCGTGCGCGTGAACGACCGCGGGCCCTACCACGCGAACCGCCTCATGGACGTCTCGGAAGGCGTCGCCGAGGCCCTGGACTTCAAGCGCGCCGGCACCGCCCGGGTCCAGGTCGACTACGTCGGCCGCGCCTCCACCCGGGGCTCGGACGACCGCAAGCTCCTCGCGACGCTGCGCACTGACGGCAGCCCGGCGCCGTTCCCGGGCGCCGCCCGGACGATGTTCGCCGGGCTCGAGGAACCCGCGCAGACCGCCTCGGCCTCAGCACGGGGGGCCTTCGCCTTCCTGAACCCGCAGCGCGGGGATGAGGCGCCGGTGGCCCGCGCCCCGGCCGAGAGCGCCCCTTACGGCGCTGCGCCTTATGGCGGCCGTCCGGGCCGGGTCGAAGTTGCGGCGGTCGAACCCGCTGCGCCCTATGCTGGCCATTACGGCGGGCGCCGGGCTCCGGTCGAGATCGAGGAGGACGAGGACGCCGTCCCGGGCCGCGTCGCCGCGGGCGTGCCGCTGCCGCCGGAGCGGCCCTTCGACCTCGGCACGATCCCGAACGCCGGCGTGCCGGTCCCGGTCGCCGCGCTCGCGCCCCTGCCGCCGTCGCGCCCGGTCATGGCCGGCCTCTACTACGCCCCGCCCGAGGCGCCGCCGGCCCGCTTCGCGAAGTCCGATCCGTTCCGGGACCTCAAGCCGCAGCGCTTCGTGGCGCTCAAGGAGGCGCGGTAGGGCAGGGCCCCCGCGTCGGGCGGCGATCCGGAAGGACTGTCCTGAAAATCCGCGCAGCCGGTCAGCACGGCGCGGAAGAACGCGACAGTAGCAACATCGTGGCATCGCCTGGACGCCATGGCGGGCAGGCTTCGGCGCCGGGCCTGCGCCTCTCGCGGAGGTTAAGCCTATCGAGCGGTAACCCCTAACGGATCGTTGATTTTGGGGGCGCAAACGCGCACATTCCAGGGCATTCCGGAAGTGCGAGGCGGCGCAATGGTTCGGCAGTGGGTCCGGTTTTTGCGGACCGGGTTTTCGTTTTCCAGGCAGGCGCCGGTCGCGCTCGCAGTGGCCGCGATGGCTCTCGCGTCCCCGGCTTCCGCCCAGAACTTCCAGACGCTCGCCCCGCACGCGATCCTGATGGACTTCGACACCGGCACGGTGCTGTTCGAGAAGGCGGCGGACGAGCTCGTGGCGCCCGCGAGCACGGCCAAGACCATGGCGGTCGAGGTCATCTTCAACGAGATGAAGCAGGGCCGGCTCAACCTCGACAGCGAGTTCGTGATCTCCGAGAACGCCTGGCGCCGGGGCGGCAGCGCGTCGGGCGGCTCGGCGATGTTCGCGAAGCTCAACGACCGCATCAAGCTCTCGGACCTGCTGCGCGGCATCATCGTGCAGTCGGGCAACGACGCCTCGATCGCCGTCGCCGAGGGCATCGCCGGCTCCGAGGACAATTTCGCCACCATGATGACGCGCCGGGCGCGCGAGCTCGGCCTGCCGAAGTCGACCTTCCGCAACTCGACCGGCTACCACCATCCCGACCAGAAGGTGACGGCGCGCGAGCTCGCCCTCGTCGCCGCGCACATCATCGAGGCCTATCCGGACCTCTACAAGATCTTCGCCGAGCGCGAGTTTACCTGGAACAAGATCCGCCAGCAGAACCGCAACCCGCTCCTGAAGTTCGACATCGGCGCCGACGGCCTCAAGACCGGCTACATCGAGGAATCGGGCTACGGCCTCGTCGCCTCGGCGGTGCAGCAGGGGCAGCGCCTCATCCTCGTCGTCATGGGACTCAAGAGCGCCCGCGACCGCGAGAACGAGGCGCGCAAGCTCCTCGAATGGGGGTTCCGCGCCTTCGAGGCGAGGCTCCTGTTCGCGGCGGGCGAGCCGATCGGCGAGGCCAAGGTCTTCGGCGGCGCCCGCAACGTGCCGCTCGTCGCGAAGAAGCCGGTGCGGCTCCTCTTCCCCCGCGGCACCGGCGAGCGGGTCGCGGCCCGCATCGTCTACACCGGGCCGCTCAAGCCCCCGGTCGCCGCCGGCGCCGAGGTCGCGCGCCTCAGGGTCACCCGCGGCGACGTGCAGGCGCTCGACCTGCCGCTCTACGCCGGCGAAGACGTTCCCGTCGGCGACCTCAAGCAGCGGGCCGTCGACGGCCTCCTCGAGTTCGGCACCGGCCTCGTCAAGCGCGCCTTCAGCCGCGGCGCCGCGGGCGGTTGAGCCGCCTACGGATGAGCGGCCGCTTCGTCACCTTCGAAGGCGGGGAGGGGGCAGGGAAGTCGACCCAGATCGGGCGCCTCGCCCGGCGCCTCGAACAGCGCGGCGTCGAGGTCGTCACGACCCGCGAGCCCGGCGGCTCCGAGCGCGCGGAACGCATCCGCGGCGCGGTCCTCGGCGGCGGCGCGAAGCCGCTCGGGCGGCTCGCCGAGGCGATTCTCTTTTCCGCCGCCCGGCACGACCACCTGGAAGAAAAGATCCGCCCGGCGCTTGCCCGCGGCGCCTTCGTCCTCTCCGACCGCTTCGCCGACTCGACCCGCGCCTACCAGGGCAGCGAGGGCGTCCTCGACCAAAAGCTCCTCGCCGGCCTCGAGCGCATCGTGGTCGAGGCGACGAAGCCGGACCTCACCTTCATTCTCGACCTCCCCGCGGAGGTCGGGCTCGCCCGCGCCGCCGCCCGCCGCGAGGCTGCGAGCGAAGACGTCGACCGCTTCGAGGCGGAGGACCTAGGGTTTCACGAGCGCCTGCGCGAGGCTTTCCTGGCGATCGCCCGGAAGGAGCCGGAGCGCTGCGTCGTCATCGACGCCGCGGCCGACCCGGACACCGTCGAGGAGCGCGTCTGGGCCGCCGTCGAGGGACGCTTTGCCGAAGACCTCGCCGCCGCGCCGGCCCGGAAGAGGGCTCAAGCATGATCCGTCCTGAATGGATCGGCTTTCGTCGGACGGGAGCGCGCTTCTCCTCTCCCGGCTTGCGGGGAGAGGGGGGCTACACCCATGGCTGACACCGACCTCCTTGAGCCCGACCAGCTTGCGGGAGCACCGCATCCCCGCGAGCAGGCGGCGCTGTTCGGCCATGCCGAGGCGGAGGCGGCGTTCCTTGACGGCGTCCGCAGCCGGCGCCTGCATCACGCCTGGCTGATCGGCGGGCCGGAGGGGATCGGCAAGGCGACGCTCGCCTACCGGGTCGCGCGCTTCCTCCTCGCCCACGGCGGCACGGTGCCTCCGGGCGCGACGACGCTCGCGGTCGATCCGCAGAACCCCGCGGCGCGCCAGGTCGCGGCCCGCTCGCACCCCGATCTCGCCGTGGTGCGGCGGGGCTTGAGGAAAGACGGCAAGGGCTACTCCCAGGAGATCGGCGTCGACCACGTCCGCCGGGCGCTCGACCTCTTCGCCTCGACGGCGGGGCGGGGAGGCTACCGGGTCTGCATGGTGGACGCGGCCGACGACCTCAACGCCTCGAGCGGCAACGCGCTCCTGAAAGTGATCGAGGAGCCGCCGCCGCGCTCGGTCTTCCTCGTCGTGAGCCACGCGCCGCAGCGCCTTTTGCCGACGATCCGCTCGCGCTGCCGCAAGCTCCAGCTCCGGCCCCTCTCCGAGCCCGACCTCCTCGCCGTCATCCGCTCGCTGGGCCCGCCCTGGGCCGACACGCCGGAGGCGGACCTGTCCCGCGCCGCCGCCCTCGCCGAGGGATCGGTCAGGCGCGCCATAGAAATGCTCGACGAGGACAAGGCCGCGATCGTCGCCGGCACGGAGGCGCTCTTGTCCGAGCTCCCCCGCCTCGACATGCGCCGCGTGGTCCAGCTCGCCGAGAAGGTCTCGCCGCGCGGCACGGAAGGAGACCTCAAGCTCGCCCTCGACACCGCCATGGCCTGGGTCTCGAAGGGCCTCGAGGCGCGCGCCGCGGCCGGCCCTGCCCGCCTCGCGCCCCTGGTCGAGGTCTGCGAGAAGGTCGCTCGCGCGGCCCGCGAGGCCGAGATCTACAATCTCGACAAGCGGCCGGTGGTGATCGCCCTGTTCGGCGATCTCGCGGAGGCGGTCCGCCGCGCGGGTTGACGTTCCGGCGGCCTTCGGGAATGTGGCCGGATGGCCGACCGCGAAAAGTTCTACATCACGACGCCGATCTTCTACCCGAACGGGGTGCCGCACATCGGGCACGCCTACACGGCGCTCGCGAGCGACGCCATCGCGCGCTTCCACCGCCTCGACGGCCGCGACGTGTTTTTCCTCACCGGCACGGACGAGCACGGCCTCAAGATGCAGCAGACGGCCGTCGCGGAGGGGCTCTCGCCGCAAGGACTCGCCGACCGCAACTCGCAACGCTTCCGCGAGATGATGACGGCGCTCGATGTCTCCCACGACGACTTCATCCGCACGACCGAGGCGCGCCACCACCGCTCCTGCCAGGAGCTGTGGCGGCGCATGGAGGCCGCCGGCGACATCTATCTCGGCAAGTACGCCGGCTGGTACTCGGTGCGCCAGGAGGCCTACTTCGACGAGGCCGAGACGACGCTCGGAGCGGACGGGGTGCGGCGCGAGCCCCTCGGCTCGCCGGTCGAATGGGTCGAGGAGGAGAGCTACTTCTTCCGCCTCTCGGCCTACCAGGACCGGCTCCTCGCCCATTACGAGGCGAACCCCGACTTCGTCGCCCCGCGCGAGCGGCGGAACGAGGTCGTGAGCTTCGTCAAGGGCGGCCTCCAGGACCTGTCGGTCAGCCGCACCACCTTCGACTGGGGCATCCCGGTGCCGAACAACCCCCGCCACGTCATGTACGTGTGGGTCGACGCGCTCACGAACTACGTCACGGCGGCGGGCTTCCCCGACGAGGGGAGTCTGCGCTGGCGCTACTGGCCGGCCGACGTCCACGTCATCGGCAAGGACATCGTGCGCTTCCACGCGGTCTATTGGCCGGCCTTCCTGATGTCGGCCGGCGTCGCGCCGCCCGAAAGAGTCTTCGCCCACGGCTTCCTGTTCAACCGCGGGGAGAAGATGTCGAAGTCGGTCGGCAACGTCATCGATCCCTTCGCGCTTGCCGACGCCTACGGCGCCGACCAGTTCCGATATTTCCTCCTGCGCGAGGTGCCGTTCGGGAACGACGGCAGCTACTCGCATGAGGCGATCGTCGCCCGCATCAACGCCGACCTCGCGAACGACTTCGGCAACCTCGCCCAGCGCTCGCTCACGATGATCGAGCGCAACTGCGACGGCGCGGTGCCGCGGCCCGGCGGCCTGACGCCGGCCGACGAGGCGCTCATCGCCATGGCCGACGCGCTGCCGGAGAAGGCGAGGGGGGCGATGAAGGGGTTCGCCCTGCACACGGTGCTGGCGGAGATCTGGGCCGTCGTCGCCGAGGCGAACCGCTACTTCGCGTCACAGGAACCCTGGATCCTGCGAAAGCATGATCCTGTGCGCATGGGAACCGTGCTCTGGGTCACGGCCGAGACCCTGCGCGCCGTCGCGATCCTGGCGCAGCCGTTCGTGCCGAACGCCGCCGGCAAGCTCCTCGGCCTCCTCGGCGTGCCCGAGGACGCGCGCCTCATGAGCCGTGTCGGAGAGTCGCACCGTCTCGCCTCGGGCACTCAGCTCCCGAAACCCGAGCCGATTTTCCCGCGTTACGTCGAGGCGGAGGCCTGAGGGGCGAGGGACCAGGAGCGCAGCATGACAGCCCCCGCCTTCATGTTCGCGACCGGGATCGAGAACAGCTATCCGACGATCGAGAACGGCCGCGTCCGGATCGACGAGATGGAGAAGTGCGGCCACTACCGGCACTGGCGGACCGACTTCGACCTCGTGCAGGACCTCGGCATCTGCTACCTGCGCTACGGCCCGCCGATCCACCAGACCTTTTTGGGCCCCGGCCGCTACGACTGGGAGTTCGCGGATCTGACCTTCGGCGACATCAAGCGCCGCGGCCTCGTGCCGATCGTGGACCTCTGCCACTTCGGCGTGCCGGACTGGATCGGCAACTTCCAGAACCCGGATTTCCCGCGGCTCTTCTCCCGGTACGCAAGGGCCTTCGCCGAGCGCTATCCGTGGGTGCAGCTCTATACGCCGGTCAACGAGATGTACATCTGCGCCCTGTTCTCGGGCCTCTACGGCTGGTGGAACGAGCAGATGACCTCGGACCGCGCCTTCGTCACGGCCTTGAAGCACCTCGTCAAGGCGAACGTCTGCGCGATGTCGTGCATTCTCGACGTGCGGCCGGACGCGATCTTCATCCAGAGCGAGTCGTCCGAGTACTTCCACGCCGACAACCCTTCCGCCATCAAGCCGGCCGAGGTCATGAACGCGCGGCGCTTCCTGTCGCTCGATCTCAACTACGGCCGCCGCGTCGATTCCGAGATGTACGAGTACCTCCTCGACAACGGCATGACGCGGGAGGAGTACCACTTCTTCATCGACCGGAACCTGCGCCACCACTGCATCATGGGGAACGACTACTACGTCACGAACGAGCACCGGGTCGCGGCCGACGGCACGACGCGCTCGGCCGGCGACGTGTTCGGCTACGACGAGATCACCCGCCAGTACTACGACCGCTACCGCCTGCCGGTGATGAACACCGAGACCCACCTCATGGAGGGGGAGGGCGGCCACGAGGCGGTGGACTGGCTCTGGAACCAGTGGGCGAACGTGCTGCGCGTGCGCAACACCGGCGTGCCGATCGTCGGCTTCACCTGGTACTCGCTTACCGACCAGGTCGACTGGGACGTGGCGCTCAGGGAAGAGAGGGGGATGGTCAACCCCCTCGGCCTCTAC
>DASVPW010000037.1:0-14917 GCA_036389455.1 Beijerinckiaceae bacterium
CTTCTGGACCGACTCCATGCGCAGCATGCGGTTGCAGACGTCGACCGCGAAGTCGTCCGGGAAGATCGACAGCACCCGCGCCGTGTGGTCCGGACGCAGGCGCGAGAGGATCACGGCGACGGTCTGCGGGTACTCGCTGCGGAGGTAATTCGCCAGGATCTCGGGCTCGATGTGCGACAGGCGCTGCCACATGCGCCGCCCCGAGGCGCCCTTGATCTCCGACATGATCGAGGAGACCTCCTCGCCCGGGAAGATCTTGGCGAGGAGCTCCTCGGTGCGGTCGAGGCTGCCGGACACGGCGCCGCCGGAGGAAAGCCGCGAGATGAACTCGACGATGAGGCGCTCGACGGTCTTCGGCTCGATCGAGCCGAGCTGCGCCATGGCGTAGGAAACCTTCTTGACCTCGTCCTGCTCGAGGAGGGCCCAGATCGGCTGGCCGTATTTCTCGCCCAAGAGCAGCAGCAGCACGGCGGCGCGCTGGGCGCCGTCCATGTCCTCCAGGTCGAGGGGGCCGTGGTCGGGCATCGCCTAGCGCTCGTGGATCCAATTGCGCAGGACCGACACCGTCTCCTGCGGGTTGCCGCGCACCATGTCGCCGATGCGCTCGAGCGATTCGGCCTGGATCTGGCCGTGCGCCTTCGCCATCTCGATCATCTTCGCGGTCTGGCCGTCGCGGGCGATGTTCGGCAGCTCGAACCCGTCCTCCGCCCCGCCCGTGCCGCCCGCGAGCGCCGCCGCCGCTGCGCTGCGCCGGGGCGCCTTCTCGATTCCGAGCATCTTGCGGACCATCGGCCGCACGACGGTGAAGAGCACGATCAGCGTGAGGAGCGCGATCACGCCGATCTCGAGGAGCCGCAGGAGGTCCTCCTTCGACGGGCTGAACAGGCTGGTGATGAGCGGCTCCGGCTTCGCCTCGGCCATGACGGGGGCCTCGGCGAAGCGCAGGTTCACGACCTCGAGCTGGTCGCCGCGGTTCTTGTCGAAGCCGACCGCGGTGCGCACGAGCGCCGCGATCCGGTCGATCTCCTCCGGCGGGCGCGGCTGGTAGGCCGTCTCGCCGTTCGCGGCCCTGGCGTAGACGCCGTCGAGGGCGACCGCGACCGAGAGGCGCTTCACGCGCCCACCCTCGATCACCTCCGTGCGGGTCGTGCGCGAGATGTCGTAGTTGACGATCTCCTCGTTCTTGTTCGAGGCGTCCCGGGACGAGCCGCCGCCGCCTTGAGCCCCGCCCGGCAGGTCGCGCCCGACGCTGACCGGCCCGTCGCTGCCGGAGGTCGCCTGGCTCTCGCTCCGGGTCTGGGTCGAGCGCACGACGCGGCTCTCGGGATCGAAGCTCTCGGACCGGCTCTCGATGCGGTTGAGGTCGAGCTCGGCCGTGACCTGCACCCGGGCCCGGCCCGGGCCGACGACCCCGGCGACGATGTCCTCGACCTGGACCTTGAGGCGCCGCTCGAGGCTCGCCTGCCGCTCGTCCGTGGCGGCGCCGCCCGTGTCGGACTGCGCCCCGTCGGCGAGGAGGCGCCCGCGCTCGTCGACGATCGAGACCCGCTCGGGCTTCAGGCCCTCGACCGCCGAGGCGACGAGGTGGCGCACGGCCCTGACCTGCGCGGCCTCGAGCTCGCCCCTGAGCTTCAGCACGATCGAGGCGCGCGGCGGCTCGCGGTCGCGCTCGAACAGGCGCCGCTCCGGCATGACGAGGTGGACGCGCGCTGCCTCGACCCGCCCGATGGTGCGGATCGTGCGCGACAGCTCGCCCTCGAGGGCGCGCAGGTGGTTGATGCCCTGGACGAAGCTCGTCGACGAGAAGGCGTCGCCCTTGTCGAAGATCTCGTAGCCGACGCCGCCGCCCACGGGCAGGCCCTTGCCGGCGAGCTCCATGCGGATGCGCGACAGCTCGGCGCGGGGCGCGAGGATCGTCTGGCCGTCGCCGCGGGTCTCGTAGCGGACGCCGCGGGCGTCGAGGTCCTTCATGACCGCGCTCGCGTCCTGCATCGAGAGATCGGCGTAGAGCACGCCCATGGCGGGCTGCGACACGCGCATGATCACGAAGGCGAAGAAGCCGACGAGGGCAAGCGTCACGACGCCCATCGCCGCGATCCGCGCCGGCCCGAGCCGCGTCAGGAAGTCCACCGCCCCGTTCACGTGTGAGGGAACCTTGCGCCTTGGAAGCGCCCTTGCGGGCCACGCGGCGCTCCGCACGAAGCGCCGCCGCTAGGCAAGAATTTCCCCGTTCAGGGTTAGCGCTTGGTTAAGGGCAGACGCCACAGGCCACAAAGGGCATGGTGGTTGGCAGCCCGATACGGCTTGCCTGGGCAGTGAGTTCAGATCGCCGCCAGGAAGGAGCTATTGCTTGTTCTCAGCCGCATTTAATTTTGGTTTCGTGAGGTGCCACATTAGAGTCGCTATGCAAACAGTGAATCCAGGAAGACAAAAGTAGAGTGTAAAGTTCAAAATACATATATTTCGCTCGCGATGAAATATGTCCTTGAATACCTCTGGATGATCAGTTTCCAGCTTAGCAAGGTTATCAACTAGCAGCATAAGGTGGGCTGAAATTTGATGATTTTGCCAGAGTACCAGCCAAAAGTAAGCAGATGCCGCAATATATGTACCTAAGAGAATGTATCTTGCATTCGAATCAAGCGGTAAATCCTTACTCCTCAGTGTAATGAGCCAGCCAATTGCCACTCCAACCAACACGGCGTAGTTATTCCATAATGTTCCGATGAACTTTCCATAGTCGATTGAAAAACCCAGTGCTTGGGCAAGGCTTATACTGGAGTTCGCCATTGCATCACCCGCATCATCAATGGTTGTCAATATACCACGATTGCCGAGCCCTTTCCATGGTCGCCAAGACGAGCCAGATCGACCAATCCCGGCTGCCATGAGAAGCGCCGATACGGGGTTCTTGGTTCTACTCCGCTGCAGCCCTCCTGCCCGCACTTCGGTTGACAGCCTGCCGCGCCCGGCGTGTTGTCCCCGCATGACCGATTTCGTCTCCCTCGAAGGCCTCAGCCGCCGCGTGCCGAGCGGCGCGATGGTCGCGGTGCCGGCGGACTACGCCGGCGTCGCGATGGCGGCGACGGCGCCGCTGATCGCGGGCGGCGTTCGCGATCTTCACCTCGTCTGCGTGCCGACCGGCGGCCTCCAGGTCGATCTCCTCATCGGGGCCGGGCGCGTGAGCATTCTGGAGACCAGCGCGGTGACGCTCGGCGAGGCCGGCGGCGCGCCGGCCTTCGTGCACGCCGTGCGGGACGGCGCGCTGACGCTGCGCGACGCCACCTGCCCGGCGATCCTGACCGGGCTTCTCGCGGCCCAGAAGGGCGTGCCGTTCATCCCCATGCGCGGCCTCATCGGCTCGGACCTCCTCAAGGTGCGGCCGGACTGGCGCGTCATCGACAACCCGTTCGAGCCGGGCGACGCGATCGTGGCGATCCCGGCGATCAGGCCCGACCTCGCCCTGTTCCACGCGGCGGAAGCCGACCGGGACGGCAACGTCTGGATCGGGCGGCGGCGCGAGCTCGCCCTCATGGCCTATGCCGCCAAGGCGAGCCTCGTCACCGTCGAGCGCATCCGCGAGACCTCGCTGCTTGCCGACGAGGTCACGGCGGCCGGCGTGCTCCCCGCCCTCTACGTCGAGGCCGTCGCCCTCGCGCCCCACGGCGCGAGGCCCTACGGCCTGTGGGGCGAGTACCCGGCGGACGCCGAAGAGATCGCCCGCTACGCCGCGGCGGCACGCACGGAGGACGGCTTCCGGGCCTTCCTCGACCGCTTCATCGGCGCGCCCGCCTTCGCATGAAGCCTGCGACCGACCGCGAGCGGCTGATCGCCACCGTCGCGACCCTCCTCGACGGGGTGCGCCACGTCGCCGTCGGGGCCTCCTCCCCGATCCCGGCCGCCGCCGCCATGCTGCGCCGGGCGCTCGACCAGGGCCGCCGCGAGGTCCGAATCTCGATCCTCGGCTCGGCGCGGCACAACTTCTTCACCAACGGCAGCGCCGAGCTGTTCGACTGCGCCGCGCAGGGGCGGATCGACGCCTTCTTCCTCGGCGGCGGCCAGATCGACGGAGAGGGCAACATCAACCTCGTCGGCGCCGGCGCGTATCCGCGCTCCTCGCCGCGCTGGCCCGGCTCCTTCGGCTCCGGCCTCCTCTATTACGTCGTGCCCCGGGTGATCCTCTTCCGCGAGGAGCACAGCCCCCGCGTCCTCGTCGAGAAGGTGGACTTCGTCAGCGCCGCCGGCGCGAGCCCGCCTCAGGTGCGCCGCAGCGGCGGGCCGCACGCCCTCGTCACGAGCCTCGCCCTCTTCCGCTTCGACCGCGAGCGCCGCCGCTTCGTGCTCGCGCGCCTGCACCCGGAGCACGGCGTCGAGGATATCCGCGCCCGCACGGGCTTTTCCTTCGACTGCGCGGCCGACCTCGCGCCGGCCCCGGACCCGGATGCCGAGACCCTCGCCCTCATCCGCGGGCGCGTCCTCGACGAGCTCGGCGAGGCCTATCCGCGGTTCGTGGAGGCGTTCCGGGCTACCTAGCCGCGGGCTATACATGCGGGAGCCGCAACAGGGGGAGCGCCGACATGACCACCATCGCCTTCATCGGCCTCGGCAACATGGGCGGGCCGATGGCCGCGAACCTCGTCAAGGCCGGGCACGCCGTGACGGGCTTCGACCTCGTGCCCGCCTCGCGCGAGGCGGCTAAGGCCGAGGGCGTGCGCATCGCGGGCTCCGCCGTGGAAGCGGTGCGGGAGGCGGAGGCGGTCGTCACCATGCTGCCGGCCGGCAAGCACGTGCTCTCGGTCTGGCAGGAGATCCTGCCGGCCGCGCGGCCCGGCGTCCTCGTGATCGATTCCTCCACCATCGACGTCGAGAGCGCCCGCAAGGCCCACGCCATGGCCCGGGAGCGCGGCTGCCCGTCCGTCGACGCGCCTGTGTCCGGCGGCGTCGGCGGGGCGAAGGCCGCGACCCTGACCTTCATGTGCGGCGCCGCCGGGGACGCCTTCGCCAAGGCCGAGCCGGTCCTCTCCCGGATGGGCAAGCGCGTCGTCCACTGCGGCGAGGCGGGGGCGGGGCAGGCCGCGAAGATCTGCAACAACATGATCCTCGGCATCTCGATGATCGGTGTCTGCGAGGCCTTCGTGCTGGCCGAGAAGCTCGGCCTCTCGCATCAGGCCCTGTTCGACGTGGCCTCGGCCTCGTCCGGCCAGTGCTGGTCCCTGACGTCGTACTGCCCGGTGCCGGGCCCGGTGCCGGCCTCGCCCGCGAACTCCGGCTACAAGCCGGGCTTCGCCTCGGCGCTCATGTGGAAGGACCTGAAGCTCGCCCAGGAGGCCGCGACCGCCTCCGGCGCCTCGACTCCGATGGGCGCGCTCGCCGCCCAGGTCTACGCCCTGCACAACGCCTGGGGCGAGGGCGGCGCCGACTTCTCGGGCATCATCCACCTCATCCGCGGGCGGGGAGGGGAGGGCTGAAGCCGTTGTGCGCCGCACGCGACTGTTGCAAGGACCGCACAGAAAGGCTCCCTAGGGTCGGCTAGGGTGCCCGCGCGGAGCCTGGCGCTCCGGTTCCGGGTCATCGACGTCCCATGGCGCGCGTCTCGTCCACCACCGCCGATCCGGCCGCGGAGGCCGCCGCCCTGTTGCGGCGGGTCGGCTTCGCGACGCTCTTCCTCGTCGTCCCGGCGGCGGCGCTCGTGACCCGGCGCGGCCTCGTCGTGCTCATCCCGATCGGCGTCTTCCTCGTCGCCATCGCGGCCGCGATCGACGGGGCGCAGCGCCCCGTCGCGGCGACCGCGCAGGCGATCGCCCGCTCGCCGGCCGGGATCGCGGCGGGCGTCGCCCTCCTGTGGTGCGTCCTGTCCCTGATCTGGACGCCGTTTCCGGCGCAGGCCTCCGAGCGCCTCCTCAACATCGCGGCGACGATCGCCATGGCGCTCGCCGGCTACCTCGCGCTCCCGGACCGGATGCGCTCGGCGAACCTCTACCTGATCCCGGTCGGGGTCATCCTCGCGGCGGCGGTCGGCTGCGCCGTCGCGCGGTTCGGCGTGCCGGTCCAGCGCAGCGCCGAGGTCGTGGCCCAGAACCTCGACCGGGGCCTCACCGTGCTCGCGCTTCTCGCCTGGCCGGCGGCGGCATGGCTCAACTCCCGCGGACGCCCGGTCGAGGCCTTCGCGGTCGCGGCGCTCGTCGGCCTCGCCACGCTTCTGGGACCGCAGGCGAGCCCGCCGGTCGCCTTCGCGGTCGGCGCCCTCGCCTTCGGCCTGACCGCGCTCGCCGGCCGCCGCGGCGTCGCCGCGGTCGCCTGGGCGGGCGCCGGGCTCCTGGCGCTCGCGCCGCTGATCCCCTATCTCGCGCGCCCGGTCGCCGGGCTGTTCCTCGAGACCGGCCACCCGGTCCTGCGCGCGCTGCGCATCTGGCGCTCCGTCGTCGGGGGCGAGCCCGAGCGGCTCGTCACCGGGCACGGGTTCGAGACCGCGCTGCGCGGACGGCTCGAGGGGCTCCTGCCGATCAACGCCCCGAACACCATCCTGCTCGAGCTCTGGTACGAGCTCGGCGTCGTCGGCGCGCTCGCCGCGGCGGTGGCCCTGTTCGCCGCCGTCGTCGCGTCCGGGCGGAACAGCCCCTCGGTCGTCCCCGGCATGACCGCGGCCTTCGCGACGGCCTACGCCTTCGCCTGCCTCGGCGTCGGGACCGCGCAGATGTGGTGGTTCACGGCGCTCGCCCTCGTCGTGCTGGTCTTCGTCGCGATCGAGCGCGGCCAGTTCCGCACGACGCGCCCGAAGGCGCGGTTCTCGCGGGCTGCGAACGACCGCTAGGCCGCTCGGCCCGCCTCCGAAACGACGGCAGTCCTTGTTCCACGGCGTGCTAAAATCGCTTCCTTCGGAGGGTTCATCCCATGACATTCGAAGGCGGATGCTATTGCGGCAAAGTCCGCTACACGGCGGAGGGCGAGCCTCGCCTCAAGGCGCAGTGCCATTGCCGCGAATGCCAGTACATCAGCGGCGGCGCGCCGAACATGTTCATGCTCATGGCGCCGCAGGGCTTTCGCTACACGAGCGGCGAGCCGCGCACGTTCTCGCGTCCCGATCTCGAAAGCCCGGTGACGCGCGAGTTTTGCGGCGAATGCGGGACCCATCTGACAACGCGACGACCGGGCCTGCCGCTGGTGATCCTGAAGGTCGGCACGCTCGACGATCCGGGTCTGTTCGGCGCGCCTCAAATGGCGATCTACACCGTCGACAAGCAGCCCTTCCATATCGTTCCCGAAGGCTTGCCGGCGTTCGAGCGGTTGCCTCCGCGCTGACCGGAGGGGATCGGATCGCCCTGCATCCGCATACGGATCCGCCCGGGCTTAAGCCGCGGCCGGGATCTCGATCCGGCGCTCGTGCACGGCGTGGCAGGCGGCGCCCTCGGCGAGCGGCGGGATCTCGCGCCGGCAGCGCTCGTTGGCGTAGGGGCAGCGCGGGTTGAAGGTGCAGCCCGAGGGCGGGTCGATCGGATTCGGGATCTCGCCCTGGACGGGTATGCGCTCCTTGCCGGTCATGCCGAGGTCCGGCACCGCGTCGAGGAGCATCCGCGTATAGGGGTGCCGCGGGCCTGAGAAGAGCTCGCGCCCGCCGGAGATCTCGACGATGCGGCCGAGGTACATGACGCCGATCCGGGTCGCCATGTGGCGCACGACCGCGAGGTTGTGGCTGATGAAGAGGTAGGTCAGCCCGAGCCGGTCCTGCAGGTCGCGCATGAGGTTGAGGATCTGGGCCTGCACCGAGACGTCGAGGGCCGAGGTCGGCTCGTCGCAGACGACGAACTCGGCTTCCGATGCGAGCGCCCGGGCGATGGCGATGCGCTGGCGCTGGCCGCCCGAGAACTCGTGCGGGTACTTCTGGCCGTCGTCCGGGTGCAGGCCGACGAGGACGAGGAGATCGCCGACCCGCTCGCGAATCGCCCGCTCGCCCTCGATCAGCCGGAAGGCCCGGACCGGCTCCGCGACGATCCGGTCGACCCGCCAGCGCGGGTTGAGCGAGGCGTAGGGGTCCTGGAAGATCATCTGGATGCGCCGGCGCAGGCGCTGCCGCTCGGCGGAAAAGGCGGGATCCGTCATCGAGACGCCGGCGATCCTGACCTCCCCGGCGGTCGGGGGGAGGAGCCCGACGACCATGCGGGCGACGGTCGACTTGCCGGAGCCCGACTCGCCCACGAGGGCGAAGGTTTCTCCTTTGGCGACATCGAAGGAGACGTCGTCGACGGCGGTCAGAAACTGCTTCTCGCCGCCCTCGATCACCCGGTTGAGCCAGGGCTTCGACACGTCGAAGACGCGCCGCAGGTTGCGGACCTGGAGATAGGGGGCGGTCACGCCGGCACCCCTTCCTCGGCCGGAGGATGCGTGAGCCGCTTGTGCGCCTCCGCCGTCGGGTCGTTCGCGTCGTAGAGGTGGCAGGCGACCTTGTGGGCGTCGCGCTGGATCGGCTCGGGGCGGTCGACGCGGCAGCGCTCCCAGGCGTGCGGGCAGCGCGGGTTGAAGGGGCAGCCCGGCGGGATCGCGGAGAGGCGCGGCATCGCGCCCGGGATCTGCGTCAGGCGGTCGGCCTCCTGGGCGAGCGTCGGGATCGCGCCCATGAGGCCGCGGGCATAAGGGTGCAGCGGGTTCTGGACCACGTCCTGCACGGGGCCGATCTCGGCGATGCGGCCGGCGTACATGACGGCGACCCGGTCGGCGGTCTCGGCGATGACGCCCATGTCGTGGGTGACGAGCATGATCGCCGTGCCGTGCTCGCGCCCGAGGCGCTTCAGGAGCGCGATGATCTGCGCCTGCACCGAGACGTCCAAGGCCGTCGTCGGCTCGTCGGCGATGATGAGCTCGGGCTCGGCCGCGAGCGCGAGGGCGATGACGACGCGCTGGCGCATGCCGCCCGAGAACTCGTGCGGATAGCCGTCGATGCGCTTGTCGGGCGCAGGAATCCCGACCTCCGTCAGGAGGTCGACGGCGCGGCGGCGGGCGCCAGCGGCCGAGAGGTCGAGGTGGGTCCGGATCGTCTCGACGAGCTGCTCGCCGACCCGGTAGAGCGGGTTGAGGCTCGTCAGCGGGTCCTGGAAGATCATGCCGATGCGCTTGCCGCGCAGGCGCCGCATCGCCTCCGGCGGCAGGTTGTCGATGCGCTGCCCCGACAGCCGCACCTCGCCGCCGGCGATGCGCCCCGGCGGGTCGATGAGCCCGATCACGGCGGAGCCGGTGACCGACTTGCCGGCCCCGGATTCGCCGACGACGCCCAGCACCTCGCCCGGCGCGATGTCGAACGAGATGCCGTCGATCGCCTTGAGCGCGCCGCGCCGCGTCACGAACTCGACGCGCAGATCGCGGACGGAGAGGACGGGCTCGGTCAAGGGCGCTCCTGGCGGGGATGCTGGCCGCAAGGCTCTAGCATGGTCGGCGGCCGGCCGCCGAGGGACAAGCCCGCCGAAGGGCCAAGGAGCCGGGCGCCGGATCGCCGCAGCCGGCCGTCACGGCCCCTTGACGGAGACGCCCTTGAGCCGCGGCAGGCCGTCGGGGTCGAGGGGGACCTCGAAGCCGCGGGCCGCGACCGCCGCGACCGGGTGGACGAGGGGCACGAAGAGGGCCTCGTCCTGGACGGCCTTCCAGATTTCGGCGACGGCTGCGGCGCGTTTGACCGGATCGGTCATGGCGGCGATGGCCTCGATCCTGCGGTCGAGGTCGGGGTTCGCATAGCGCGCGGCGTTGAGGGCGCCGTAGCGGCCCTCGCGGGTGTGGACGAGGGCCGAAAAAACCGCCTCGGAGTCGAGCACCGGGCCGTCGAGGACCGCGAGGACGAACCCGGCCTCGAGCGGGCTCCTGCGTGCCGCCGCGAGGGCCTGCGCCTTCGGCTGCACCACGACCGTGACGGCGATCCCGGCGCGGGTCAGCATGCCGGCGACCTCGCGGCAGATCGCCTCCGCGTCGGCGGCGGCATCGCCGGGACAGCTCAGGGTCAGGCCGAAGCCGTCCGGGAAGCCGGCCTCGGCGAGGAGCGCCTTCGCCCTCGCGGGGTCGGCCTTCGGGGGCTCGCCGATCTCCCGCGGCGGGCCGCCCGGCCCGGGCGGGACGAGGGCGCCCGCGGGCTCCGCCTGTCCGCGCAGGACCTCCCTGAGCGCGACCCGGTCGACCGCGAGGTTGAGCGCCTGCCGCACGCGCTTGTCGGCGAAGGGGTTGCGGCCCTTGACGGTGCTGCCCGCAAGCTCGGGCGAGGCCACGTCGAGGCCGAGGTAGATCGTGCCGGCGCGGGCGGCCGTGGCGACGCTCATGGTGCGCAGGCTCCTCAGCCGCTCGACGTCCTGCGCCGGCACGTCGTCGACGATGTCGACCTCGCCCGCCATGAGGGCCGCGATCCGGGCGGCGCCGGAGCGGATCGGCGCGTGCGCCACCTCCGTGACCTCGAACGGCGCGCCGGGATCGCGGCTCCAGTACTGCTCGTTGCGGCGCAGCACCGTGCGGCTCCCGGGCTCGCGGGAGACGAGGGCGAAGGGGCCGGTGCCGTTGGCGTTGCGCGCCGCGAAGCCCTCGGACGGGTCTTGCGGCAGGGCGGCCCCATTCCCCTCGGCCCAGGCGCGGCTCACGATGAAGACGCCCGCGAGCACGTCCGGCAGGCGCGGGTTCGCGCCCTTCGTCCGCACCCGCACGGTAAGGTCGTCGACCCGCGTCACGCGGTCGACGGAGGCGAGGAGCCCGCGCAGGTCCGAGGCCGGACCCATGGCGCGCTGGATCGAGAACGCCACGTCGTCGGCCGTGAGCGCGGCGCCGCTGTGGAACTTCACGCCCGGGCGGAGCCGGAACTCCCAGGTCGAGGCGTCGAGGGAAAGCGTCCGCCACGAGACCGCAAGCTCCGGCAGAAGCTCGCCCTTCGGACCGCGGGTCAGAAGCGTGTCGTAGACCTGCCGCACGAGCGCCCGGGAGGCGCGGTCGCCGGCCGCATGCGGATCGAGGGTGAGGGCGTCGCCGACCGCGGCCCAGCGCACGCTCCTGGCCTCGGCGGGGGCGCAGGCGAGGAGGGCGAAGAGGGCCGCCGCGAGTGCCGGCATCTTGGGCGACATAACTCCTCCGCGGGTCCCCGATCCAGGCGATGCAACCATGCCCCGAGGGCGGGCGGCCCGCCAACACCGATTACGCCATCCGCGGCACCGGCTGCGGCCTTCCTGGCGCGCCGGCATCCTTTTTGCCTAAATATTAGGCAGGCCCAGGCTCCTCCTCCGGGCCGCGCCGCGACGCCCTGCGCCGTCCTTGCGCATCGGCCGTCCGCCTCGGCGGCAATCCGGCGAAAAGGCGGGCGCCGCGCCTTCGCGGGCCGCGAGTCCGCGCCGGCTGGCACGCCCCTTGATTGAGCCTCCCCGGCAAAACCGCGGCGCCTTTCGCCGTCCACCAACCATGTCCCCGGCTTGGCCGAGCCGAGGGGCGGCTCACGGGGGCTCAGTTCCATGAAGATCGTCATGGCCGTCATCAAGCCGTTCAAGCTCGAGGAGGTGCGCGACGCGCTGACTTCGCTTGGCGTGCACGGGCTCACCGTCACGGAAGTGAAGGGCTACGGGCGCCAGAAGGGGCATACCGAGATCTATCGCGGCGCCGAGTACGCCGTGAGCTTCCTGCCCAAGCTCAAGATCGAGGTCGCGGTCGCGACCGACCTCGTCGACCGCGTCATCGAGGCGATCACGGCGGCGGCCCGTACCGGGCAGATCGGCGACGGCAAGATCTTCGTCGTGCCGCTCGAGCGCGCCGTCCGCATCCGCACCGGCGAGACCGACGCCGACGCGCTCTAAGACACCAACCACAGCACCGATGTTCGGGGGTTTGAACCAATGAGACTTCGCTTTTTGATCGCTGCCGGCCTGGGCGGGCTCGCGCTTGCGCTCGCCGTCGATCCGGCGCTCGCCCAGACGGCCTCGTCCGCGGCCGCGGCGCCGCCGGCGCCCGTGCCCAACAAGGGCGACACCGCCTGGATGCTCGCCGCGACGGTGCTCGTCCTGATGATGTCGATCCCGGGCCTCGCGCTGTTCTACGGCGGGCTCGTGCGGACGAAGAATATGCTGTCGCTGCTCACCCAGGTGTTCGCGATCGTCTGCCTCGTGTGCCTGATCTGGGTGTTCTATGGCTACAGCCTCGCCTTCACCGGCGGCGGCGGCCTCAACGCCTACGTCGGCGGCTTCTCGAAGGCCTTCCTGCGCGGCGTGACGCCCGATTCCACCGCCGCGACCTTCTCCAACGGCGTCGTCATCCCGGAATACGTCTACATGTGCTTCCAGATGACCTTCGCGATGATCACGCCGGCCCTCATCGTCGGCGCCTTCGCGGAGCGGATGAAGTTCTCGGCCCTCATGCTGTTCATCGCGCTGTGGGTGACCTTCATCTACTTCCCGATCGCCCACATGGTCTGGTACTGGGCCGGCCCGGACGCCGTCGCCGACGCCGCGAAGGCGCTCGCGGGCGCCGCCGACGCCGCCGCCAAGGCCGCCGCGCAGGCGAAGCTCGACGCGGTCAAGGCCGACGCCGGCCTCGTCTACCAATGGGGGGCGCTCGACTTCGCCGGCGGCACGGTCGTGCACATCAACGCCGGCATCGCCGGGTTCGTCGGCTGCCTCCTCCTCGGCAAGCGCATCGGCTACGGGCGCGATCTCCTCGCGCCGCACGCCCTGACCATGACGATGATCGGCGCCTCGCTCTTGTGGGTCGGCTGGTTCGGCTTCAACGCCGGCTCGAACCTCGAGGCGAACGGCACGACGGCGCTCGCCATGGCGAACACCTTCGTGGCGACGGCCGCGGCGGCGCTCGCGTGGCTGTTCGTCGAGTGGGGCGCCAAGGGCAAGCCGTCGCTCCTCGGCATGCTCTCGGGCGCGGTCGCCGGGCTCGTCGCCGTGACCCCGGCCTCAGGGTTCGCCGGGCCGATGGGCTCGATCGCGCTCGGCCTTGTCGCGGGCGCCGCCTGCTTCCTCGCCTGCTCCTCCGTGAAGAACGCGCTCGGCTACGACGACTCGCTCGACGTGTTCGGCATCCACTGCGTCGGCGGCGTCATCGGGGCGCTCGCGACCGGCATCCTGGTCAACCCGGCGCTCGGCGGGGTCGGCATCCCGGACTACGAATCGAAGCCCGGCGAGCTCACTGTGGCGGCCTACGAGTTCGGGCCGGCGATGATCGCGCAGGTCAAGGCGGTGCTCCTGACGCTGATCTGGTCCGGCGTCGGCTCGGCGATCCTCTACAAGATCGTCGACCTCGTGATCGGCCTGCGCGTCACCCAGGAAGAGGAGCGCGAAGGCCTCGACCTCGCCGACCACGGCGAGCGCGCGTACAACTTCTGAGACCGGGATCCTCCCCCGCCGCAAAGGGACGGGGGAGGATTTCGCCGCCGCGCTTTCGACACCACCGGGCGTCATTCGACATCATGGGTGTTGTCCGGCGACATTAACGGACTTTTCCGGCAACATCGTCGGGTTTTCGACGAGCCGGCGGGCGTGTCGGGCGGCGGGGCGGCCCAAGGTTAATCGCCCCTTTACCGTGCCGGCCTAGCGTCGGGGCCTGATCCCGAGCTCCCCCGCGGCCCGATGCGCACGACCCGCCGTTCGTCCCCTTACGAGACCCTGTCCGAGGCCGCCAAGGCGTTCCTCAAGCGGCGGGCGGCCGAGCTCTTCGGGCTTTCCCTGATCGGGCTCTGCGGCCTCGCGACCGTCGCGCTCGCGACCTGGTCGGTCGAGGACCCGAGCCTCAACAACGCCACCGACGCCCCCGTGCGCAACCTCCTCGGCGCGCCCGGCGCGGTCGTCGCCGACCTCGCCATGCAGCTCTTCGGGCTCGGCTCGGTGCTGCTTCTCACGCCCATCGCGGTATGGGGCTGGCAGCTCGTCCGGACGCGCCGGGTCCGGCGCCTGCACCTGCGCCTCGCCCTGTGGATCGCCGGGTCCGGGGCCGCGACCGCGGTCGCGAGCGCGCTGCCCCCGACCGCCCGCTGGCCGCTGCCGAGCGGGCTCGGCGGGGTCGTGGGCGACGCGCTGCTCTCGGCCGCCAAGACCCTTCTCGGGGTCACGGGCGGGGCCGGCGCGGCCCTCATCGGCTTCGCCTTCGCGGGGGTCGCGATCCTCGCCGTCACGGCGTCCTGCGGCTTCGGCATGGCGGACGAGGGCGCCGCCGATGTTCTCGACGACGAGCCCGCCCGCCGCCCCGGCGACGACGCCGAATCGCGCGAGGAGGAGCCCGGCTGGGCCATCGTCTCGCTCGGCGCCCTCGCCCACGGCCTCATGAGCCTGAAAGGGGCGCTGCGCCGCCGCATGGAGGCGTCGCAAGCCCGGCGCGAGCCGGCCTTCGCGGCGCAAGGCGCCGGAGAGGGCGCCGTGAAGGTCAGGCGTGATCCCGTGCTCGACGTCCCGGCACGGGCGAAGCGGAGCGTCTCGACGGTAAGCGAGAACGAGGCCGACGCCGGCGAGGAGATCGCCCCCGCCCGCCGGGTCCTGGCTCCGCCGCCGCCGCCGAAGCCCGGCAAGCGCCTCTCCCGCGACGCGCAGCCCTCGCTCCTCGATTCGGAGGCCTACCAGCTGCCGCCGCTGCAGATGCTGGCCGAGCCCAGGAAATCGCCGGTCTCGACCGTGTCCGAGGACGCCCTCGAGCAGAACGCCACCCTCCTCGAATCGACGCTCGAGGACTTCGGCGTGCGCGGCGAGATCATCAACGTGCGCCCCGGGCCCGTCGTCACCCTCTACGAGCTCGAGCCCGCGCCCGGCACCAAGTCGTCGCGCGTGATCTCGCTCGCCGACGACATCGCCCGCTCGATGAGCGCGGTCTCGGCCCGCGTCGCCGTCGTGCAGGGCCGCAATGCCATCGGCATCGAGCTGCCGAACCTCAAGCGCGAGACCGTCTATCTGCGCGAGCTCCTGGCGAGCCAGGACTTCGAATC
>DASVPW010000038.1:0-5177 GCA_036389455.1 Beijerinckiaceae bacterium
TCCGGCAGATCGGCTCGCCGATCCGCCGCGACGCCAAGCAGCGCCAGACCCTCGTCGGGCTCAAGCTGAACAAGCTGCATCGCACCTCGACCCTGCCCGACACCCCCGCGGTGCGCGGCATGATCGAGAAGGTCAAGCACCTCGTGCGCGTCGTCGACGGCGCGCGCTAAGGAGGGCGCCATGAAACTCAACGAAATCCGCGACAACGAAGGCGCCACGAAGGATCGGATGCGCGTCGGCCGCGGCATCGGCTCCGGCAAGGGCAAGACCGGCGGCCGCGGCGTCAAGGGCCAGAAGGCCCGCGCCGGCGTTTCGATCAAGGGCTTCGAGGGCGGCCAGATGCCGCTCCATCGGCGCCTGCCGAAGCGCGGCTTCACCCCCCCGAACGCCCGCGACCTCAACGAGGTCAACCTCGGGCGCATCCAGGAGGCGGTGGCGGCGGGCCGGCTCGACGAGGGCGCGCCGGTGACCGTCGAGGCGCTCGTCGCGGCGGGCGTCGTGTCGAAGCCTCGCGACGGGGTCAAGATCCTCGGCGTCGGCGAGCTCACCGCGAAGCTCTCCTTCGAGGTCCGCGGGGCGTCGGCGTCGGCGAGGGCCGCGATCGAGCGGGCCGGCGGCACCGTGACCATCCTTGGGGCCGTTGCAGAGGCGTGAGCGCCGCCCCACATCCGGCGTGATCTGGCGGCGGCCCGCGAACCCCTCGCGAGGCCGCCGTCGCGTGACCGGCATACGGCGCGCGTGTTTTTGAGGGCAGGACCATGGCCTCGGCAGCCGAGCAGCTTGCAGCAAACATCAACTTCGGAGCGATCGCCCGCGCCGAGGAGCTGAAGAAGCGCATCTGGTTCACGCTGGCCGCGCTCGTCGTCTATCGGCTCGGCACCTACATCCCGCTCCCCGGCATCGACCCGGAGGCGCTGCGGCAGAGCTTCGCCAATCAATCAGGCGGCGTCCTCGGCCTGTTCAACATGTTCTCGGGCGGCGCGATCGAGCGGATGGCGATCTTCGCGCTTAATATCATGCCGTACATCTCGGCCTCGATCATCATCCAGCTCCTGACCTCGGTGATGCCGTCGCTCGAGGCCCTGAAGAAGGAGGGCGAGAGCGGGCGCAAGGTCCTGAACCAGTACACGCGCTATCTCACGGTGGTGCTCGCCGTGTTCCAGTCCTGGGGCATCGCCGTCGGCCTCCAGAGCTCGGGCAACATCGTGCAGGACCCCGGGTTGTTCTTCGCCGTCTCGACGGTGATCACGCTCACCGGCGGCACCATGTTCCTGATGTGGCTCGGCGAGCAGATCACGTCGCGCGGCATCGGCAACGGCTCCTCGCTCATCATCTTCGCCGGCATCGTCGCAAACCTGCCGCAGGCCCTCGTCGGCACCCTCGAGCTCGGGCGCCAGGGCGCGATCTCGACCGGGCTCATCCTCGGCGTGCTGGTGATGGCGGTCGCGGTCGTCTACTTCATCGTGTTCATGGAGCGGGCCCAGCGCCGGCTCCTCATCAACTATCCGAAGCGCCAGGTCGGCAACCGCATGTACGAGGGGCAGACCTCGTTCCTGCCGCTCAAGCTCAACACCTCGGGCGTGATCCCGCCGATCTTCGCCTCGTCGCTCCTCCTCCTGCCGGCGACGGCGTCGAGCTTCGCCGCGAACCAGGGCACCGGCTGGCTTTCGACGATCACGACCTATCTCGGCCACGGCCGGCCGCTCTACATGCTCGGCTACGCCGCGCTGATCATCTTCTTCGCCTTCTTCTACACGGCGATCGTGTTCAATCCGCAGGAGACCGCGGACAACCTCAAGAAGCACGGCGGCTTCATCCCGGGCATCCGCCCGGGCGAGCGCACCGCCGACTTCATCGACTACGTGCTGACGAGGATCACGGTCATCGGCGCCGCGTATCTCACGGTCATCTGCCTGATCCCGGAGATCCTCGTCTCCTACGCGGCCCTGCCGTTCTATTTCGGCGGCACCTCGCTCCTGATCGTGGTCTCGGTCACCATGGACACGGTGGCCCAGATCCACGGCCACCTGCTCGCGCACCAGTACGAAGGCTTGGTCAAGAAGGCGAAGTTGCGCGGGGCGCGGCGGCGGTAAATTCGCCAGATTCGCCTCTCCCGGCTACGGGAGAGGCCGAGTCCGCGTCAGCGGACCGGGTGAGGGCCTGCCGGGGGGCGGACCTTCCCGAAAAGGGCAGGGGGGAGGCGTGAGGATCATTCTTCTGGGGCCCCCGGGGGCCGGGAAGGGCACCCAGGCGGCGCGGATCGTCGAGCGCTACGGCATCCCGCAGCTTTCGACCGGGGAAATGCTGCGCGCTGCGGTCGCGGCCGGCACGCCGGTCGGCCGGAAAGCCAAGGCCGTCATGGAGTCCGGCGGCCTCGTCTCCGACGAGATCGTGATCGGGATCGTGGCCGATCGCATCGAGGAGGCGGATGCGAAGCGCGGCTTCATCCTCGACGGCTTCCCGCGCACCGTCGCCCAGGCCGAGGCCCTCGACCGGATGCTCGCCGAGAAGGGCCTGAGGCTCGACGCCGTTCTCGCGTTCGAGGTCGACCAGGACGCCCTCGTGAAGCGCATCGAGGGCCGGGCCGCGGAGACCAGGGCCAGGGGCGAGCCCGTCCGCAAAGACGACGACCCGGAGGTGTTCAAGACGCGGCTCGCCGCCTACAACCGGGATACGGCCGTGGTCGCGCCCTATTACGCGTCCCGCGGGCAGCTCATCCCGATCGACGGCATGCGCCCGATCGAGGAGGTGGCGGAGACGGTTCGCCGCGTCCTCGAAGGGGTGCAAAAGGGTTGACGCGGGAGGGTTGGCACATTAGATGCCAGCCCTTCAGCAGAACGCCGGATCGTCCCGGAGACTTCGCGAGAAGTCGTCCCGGGCTTTCTTTGCTTGACCGTACCGCGCAAGGGCCGGCCTCCACCGGACGCGCGACAACAGCCCGCGGCCCGCAAGGCCGCTCATATGGAGACGGACCGTGGCCCGCATCGCAGGCGTCAACATCCCGACCAACAAGCGCGTCGTCATCGCGCTCCAGTACATCCACGGCATCGGGGCCACAAAGGCCCAGGAGATCGCCGACAAGGTCGGAATCCCGGCCGAGCGCCGCGTCAGCCAGCTCACCGATGCCGAGGTGCTGCAGATCCGCGAAACCATCGACCGCGACTACATGGTCGAGGGCGACCTGCGGCGCGAGGTGTCCATGAACATCAAGCGGCTCATGGACCTCGGCTCGTATCGGGGCCTGCGCCACCGCCGCAGCCTGCCGGTCCGCGGCCAGCGCACCCACACCAACGCCCGCACCCGCAAGGGCAAGGCGAAGCCGATTGCCGGCAAGAAGAAATAACGGCCGTCGGCAGCAGGCAGTCGAACGATGCCTGCTGCCGATTGCCCCGTTAGTCCCGAGCGCCTGGCATCACGGGCGCGCCTGAAGGATCGAGAGAATGGCTAAAGAAGCAACCCGCGTCCGCCGCCGCGAACGCAAGAACATCGTCTCCGGCGTCGCGCACGTGAACGCCTCGTTCAACAACACGATGATCACCATCACGGACGCCCAGGGCAACACGATCTCGTGGTCCTCCGCCGGGTCGCTCGGCTTCAAGGGCTCGCGCAAGTCGACCCCCTACGCCGCCCAGGTCGCGGCCGAGGACGCCGCCCGCAAGGCCGCCGAGCACGGCATGCGGACCCTCGAGGTCGAGGTCTCGGGCCCCGGCTCCGGCCGCGAGTCGGCGTTGCGTGCCCTCCAGTCGGCGGGCTTCACGGTGACCTCGATCCGCGACGTGACGCCGATCCCGCATAACGGCTGCCGCCCGCGCAAACGCCGTCGCGTCTGACGAATTCCGCGCGGGGCTTCCCCGCGCATCCGCAATAAGGGGCAGGCCAGGGGCTTGCCTTTATCCGCTGAGAGGTAGGCCGTGGTTATCCAGAAGAATTGGCAAGAGCTGATCAAGCCGAACAAGCTCGAGGTCGCTCAAGGGGACGATCCGAAGCGGATCGCCACCGTCGTCGCCGAGCCGCTCGAGCGCGGCTTCGGCACGACGCTCGGCAACGCGCTGCGCCGCGTGCTGTTGTCGTCCCTCCAGGGCGCGGCGGTGACGTCGGTCCACATCGACGGCGTGCTGCACGAGTTCTCGTCGATCCCGGGCGTGCGCGAGGACGTGACCGACATCGTCCTCAACATCAAGACCATCGCGATCAAGATGCAGGGCGAGGGCACGAAGCGCATGACCCTGCGCAAGACCGGCCCGGGAGTCGTCACCGCCGGCGACATCAACGTCGTCGGCGACGTGCAGATCCTCAACCCCGACCTCGTGCTGTGCACCCTCGACGAGGGCGCCGAGATCCGCATGGAGTTCACGGTCGCGATCGGCAAGGGCTACGTGCCCTCCGAGCGCAACCGCCCGGAGGACGCGCCGATCGGGCTCATCCCGGTCGACTCGCTGTTCAGCCCGGTCCAGAAGGTGTCGTACCGGGTCGAGAACACCCGCGAGGGCCAGATCCTCGACTACGACAAGCTCACCATGACGGTCGAGACCAACGGCGCCATGAGCCCGGAGGACGCGGTCGCCTACGCGGCGCGCATCATCCAGGACCAGCTCCAGATCTTCGTGAACTTCGAGGAGCCCCGCAAGGAGGAGGCGCCGTCGCTCGCGCCGCCGCTGCCCTTCAACCCGGCGCTGCTCAAGAAGGTCGACGAGCTCGAGCTCTCGGTCCGCTCGGCGAACTGCCTGAAGAACGACAACATCGTCTACATCGGCGACCTCATCCAGAAGTCCGAGGCCGAGATGCTGCGGACCCCGAACTTCGGGCGCAAGTCCTTGAACGAGATCAAGGAAGTGCTCGCCGGCATGGGCCTCCACCTCGGCATGGACGTGCCCGGCTGGCCGCCGGAGAACATCGAGGACCTCGCGAAGCGCTTCGAGGAGCACTACTGAGCGGGCGAATGGCGAATGGCGAATGGGGCAGCTCGGCTCTTCCATTCGCCACTCGCCATTCGCCAATAAACACCGGCTGATCCCTTGGCACGGCGGCCGTAAGCAAAGGAGAGAGCCATGCGTCACGGTTTCAGGGGCCGGCGGTTCAACCGCACCTCCGAGCATCGCCTCGCGATGTTCGCCAACATGTCGGCCGCCCTCATCAAGCACGAGCAGATCGTCACCACCCTGCCGAAGGCGAAGGAC
>DASVPW010000039.1:0-49585 GCA_036389455.1 Beijerinckiaceae bacterium
CGAGTGGACGAACCAGAACATCATGTTCGGCCTCTACCGGCGCCTGCACTCGTTCTTCGAGAACTCGGATATGAAGGCCGTAGGCCCGCCCGGCCCGGAGGAGCTCAAGCTTCTCGAGCCCGTCCGCGGCAAGGTGCCCGACGAGGTCTTCGGCGAGCCCTCCATTCCGCCGGTCTCCGACGGCTCCGGCAGCGACCGCAACCTCTTGCGGCGCGCCGACGCGCTCCTGCGCGAGGCCGGCTGCCGGCGCGAGGGCACCGTCCTGAAGCTGCCAAACGGCCAGCCGTTCGAGATCGAGTTCCTGGACTATCAGCCCGCGCTCCAGCCGCACACGCAGCCGTTCCAGGCGAACCTCAAGCGCCTCGGCATCGAGGCGCGCTCGCGCATCGTCGACGCGGCGCAGTACCGCCGCCGCATGGAGGAGTTCGACTTCGACATGGCGACGATGGCGCTCGGCGGCGCGATGACGCCCGGCGATGCGCTCCGGGTCGTGTTCTCGTCGCAGGCCGCCTCGACCCCGGGCTCGCGCAACATCGCCGGCATCGCGGATTCTGCCGTCGACGCGCTGATCGGCGAGATCACGAAGGCCGACACCCGCGCGAAGCTCAACGTCGCGGCGCGCGCCCTCGACCGGGTGCTGCGCGCCGGCCGCTACATGATCCCGATGTGGTACCGCTCGGAGGAGTACGTCGCCTACTGGGACATGTTCTCCCGGCCCGCGACGAAGCCCAAGTACGCCACCGGCGCGCCCGGCACCTGGTGGTACGACGCCGAGAAGGCGAAGCAGATCGGGAAGGCGTGATGACCCCGATCACTGTCATCCCCGGCCGGAGGCGGCCTTGGCCGCCGGAGGGGAAGGGGATCCATCTCGCCGCGGAACCGGTGCATGGGTCCCCTTCCCTCGCTCCGCTCCGCTCCGCTCGCCGGGGACGACAGTAGGCCATGCTCGCCTACATCGCCCGGCGCGTGCTTTTGATGATCCCGACCCTGTTCGGGATCATGGCCCTGTCCTTCATCGTCGTGCAGTTCGCGCCGGGCGGGCCGGTGGAGCGGATCATCGCGCAGCTCCAGGGCCTCGACGCCGGCGCGACGGCGCGGGTCTCGGGCGCCTCAGGCGACCTCGCGGGGGGCGCGGGGGCGCGGCCCGGCGGACCGGGCGGCCCGGGGGCGGATGCGGCTTCGTCGCGCTACCGCGGCGCTCAAGGGTTGGATCCCGCCTTCATCCGCCAGCTCGAGCGCCAGTTCGGCTTCGACCGCCCGGCGCACGAGCGCTTCGCCAAGATGATTTGGGACTACGCCCGCTTCGACTTCGGCAAGAGCTACTTCCGCGACGTCTCGGTGCTGCGGCTCATCGGCGAGAAGCTGCCGGTCTCGATCACGCTGGGCTTGTGGATGACGCTCCTGTCCTACGCGATCTCGATCCCGCTCGGCATCCGCAAGGCCGTGAAGGACGGCTCGGGGTTCGACGTGTGGACCTCGGCGGTCGTGATCGTCGGCTACGCGATCCCTGGCTTCCTCTTCGCGATCCTCCTGATCGTGCTCTTCGCCGGCGGCTCGTTCTGGCAGCTCTTCCCGCTCCGCGGCCTGTGGTCGGACAACTGGAGCGAGCTGTCGCTCGGAGCCAAGGTCGTCGACTACGCCTGGCACATCGCCCTGCCGATCCTCGCGATGTCCCTCGGCGCCTTCGCGACCTCGACGCTGCTGACCAAGAACTCGTTCCTCGACGAGATCCGCAAGCAGTACGTGCTCACCGCCCGCATGAAGGGCCTCTCCGAGCGCCAGGTGCTCTACGGGCACGTGTTCCGCAACGCCATGCTGATCGTGATCGCGGGCTTCCCGGGCGCCTTCATCCACGCCTTCTTCGCGGGCTCGCTCCTCATCGAGACGATCTTCTCGCTTGACGGGCTCGGGCTCCTGTCCTTCGAGTCGATCGTCAACCGCGACTACCCCGTCGTGTTCGCGAACCTCTACATCTTCTCCCTCCTCGGCCTCGTGGTGAATCTTCTTTCAGATCTCGCCTACACCTGGATCGATCCGCGGATCGACTTTGAGACCAGGGAGGCGTGAGGGTGAACGACCTCACGAAGCCCGAGCTCGACGACGTCCCTCTTGCCTCGCCGGCGGCGGCGCCGGTCGCGCCGCCGCTGCCGCGGCAGGGCTTCATCAAGCTCTCGCCGATCAACCGGCGGCGCTGGGAGAACTTCAGGGCGAACCGGCGTGGCTACTGGTCGTTCTGGATCTTCATGGTCCTGTTCGTGCTCTCCCTCTTCGCCGAGTTCATCGCCAACGACCGCCCGATCGCGGTGCAGTACAAGGGCGAGTGGCTGTTCCCGGTCTTCGTTGACTACCCGGAGGAGAAGTTCGGCGGCTTCCTCGCCACCACCAACTACCGCGACCCGGTGATCGTGAAGGAGATCGCCGAGAACGGCCGGGCCTGGTGGCCCCCGGTCCGCTTCTCCTACAACACCCACAACCTCGACCTGCCCGTCCCGGCCCCCGCCCCGCCGACCTGGCGGCTCAAGGATGAGCAGTGCCGCGCGCTCGCCGAGCGCAGCGGCGGCGCGGGATGCCGTGACATCGAGTGGAACTGGCTCGGCACCGACGACCAGGGCCGCGACGTCGTCGCGCGGCTCATCTACGGCTTCCGGATCTCGGTGCTGTTCGGGCTGATCCTCGCCGGCATCTCGTCGGCGGTCGGGGTCGCGGCCGGCGCCGTGCAGGGCTACTTCGGCGGCTGGACCGACCTTTTGTTCCAGCGCGTGATCGAGATCTGGACCTCGATCCCCTCCCTCTACGTGCTGATCATCATCTCGGCCGTGATCACGCCGAGCTTCTGGGTGCTGCTCGGCATCCTGCTCCTGTTCTCCTGGGTCAACCTCGTGGGCGTGGTGCGGGCCGAGTTTCTGCGCGGCCGCAACTTCGAGTACGTCCGCGCCGCCAGGGCGCTCGGCCTCGGCAACGTGACGATCATGTTCAAGCACCTCCTGCCGAACGCCATGGTGGCGACCCTGACTTTCCTGCCGTTCATCCTCAACGGCTCGATCACGACGCTCACCTCCCTCGACTTTTTAGGGTTCGGACTGCCGCCCGGCTCCCCCTCCCTTGGCGAGCTCCTCGCCCAGGGCAAGGCCAACCTCCAGGCGCCCTGGCTCGGCCTCGCCGGCTTCTTTGTCATCGCCTTCATCCTGTCGCTACTGATCTTCATCGGCGAGGCGGTGCGCGACGCCTTCGATCCGAGGAAGACGTTCGGTTAGGTCCGTCACTCGCTCAACGGATTCAGCGCCGGCTCCCTGCGGAAGGCCCTCCGCAGCGCCCGGGCGATCAGGGGGGTGAAGACGGAGAGGAGCGTGACGGCGAATAGGACGACCATGATCGGCCGGGTAAAGAACAGGAGCCAGTCCTGGTCCAACATCAGGAGCGACTGCTTGAGCGTCTCCTCGGTCATCCGAGCACGAGGCCCATAAACGGATGGCCGTTCGCGGCGGTCACACGGGCGGCGGGTTGCGGTCGAGGAAGGTCCGGCGCTGGTGCCAATACGGGTAGGGCGGCCTCTCGTCGCTTGCCGCGTCGAGGCGCTGCACCTGTTCGGGCGTGAGCTTGAGCGAAGCGGCGGCGAGGTTGTCCCTGAGCTGCGCGGCGTTGCGCGCGCCGAAGACGATGCCGGATACGGTCGGGCGCGTGAGGAGCCACGCGAGCGCGACCTGCGGCACGGAGCGGCCGGTTTCGGCGGAGAGCGCCTCGAGGGCGTCGGTGACGGCGAAGAGCCGCGCCTCGGGCACGGGCCAGCTCGCATCGGTGGAAAGGCGGCTGTCCTCGGGCGGCCGCCTGTCGCGGCCGATCTTGCCGCTGAGCTTCGCGCCCGAGAGCGGACTCCAGACGAGCGTGCCGACGTTCTGATCGAGGCCGAGCGGCATCAGCTCCCATTCGAAGTCGCGGGCGACGAGGGAGTAGTAGACTTGATGGGTGACGGGCCGCGGCCAGCCGTGGCGGTCGGCCAGTGCCAGCATCTTCATGAGGTGCCAGCCCGAGTAGTTGGAGACGCCGCAGTAGTGGATCTTGCCGGCGCGCGTGAGCGAATCGAGGGCGGAGAGCATCTCCTCGATCGGCGTCAGCGCGTCGAAGGCGTGGAGCTGGTAGAGATCGATATGGTCGGCGCCAAGCCGCCTGAGGCTCGCCTCGCAGGAGCGGATGATCTTCTCCCGCGAGGTGCCCTTGTCGTTCGGCCCCGGTCCCATGGGCATCCCGGTCTTCGTCGCGATCAGCACCTCTCCGCGCCGGCCCTTGATCGCCTGCCCGAGGATCTCCTCCGACAGGCCGGCCGAATAACCGTCGGCGGTGTCGAACATGGTGCAGCCGGCCTCGAGCGCGATGGCGACGAGCTCCGTCGCCTCCTTCACGTCGGAGGCGCCCCACTTGCGCAGGAACTCGCTGCCGCCGCCGAAGGTCGCCGTGCCGAGGATCAGCGCCGGAATCTTCAGCCCCGACCCGCCGAGCGTGCGATATTCCATGTCCGTCTCCCCTCAACCGCGGAGCCGTCGATACCACGGCCGGGATGGCGGCAGGAGACGCCCCTGGCGGGGCACAGCCATGCGCGGCGAAGATGATGCCGCGGGCCCGCGCCTACGTCCGGCGCGCAGGCCGTCAGCGCCGGACGCGCCGGCCCTTCCGGGTCGATCCGGTGGAATCGACGTCGCGGTGCGCCGCGAGCTTGCGGTCGGGCACGACGTCCGAGCTCCAGGCGTCGTTCCTTCCGACGAGCATGGCCGTGACCACCTTGCGGGCTTCCGGCGGCAGCGCCTTCGGGTTCGCGATCTTCACGAAGTCCCTGAGGGCGTGCCGCTCGCCGGGCTCGCCGCGGAAGAGGCGCGGCCCGTCCGGGAACACCACGATGTCGCCGGGCCTCAGCGTCTTGTCGGCGAGGAGGGCCGGAACCGGGTTTTCCACCTCGCCCATGGGCTTCGCCACGAGCGGCATCGTCGGCCGCGAGGACTCGGTACCGTCGTCACGCGGATGGGCCAGGGGGCGCGGCCGGGCGAACCGCGACCGGGGCACGTCCCATTCGAGACGAGGCAGGGCGAACGCGGGCGCCGGCGGGGGCGCGTAGGCGCGTCCCCGCGCCTGGGAATGAATGAACGCATAGATACCGGCGTCCTCGCCGCTCGCCGGCACCGACGGCAGGAGCGCGGCCGCGAGCGCGGCCAAGGCGGGAAGCGCGAACCTGCCGGTCATTGCGGGGCCCTCCGGGAGCACCTGGGCAACGGGGAACCGAGGGGATTGTTCCTCTTGGAGCTTAGCCGGATCGCTGACCCGGGCAATAGCCGCCCGGGTTCAGCACATGTGCGACGGCGATGTCTCGGCGACTGCGGCGGCGAGCCCCGCCGACGGCTTCAGGCTTGGCTTCACGGTGCTCCTTCCCGTGCACGGCGGCTCTCATGGCCGCCTCGCGGCATGATTTCGCGGCGAAGCCGGGTGCTGTCAACAAAGCCGTTGACTTTCTCGGCCCCAGCGGCAGGGTCCGCGCTCTTCGCCCGGATTGGGAGCCATGCCGTTCAAACCTGCGTCCCGCGCCCTGTCGCGCTTCACCGTCCTCGACCTGACGAGGGTCCGCTCCGGCCCGACCTGCGTGCGCCAGCTCGCCGATTGGGGCGCGAACGTCATCAAGATCGAGACTCCGGAGGGCCTGGAGAAGGGCGATGCCCCGGGCGGCCCGCGCCACGGCTCCGACTTCCAGAACCTGCACCGCAACAAGCGTTCCTTGAGCCTCAACCTCAAGACCCCGGCGGGGCTCGAAATCCTCAAGCGCCTCGTCCGGCAAGCCGACGTGCTGGTGGAGAACTACCGTCCCGACGTGAAGCACCGGCTCGGCATCGACTACGACGCGCTCAAAGCCGTGAACCCGCGCCTCGTCTACGCCAGCATCTCGGGGTTCGGCCAGGACGGCCCCTACCGCGAGCGCCCGGGCTTCGACCAGATCGCGCAAGGCATGGGCGGCCTCATGTCGATCACGGGGCTGCCCGGCCAGGGACCGGTCAGGGTCGGCATCCCGGTCGCCGACCTCTCGGCCGGCCTCTACTGCTCGCTCGGCATCCTCGTGGCGCTTCTCGCCCGCGAGGAGACCGGCGAGGGCCAGTGGGTGCAGACCTCGCTGCTCCAGGCCCAGATCGCCATGCTCGACTTCCAGGCGACCCGCTGGCTCATGGACGGGCACGTGCCGAAGCAGGCCGGCAACAACCACCCGACCTCGATCCCGACCGGCGTCTTCGCCACCGCCGACGGCCACATCAACATCGCGGTCACGGGGCAGAAGATCTGGGAGCGCTTCGCCCGCACGATCGGCCGCGAGGATCTCCTCTCCCATCCCGACTACGCCACCGCGGCCCTGCGCTCGAAGAACCGCGACGCCCTCGGAGCCGCGATCAACGAGGCGCTCGCCTCCGAGCCGAGCCGGGTCTGGATCGGCCGCTTCAACGAGGCCGGCGTGCCCTGCGGGCCGATCAACGCCATCGACGAGGTCTTCGCGGACCCGCAGGTGCGGCATCTCGGCATCGCGCAGTCCGTCACGTCGCCGAAGCTCGGCGAGATCACCCTCGTCGGCCAGCCCGTCAACCTGAGCGCCACCCCGAGCGCGCTCGTGGCGCCGCCGCCGGAGAACGGCGAGCACACCGAGGAGATCCTCTCGGAGTTCGGCTTCGGCTGGGACGAGATCGGGGAGTTCCGGCGAAACGGCACCGTCTAGGCGGGCCTCATCAAGCACCGCGAGGAGCCATGGCGACCGACAAGATGCTGTCCGAGAAGGCCGGCGGGATCGGCTGGATGACCTTCAACAATCCGCAGCGCCACAACGCGGTCTCGCTCGAGATGTGGGAGACGGCGGCCGGGATCATCCGCGATTTCCTCGCCGACGACGCCGTGCGGGTCGTCGTGGTGCGCGGGGCGGGCGAGAAGGCGTTCGTCTCCGGCGCCGACATCACGAAGTTCGAGGACGAGCGTGCCGAGCAGGAGGCGGTCCGCCGCTACGACGAGGCGACCGAGGCGGTCTATTCGGGCCTGCGCTCGTCCAGGAAGCCGACCATCGCGATGATCCAGGGCTACTGCATCGGCGGCGGCACGAACCTCGCGGTGTGCTGCGACCTGCGCATCGCGAGCGACGACGCGCGCTTCGCGATCCCGGCCGCGAAGCTCGGGCTCGGCTACGGCTACACCCGCGTGCGCCGTCTCCTCGACGTGGTGAGCCCGGCCTTCGCCAAGGAGATCTTCTTCACGGCGCGGCAGTTCTCGGCCGAGGAGGCGCGGGCCATGGGGCTCGTCAACCGGGTCGTTCCGAAGGCCGAGCTTCTGGCCTACACGGCCGACACCGCGCGCCAGATCACCGAGAACGCGCCGCTCACGGTCTCGGCCATCAAGCAGATCGTCGGCGAGGCCCTGAAGGACGCGGGCGAGCGCGACCTCGACCTGTGCGACCGGCTCGTGCGCGCCTGCTTCGAGAGCGAGGATTACGCCGAGGGCCGGCGCGCCTTCGCCGAGAAGCGCAAGCCCGCCTTCACGGGGCGGTGACGCACGGGCGACGCCGCCGCCGCGCGAGCGCCGGCTTCAAGAATCGCGGCCCGGCCGGGCCTGCCCGCCCTCGGACAGGCGCTCGTCCAGGCGGACGAGCAGGCGCTGGAGGTCCCGCGGCAGCGGCTCGGCGAGCACATCCGCATAGATGCGCGCGAGGTTCCGGGCGATGATGAGCGACTCGCTCACCTCCGGGGAACCCGAGAAGGACTGCTGCCGGACCTGCTTCATGCCCGGCCAACGCCGTCCGGAAGGGGTGGTTTCAGCGTGACTGGAAAGAAAGGCCGAGACGAAGCTCCCTTGGGCGCCCGATCTCCTCGGTGGCCTCGTCGATCGTCCGCATCGCCGCGTCGATGGCGGTAAAGCTCGACGAGAGCTCTTCGGCGTCGAGATGGATCGGGTCCGTGCAGCCCCGGCACAGGACGGCTCCATAGGCCTCAAGCCAGCCGAGGGGTGCCTTGGTGACGACCCCGCACGCCGGGCAGGTGGCGGCGAGGACCGTGCTCACACGCGTTTGCGCTCGCGCTCGCGCTGCCTCAGGCGCAGGACGAGCTCGACGTGCTCGTCCGGAAGGGCTTGAGCCTCGACATGCGCATAGGCGGCGCGCAGGCGGGCCCCGACGTAGCGGCGGCAGATGTCGAGGTAGATCGGCGGCGCGCCGCCCGCTCGTCCCTTGTCGTCCTTGGCCATCGTCCCAACCGGGTGGTCGCAGGATCGGTGACCGACGGTTGCCGGATCATGGTTACCAAAGAGTTAAGCGGGGGCCGCCGATAAGGCGGGCGCTTGACACCCAAGCCCCCCTCTCGCACATCCGGCGGATGCCCCCGAAACCGCCTCTCGACATCCTCCTGTGCGCGCCGCGCGGCTTCTGCGCAGGCGTCGTGCGGGCGGTCGACGCGGTCGAGCGGGCGCTCGCCCTCTACGGCCCGCCGGTCTACGTGCGTCACGAGATCGTGCACAACAAGTACGTGGTCGAGGGGCTGAAGGCGAAGGGCGCCGTCTTCGTGCGCGAGCTCGACGAGGTGCCGGATACGGGAGCGCCGGTGATCTTCTCGGCCCACGGCGTGCCGAAGGCGGTGCCCAAGGCCGCGGCTTCCCGGCGGCTCTTCGCCATCGACGCCACCTGCCCGCTCGTCACGAAGGTCCACCGCGAGGCGGAGATCCACTGGAAGCGCGGGCGGCACGTGATCCTCGTCGGCCATGCCGGGCACCCGGAGGTCGCCGGCACCATGGGCCAGCTCCCGCCGGGCGCCATCACCCTGATCGAGACCCTCGAAGACGTCGCCCGGCTCGCGCCGGCGGACCCCGAGAATCTCGCCTACGTGACGCAGACGACGCTCTCGGTCGACGACACCCGCGAGATCGTCGAGGCGCTGCGCGCCCGTTTCCCAGGCGTCGTCGGGCCGCACAAGGAGGACATCTGCTATGCCACCACGAACCGGCAGGAGGCGGTGAAGCGGGTCGCCCCCATGGTCGATGCGCTCCTCGTGGTCGGCTCGCCGAACTCCTCCAACTCGCAGCGCCTGCGCGAGGTCGCCGAGCGCGCCGGCTGCCCCGTGACGCAGCTCGTGCTGCGCGCCGAAGACATCGCCTGGCCGGCGCTCGAAAAAATCCGGCGGCTCGGGCTGACCGCCGGGGCCTCCGCCCCCGAGGCGCTTGTCGAAGAAATCATCGACGCCTTCGCGGCTCGCTACGACGTGGACGTGCAGCAGGTCCCGGTCGCGACCGAAGACATGTTCTTCCCGCTGCCGCGGGAATTGCGCGGCGAAGCGGCGGAGTAGGGCGTGGCGGTCTACACCGAGGTCACCGACGAGGAGCTTTCGGCCTTCCTCGCAGCCTATGACCTCGGCCGGGTGCTGGCCTGCAAGGGGATCGCCGAGGGGGTCGAGAACTCCAACTACTTCCTCCAGGCCGAGGCCGGGACCTTCATCCTGACGCTGTACGAGAAGCGGGTCCGGGAAGCGGACCTGCCGTTCTTCCTCGCCCTCATGGACCACTTGTCGGCCCGGGGCCTCACCTGCCCGCAGCCGGTGCACAACCGGCAGGGCGAGGCGCTCGGGCGGCTTGCCGGACGGCCTGCCGTGATCGTCACCTTCCTGACCGGCGTCTCGGTGAAACGCCCACGCGCGGGCCATTGCCGGGCGCTGGGCGGCGCGCTCGCGCAACTGCACGAGGCAGGCCGGGATTTTTCCATGGTGCGCCCGAACGCGCTCTCGCTTGGCAGTTGGCCCACCTTGTTCGCGGCAGCCGAATCCCAGGCCGACACGGTCGCACCGGGCCTTGCGGACCGCACGAGGCGGGAGCTTGCGCATCTCGAAGCCGCGTGGCCGTCCGGGCTGCCGGGCGGCGTCATCCATGCCGACCTCTTCCCCGACAACGTGTTCTTCATGGGCGAGGCGGTATCGGGGCTGATCGACTTCTATTTCGCCTGCACGGACGCGCTGGCCTACGACCTCGCCGTCTGCCTCAACGCCTGGTGCTTCGAGCCGGACGGCTCGTTCAACCGCACCAAGGGGCAAGCCATGATCGCCGGCTACGAGGCGGTCCGGCGGCTGACGCCGGAGGAGACCGAGGCGCTGCCGACGCTGTGCCGCGGCGCGGCGCTGCGCTTCATGCTGACCCGCCTCGTCGACTGGCTCAACGTCCCGCCGGGCGCGCTCGTGCGGCCCAAGGACCCTCTCGAATACGACCGGAAGCTCGCCTTCCACCGGCACGTGACCGGAGCCGCCGAGTACGGGCTCGTCCGGTGAGCGAGCGGGTCACGATCTACACGGATGGAGCCTGCTCCGGGAATCCCGGTCCCGGCGGCTGGGCGGCGCTGCTCCTGTTCAAAGGCCGCGAGAGGGAGCTGTCCGGAGGCGAGGCGCTCACCACGAACAACCGCATGGAGCTGACCGCCGCCATCAAGGCGCTGGAAGCTCTCTCCCGCCCCTGCGCCGTCGATCTCTATACGGACTCGCAGTACGTGCGGCAGGGGGTCACTGAGTGGATCAGGGGCTGGAAGGCCCGGGGCTGGAAGACCGCCGACAGGAAGCCGGTCAAGAACGAGGACCTGTGGCGCGCCCTCGACGAGGCCCGGAACCGCCATGAGGTCGTCTTCCACTGGGTCCGCGGCCATGCGGACGATCCGCTCAACCATCGCGTCGACGCCCTCGCCGTCGCGGCCATGGCGCCTTACCGGACCAGGCGCGCGAAGCCGGCCTGAGGGATCGCGCCGGCCGTCGGAATGAAGGCCGGCGCCGACGTCAGTCGAACAGATGGCACGCGACGCTGCGGCCCGGCGCAACCTCGCGCAGCGGCGGCGCGACCGCCCGGCACCGCTCCATGACGAAGGGGCAGCGCGGGTGGAAGTGGCAGCCGGTCGGCGGGTCGACGGGCGACGGCGGCTCGCCCTCCTGCAGGTTCATGGCGACGGCCTGCTCCGGATCGGGCACCGGCGAGGAGGCCTTGAGGAGGCGCGTGTAGGGATGCAGCGGCTCCTCGAAGATCGCCGGCACCGGCCCTTCCTCGACGATGCGGCCGAGGTACATCACCACCACGCGCTGGCAGAAGTGCCGCACCACGCCGAGGTCGTGCGAGATGAACACGAAGGCGAGCCGCCGCCGCGCGCGCAGCTCCTCGAGCAGCACGAGGATCTGGGCCTGCACGCTGACGTCGAGGGCCGAGACCGGCTCGTCGGCGAAGATCAGGTCCGGCCCGAGCGCGAGCGCGCGGGCGATGCCGATGCGCTGGCGCTGGCCGCCCGAGAACTCGTGCGGATAGCGCCGCGCCGCCGAGGCCGGCAGCCCGACCTCGTCGAGGAGGCGCGCGACCGTGCGCTCCACCTCCCTGCCCTTCGCAATGCCGTGCACCCGGATCGGCTCGCCGAGCGCATCGGCGATGCGCTGACGCGGGTCGAGGGCCGAGGCCGGATCCTGGAACACGATCTGAACGCGGCGGCGCAACGACCGCAGCTTGGACGAGCCGGCCGCGACCACGTCGACGCCGTCGAAGCGCACCTCGCCTGAATCCGGCGCGATCAGGCGCAGGCACGCGCGCGCGACCGTCGACTTGCCGCAGCCGGATTCGCCGACGATGCCGAGCGCCTCGCCGCGGTCGACCGTGAACGACACGCCGTCGAGCGCCCGCACCGCGACCGTCTTCGGCACCGGCCATCCGCGCTTCGCCTTGAAGGTCTTGGCGAGGCCGCGGACGACGAGCAGCGGCGCGCCGGCGGGCGGCTCGGTCATGGCGCCCTCACCCAGCAGCGCACCCGGTGCTCGGGCTCGGCCGGAAGCGGGTTCAGCGGCGGCCTCTCGGCGCACTTCCCGATGCGGAGCGGGCAGCGCGACTGGTAGCGGCAGCCCGCCGGCATGTCGGGCAGGGTCGGCACCTGGCCGGGGATCGGCGCCAGCGCCTCGGAAGGGCGGTCGACCCGCGGCATCGCGGCGAGCAGCGCCTCGCTGTAGGGATGGGTCGGGCGGCGGAAGAACGCTTTCACCGGCGCGCTCTCGACCACGTCGCCGCCGTACATGACCATGACCCGGTCGGCGACCGAGGCGACGACGCCGAGGTTGTGGGTGATCAGGAGGACGGCGAGCCCTTCCTTCGCCTGCAGGTCGGCGAGGAGCGCCAGCACCTGCGCCTGGATCGTCACGTCGAGCGCGGTCGTCGGCTCGTCGGCGATCAGCACCTTCGGCGAGCAGGCGAGCGCGATCGCGATCATCACCCGCTGGCGCATGCCGCCGGAGAACTGATGCGGATAGGCGTCGAGGCGCTGGCCCGCGGCCGGGATGCGCACGAGCTCCATCAGCTCGAGCGCGCGCCGCTTCGCCGCGCGACGGCTTAATCCCCGGTGCTCGACCAGCGCCTCGGCGATCTGGAAGCCGACCGGCAGCACCGGGTTGAGCGAGGTCATCGGCTCCTGGAAGATCATGCCGATGCGGTCGCCGCGCATCGCCTGCCGGCCGGCCTCGTCCGCCGCCGTCATGTCGACGCCGTCGACCACGATGCGCCCGGACGAGATGCGGCCGACGCCCGCCGGCAGGAGGCCCATGACCGAGAGCGCGGTGAGGCTCTTGCCGCAGCCCGATTCGCCGACGAGGGCGAGGGTCTCGCGGCGGTCGACCGCAAGGCTCACGTCGCGCACGGCGTCGAACCACCGGCCCGCGATGCGGATCTGCGTGGTCAGTCCCTCGACGGCGAGCGCGGCGGGCTCGGCGGCGGCCGCCGCGGTCGTCGCCAGGGCCGCGGCGGCGCTCATTGCGGCGCCCTCGGGTCGGTCGCGTCGCGCAGGCCGTCGCCGATGAGGTTGAGGGCGATCATCACGACGAGGATGGCGAGGCTCGGAAAGACCGAGAGCCAGGGCGCGTCGAGGAGGTTGTCGAAGCCCTCGCGGATGATGCCGCCCCAGGTCGCGGTCGGCGGCGGCACGCCGAGGCCGATGAAGGCGAGGGTCGACTCGGTGCGGATCGCCGCGGCGAGCCAGAGCGAGCCCATCACCACGACCTCGTCCATGATGTTCGGCAGGACGTGCAGGAACATGATGCGCAGGTCGCCGTAGCCGAGGGCCCGGCAGGCGTCGACGAAATCGCGCTCCTTCATGGCGAGCGTCGAGCCGCGGGCGACGCGGATGAAGGCCGGCACGGCGGTGATCGCGATGGCGAGGATGAGGTTGAACAGGGTCGGGCCGAGCACCGCGACCAGGATCAGGCCCATGATGAGCTGCGGGAAGCTGAGCAGGATGTCGGTCGCGGCGGTGATCAGCTTGTCGACGATGCCGCCGTAGTAGCCCGAGACGATGCCGACCACGGTGCCGACGAGCACGCCCGCGAGCGTCGCCACGGTGCCGACGAAGAGGGAGACGCGCGATCCCCAGATGACGCGCGAGAGCACGTCGCGGCCGAAGGCGTCGGTGCCGAACCAGTGCTCGGCCGACGGCCCCTCGAGCTTCATCAGCACGTCCTGGGCGTCCGGGTCGTAGGGCGCGACCCACGGCGCGAGGAGCGCGACGAGCGCCATCGCGACGACGAGCACGAGCCCGACGGCGAGCCCGCCCGAGCGCGTCGCGCGCTTCCAGGCCGAGGGCGCGGCGATCGCGACCGGAGCGGCGGTGGCGGCGGCGCTCATGCGGTCTTCACCCGCGGATCGACGAGGCCGTAGGTCAGGTCGGTCAGGATGTTGGCGAAGACGATCGCGAGCGCGGTCACCACCATCAGGCCCTGCAAGAGCGCGTAGTCGCGCTGATTCAGCGCCGACACGATGAGCTTGCCGAGCCCCGGCCGGTTGAACACGATCTCGGTCAGGACCGCGTTGCCGATGAGCACGCCGAGATAGAGCCCGATCACGGTGACGACCGGGATCAGCACGTTGCGCAGCGCGTGGCGCCACACCACGAGCCGCGCCGGCAGGCCCTTCGCCCGGGCGGTGCGGACGTAATCCTCGGACAGCGCCTTCAGCATGCCGGAGCGGGTCACGCGGGTGACGTAGGCCACCATGATCAGCCCGAGGTTGATCGCCGGCAGGGCGAGCGCGCGCAGGCGCTCGATCGGGTCCGAGGTGTTGACGGTCGAGATAACCGGGAACCAGCGCAGCTCGACCGCGAAGGCGATGAGGAGGAGGATGCCGGACACGAAGGCCGGGAAGGACAAGCCGGCGAGGGAGACGATGCGGGCGAGCCAGTCGACGAAGCCTTCGCGCCGCTGCGCCGCGACGACCCCGAGCGGCACCCCGATGAGGCTGCCGATGAAGAGCGCGGCGAGCGTCAGCTCGATGGTGTAGGGCAGGACCGCCGCGACGTCGGCCGAGATCGGGCGGTTCGTCACGAGCGAGCGGCCGAGATCGCCTTGAGCGATCTGGACCATGAACTCGCCGTACTGGACGAGGATCGGCTTGTCGAGGCCGAGCCGCTGCCGCAGCGCTTCCCTGGCCGCCGGGCTCGCCTGGTCGCCGAGCACGATGATGGTCGGGTCGCCGGGAACGACCCGCACCAGCAGGAACACCAGCGTCAGCACCGCCCACAGGGTCGGCAGCGCGAGGAGCAGGCGCTTGGCGACGAAGCGGAGCATGGGTTAGCGGCCGGGCTCGGCCGTCATCCCCGGCCGGAGCGAAGCGGAGGGAAAGGGGATCCAGCGGTGCGAGCCTCCCGGATACCCTTCCCGGATTGCTGCGCAATCCGCCGGGGATGACAGTGGGCTCACTTCTTCGTCGTCGCCTCGGTGATCACCGGGCCGAGGTGGATGGCGTCGGTGAGCTTGTAGCCGAAGTCGACGTTGGCCTTGTGGGCCCAGACCTGGAGCTGCTCGAACAGCGGCACGGCGCAGACCTCCTCGACGATCTTCTTCTGGGCCGTCGCCCACAGCTCCTTCTGCTTTCCGAGGTCGGGCTCGGTGCGGGCCGCCTCGATCTCCTTGTCGGCGACGTCGCAGTGCGAGAAGTTCGTCACCGCGGTCGGCGTGCCGACGATCGAGCGCGAGTGGAAGAACTGCGTCAGGTACACGTCGGCGACGGGAAAGCGCGCCGCGGTATAGTAGGTCGCCCCGCTGAGGTCCTTGCGGATGTTGGCGTGGAAAGTCTGGTGGTCGACGACCTCGAGCTGCAGGTCGATGCCGGCCTGCTTGAGCTGGCTCTGCAGGATCTGCGCCGAGTTCAGCATCGACGGCAGGGTCGACTGCACCGACTTGACCGCGACCGGGCCGGTGAAGCCGGCCTCCTTGAGGAGCGCCTTGGCCTTGTTGACGTCGTGCGGCAGGAGCGGCGGCTGCGACGTGCCGAGGTAGCCGGCGGGCACGACCGAGACCGGCGGGTCGGCGGTCAGGTCGCCCTTGAAGCTCACGATCTGCTTCTGGTCGACGGCGTGCGCGATCGCCTGGCGGACGCGCTTGTCGTCGAGCGGCTTCATCTTGGTGTTGAGGTGAAGCAGCGCGAGCTCTGCCGGCCGCAGCACGTCGACGACGACGTCCTTCTCCTTCTTCTGGCGCTCGACCCATTTCTGGTCCTGGCGGCCGTAGACCACGTCGAGCTCGCCCGAGGAGAAGGCGAGGTCGCGCGCCGAGTCGGCCGGGATCAGGCGGTAGACGATGCGGTCGATCTTCGGCGCGCCGCGGAAGTAGTCCTTGTGGGCCGTGAAGGTCACGCTCTCGTTCGGCTTGTAGGCCTCGAACTTGAACGGGCCCGTGCCGACCGGGTTGAGCCTGAAGTTCTCGCCGAGCTTCTCGACCGCCTTGCGGCTGACGACGAAGCCGCCGTGGTAGTTGGTGACGAGACCGAGGAAGGCCGGCACCGCCTGCTTGAGCTTGATCCGGACCGTGTAGGGATCAACCGCCTCGACCGACTCGATCGGGGCGTAATCGGCGTAGAACGAGGACGACTTCTGGTCGCCGGCACGCTTCAGCGAGAACACCACGTCGTCGGCGGTGAGCTCGCCGTAATCGCCGTGGAACTTCACGCCCTTGCGGAGATGGAAGATCCAGGTGGTCTTGTCGGGCGAGCTCTCCCACCGCTCGGCGAGGTCGGGCTCGAGCCCCTCGAGGCTCGCCGAGCCGGGCTTGAAGCGCACGAGGCCGCTGAACACCCATGCGGTCAGCGGCTTGTCCTGGGTGGTGGTGGCGCGGTGCGGATCGAGCTGGTTCACGTCGGCGGCCGACATGCCGACGTTGAGCGTCGTCTGGGCCTGCGCCGCGCCCGCGAGCGCGAAAGCCGCCGCGGCGGCGAGAAGGATGGGCTTCATCTGCGTTCCCCTGGTTGATCCTTGCCCCGGCGGCTCTCGCGGCCGCTGCTGAGTGTGACGCATGTTAAGGCTTCGCACGCCGCCGCCAAGCGACTTCTTCGCGGGGTCAATGCTCGACGCCCGAGGGGGCCGGGGCCTCGGCCGAGGGCGGGAAGCGGCCGATGGCGAAGGGTTCGAGCGGCGAGGCCGAGCGGCCGTCGGCGATCAGCTCGGCGACGATCTCGCCGACGACTGGTCCGAGCTGGAAGCCGTGGCCCGAGAAGCCGAAGGCGTGGACGAGGTTCGGCGTGGTCCTCGAGAAGCCGATCACCGGGATTCGGTCGGGCATCTGGCCGTCGATGCCGGCCCAGCTGCGGATCACGTGCGCGCCTTTCAGCGCCGGCACGAGGTCGAGCGTCTTCGCCATGCCGGCGAGCGACTGCTCCGTGACCGGCCGCGACCGGTTGAGATCCGCGTCGCCCCAGCCGCGCCCGCCGCCGAGGATGACATTGCCGCGAGCGACCTGGCGCACGTAGACGTCGCCGCCACAGACCCCGACCGAGCGGGTGACGAAGATCGGCAGCGGCTCGGTGACGAGCATGTTCGGCACCACCGGCCCGAGCGGCGCGTCCTCGCCGAACCAGGCCGCGACTTTCCCGGCGCCTATGCCGGCTGCGTTGACGAGGAAGCGGCTCGCGACCGCGAGCCCTTCCGCCCGGGTCTCGAACAGGTCGCCGTCGCGCTCGGCCGCCACCGCCGGCGCGTGCTCGCGCACGTCCGCGCCGAGGCGGCGGGCGAGGCGGGCGAAGGCGGGCCCGACGAGGCGCGGGTTGGCGGCGCCGTCCTCGGGAGAGAGCGAGGCTCCGACCACCTTCGGCCCGAGCCAAGGCAGCTCGGCGCGGGCGGCGTTGGCGCCGAGCATCTGGAGCTTGAGGCCATGGTCCGCCGCGTCCCTGGCGTAGCGCTCGAGCTCCGCCATGTCGGCGTCCGAGCGTGCGAGCTTGATGTGCCCGGTCGCCTGGAACTCGACATCCTCGCCGAGCATCTCGGGCAAGCGGTCCCAGATCGCGCGCGAGCGGCGGGCGAGCGGCAGCTCGGCGAGATGGCGGCCCTGCTGGCGCACGCCGCCGAAGTTCACGCCGCTCGCGGCGGCGCCGCACAGTCCCTTCTCCAGGAGCACGACGGAGAGGCCGGCCTTGCGCAGCGCGACAGCGGCCGCGCAGCCGGCGACGCCGCCGCCGACGATCGTGACGTCGGTCTTCAGGCGCTCGGTCATGGCTCGCCGCCGAGGACGGGGATCGGCTTCACCGGCGGCTGGCCGCGCAGGCGGCCGATGCTCTCGACCGGGGTCCCGCGGGCACGGGCGAGAAGCTCCGCGGCGGCGTGCCCGCAGACCCGGCCTTGGCAGCGGCCCATGCCGATGCGGGTGAAGGCCTTGAGCTGGTTCATCTCGGCCGCGCCCTTCTCTCGCGCGGCTTCCTTGAGGGTCCCGGCCGTGATCCCTTCGCAGCGGCAGACGATCTCGTCGTCGCCGATATCGTCCACGAGATGGCCCGGGAACGGGTAAGCGGCTTCGAGGGCGCGCCGGAAGCGCGCCTGCCGGGCCAGCGCGGCGTCGAGCCGCGCCCTCTCGGCGGGGTCGACGGCCAAGCCGAGGTCCTCGAGGAGCGCGAGCGCCGTGCGACGCCCTTGCAGCTCCGCCATGTCGGCGCCGCCGATGCGGGCGCCGTCGCCGGCGAGATAGACGCCGGGCACGGACGAGCGCCCCTCCGGCGTCCGCTCCGGCCGCCATTGCCGCTCGACCGGATCGAAGGCGAAGGCGCAGCCGGCAAGGTCGGCGAGCTGGGTCTCGCTGCGCAGCCCGAACGAGGCGCCGACGGCGTCGCAGGCGACGCGATGGCCGCGCCCGGCGCCGTCGCGCCAGGCGAGCGCCTCGACCCGGGCGGTCCCCTCCGCCCGGATAGCGCCCACGCCGTACTGGACCTTGAGCCCGTGCAGGCGGTTGCGGGCGGTGTACCAGAGTCCTTTCGCGAGCGTGCCCAACTCCGCCATCATCCCGGGCAGTTGCGCGATCTTCGCGGCGAAGGGCGTCGCGTCGAGCACGGCGACGAGTTCCGCGCCGGCCTTGGCGTATTGATGCGCCACGAGCGGCAGGAGCGGCCCGGCCCCGACGAAAGCGACCCGCCGGCCGATCGAGACCCCCTGGGCTTTCAGCGCGATCTGCGCCCCGCCCAGGGTGAACACGCCGGGAAGCGTCCAGCCCGGGAACGGCAGCGCGCGGTCCATGGCGCCCGTCGCGAGGATCAGCCGGTCGAAGCGCTGTTCGCCGTAGCCGTTGGCGTCGAGGAGATCGAGGCGGCTCTCGAAGACGTTCCAGACGAGCGTTCGCGGCCGGTATTCGACCCGTGCGCCGAGTTCGGAGACGACACGGTGCACGGCTTCAGCCTTTTTCGCCTCGAGCCCATAGATGCCGGCCCGCTCAGCGCCTTTGGGCGGCTGGCGGTAGATCTGGCCGCCGGGCCGCTCGGCCTCATCGAAGAGGATCGGCTTTATGCCGGCGCGCGCCAGCGTCTCGGCCGCGCGCACGCCCGCCGGCCCAGCACCGACGATGGCGACCACCGGATCAGCCATTCGCCGCGCCTTCGATGAGAACGGCCATGCCGGCTTCGACCGGCGTCGAGCATGCACGTACGCGACGGCCGTCGGCAAGCAGCACCCAGCAATCCTGGCACGCCGCCATCAGGCAGAAGCCGGCGCGCATCTCGTCGCGGAACTCGAACCGCCGCAGCGCCGGGCGATGCAGCAGGATTGCGGTGATGAGGAGGTCGCCCTCCCGCGCCTCGGCGGGCTCGCCGTCGATCGTGAACGGCACCGCCGCGCCCGCCCGCTCGATCAAACGCCGGAACAGCCCCGCCACGTCCATTCCCCAAGCATGCTCCGCGACGCCGTTGACCCGGCGTCCGCATCGTCCTTACGACACCGGACCTTCACAGCACAGCGCGGCCATCGTCGCCAGGGGACCACGGATGAAAATCGACAGCGCCACCGTCTACCTGGTCACGGCCGGCAAGCTGCACCCCGTCATCGTCGAGATCCTCACCGACGAGGGCATCACCGGCATCGGCGAGGCGGCGATCGCCTACGGCGTCGGCGGCACCGCCGCGGCCGGCATGGCGAAGGACCTGTGCCAGCGCATCGTCGGGCGCGACCCGTCGCGCATCGAGGAGCTGTGGTCCGAGATGTACGACCATTCGTTCTGGGCGAAGGGCGGCGGCGCGATCGTCTTCGCCGGGATCAGCGCGATCGAGCAGGCCCTGTGGGACATCAAGGGAAAGACGCTCGGCGTCCCCGTGTACGAGCTTCTCGGCGGGCGGATGCGGGACAGCGTCCGCATCTACGCCAACGGCTGGTATGGCGCCGCGCGCACGCCGGCCGAGCTGGTGAAGGCCGCGGAGCGCCCGCTTCGCGACGGCTACAAGGCGCTGAAGTGCTATCCCCTCGCCGAATGGGACGGCGGCGGCCTGCGCCACGTCACGCACCGGCAGGTCGACCGCGGCTTCGCCGACCTCGCCTTCGAGAAGGTGAAGGCGCTGCGCCGGGCGGTCGGGCCCGAGGTCGAGATCATGCTCGACCTTTCGAGCGGCCTCACCACGGACGAGACGATCCGGCTCTGCCGCCGCTTCGAGGAGCTCGACATCACCTGGGTCGAGGAGCCCGCGGACCCGTTCGACGTCGGCGCGCTGAAGAAGATATCCGAGCACGTCGCGATCCCGGTCGCGGTCGGCGAGCGCATCTATACCCGCCACGGCTTCCGCAAGATCTTCGAGCCGCACGCCGCCGACATCGTCCAGCCCGACGTCGGCAACACCGGCGGCATCATGGAGGTGAAGAAGATCGCCGCCATGGCCGAGGCCTACAACATGCGGGTCGCGCCGCATAACTGCGCGAGCGCCCTCTCGACGGCGGCGTCGCTCCAGGTCGCCGCCTGCATCCCGAACTTCATGACGCAGGAGATCTACCCCTATTTCCCCGAGCGCCCCGGCTACGTGCAGGTGCTCGAGGACTCGCCCGAGGAGCGGATCAAGGACGGCTTCGTCGAGGTCCCGACCGCGCCCGGCCTCGGCGTCACGCTCGCCTCCGAACAGCTCCGGCCCTTCCGCTGGGCGCGGTGCGAAGCCTGACGCATCGGTGTGCGGCGTGCTTGCGCTCAAGCACAAGGCGTCCGAAACTGGCCGGACCGCTTCTTCGCGGCAAGATCGACCGCCCGACGGCGTACGTCCGGGCGGCAGACGCTCGAAACGAGCGGCCAGGGAGGACACCATGGGATTCCACTCGACTCGCGGCGCGCGGCTTCTGCACGCCGCGGCGTTCGCGGCCGGCGCCGGCTTGCTCACGCTTGCCGGCACGGCCGCGTTCGCCCAGGCGCCGATCACGTTGTCGATCATCGACGTCGGCGGGGACCTCAGCTCGACCCAGGCGATCGTCGAGAACTACCGCAAGGCCAACCCGAACAAGATCAAGGAGATCCGCATCCAGCGCGCGCCGCAGCCGGAGCTGCCGGCGAAGATCAAGGCGCAGCAGGACGCCGGCCGGCTCGACATTAACCTGATCATGACCGGCCAGGCCGCCGCCTCGGCCCTCATCGCCAACGGCCAGCTCGTGCGGCTCCTGCCCGACTACGAGAAGATGTTCCCGCTCGACGACTTCACCGACGCCGCCAAGGCCCACCTCAAGGAGGGCGAGGGCTACGTCCTTCCCTCGGTCGTGAGCAACGGCGGCCCGGTCTTCATCTACAACCCGAAGAAGGTCCCGAACCCGCCGAAGACCGCGGACGAGCTTCTGGCCTTCGCCAAGGCCAATCCCGGCAAGTTCTTCTACGCCCGGCCCTCGAACAGCGGCCCCGGCATGTCGGTCATCGTCGGCCTGCCCTACATCCTCGGCGACAAGGACCCGAAGGACCCGGAGAACGGCTGGGACAAGACCTGGGCCTTCCTGAAGGAGCTCGGCCAGTACGTCGAGTACTACCCCACGGGCACGCTCTTCACGCTGCGCGAGTTCGCGCAGGACCAGCGCTGGATGATCGCCGGCATCATGGAATGGGACATGAAGCCCCGGGCCGAGGCGGTGGTGCCGCCGGAGTCGAAGATCGCGATCCTTGAGAACACCACCTTCTCGATCGACGGGCACTACTGGGCGATCCCGAAAGGCGTGCCGCAGAACGAGATCGACATCATCGTCGACCTGATGAAGTTCATGCTTCAGCCGGAGCAGCAGGCCCTGACCTGGAAGGCCTTCATCGGCCCGGTCAACAAGAAGGCGACCCTCGACACCGCGCCGCCCGACATCCGCGATTACGTCAAGGAGTTCTGGCGCCCGGAATACGTCGACATGGACAAGCGCCACAAGATCGTCCCGATGCTCGAGGTGCGCAAGCTCCAATACGCCTTCGACCGCTGGGACCGGGAGGTCGGCGCGCAGAAGATCAAGCGCCAGTGAGCCGGCAGCTCGGCTCGCTGCGGTTCCGGATCACCAAGCGTTTCGGCGCGAAGACCGTCCTCGACGACTTCGCCCTCGAGGTCCGGGGCCGCCAGTTCGTGACGCTGCTCGGCCCAAGCGGCTGCGGCAAGTCCACCGCCCTCAACATCGTCGCCGGGCTGATCCCGGCGAGCGACGGCGAGTTGTGGATCGACGGCGAGCGCATGGACCGCCTGCCGACCGAGAAGCGCGGCTTCGGCATGGTGTTCCAGAACTATGCCCTGTTCCCGCACATGACCGTGTTCGGGAACGTCGCCTTCGGCCTCGAGCTGCAGCGCCGGCCGGCCGCCGAGATCCGCGAGCGCGTCGGCCGCATGCTCCAGCTCGTCCAGCTGCCGGGCTACGAGGATCGCTACCCGGCGCAGCTCTCGGGCGGGCAGCAGCAACGGGTCGCGATCGCCCGCGCGCTCGTCATGCATCCGCGCCTCCTCCTCCTCGACGAGCCCCTGTCGAACCTCGACGCCAAGCTGCGCATCGAGATGCGGGCCGAGATCAAGCGCATCCATGCGCGGCTCGGGCTCACCTGCATCTACGTGACCCACGACCAGACCGAGGCCCTGTCGCTCTCGGACTGGGTCGTGGTCATGCGCGACGGGATCGTGATGCAGGCCGGGCCGCCGCAGGACATCTACGACCGGCCGGACAACGTGTTCGTGGCCGACTTCATGGGCTTCCGGAACTTCTTCCCGGGCGAGGTCTCGGGCGCCGGGCCGGACGGGCAGGTCGAGATCGCGAGCGGCCCCTTGAGGGTCCGCGGCCGCGCCCGGCGCGCGCTTGCGGCGGGCGCGGCCGCGACGGCGGCGATCCGTCCCGAGGACGTGCAGGTCGGAGGCGAGGCCTCAGGGCCGTACCGGTTCAGCGGCAAGGTCGAGATCGTCGAGTACCTCGGCCGCGACAACGAAGCCGTGCTGACCCTCGAGGGCGGCTCGTCGCTGTGGGTGCGCACGCCGGCGCGCCTCAGCCCGGGCGAGGCGGTGCCGGTGACCTTCCCGCCGGACAGGGTCGTCCTGCTCCCGAGCGCCGCGGACGCGCGCCCGTCATGAGGCGCTTCCGAAGCCGCGCGCCGCGCGAGCTCGACCTCATGGCCGTCGCCTGCCTCGCGCCGTCGGTGCTCTACGTCGTCCTGATGTTCGTGTACCCGTTCCTGCACGGCATCTATCTCAGCCTGCGTCCGCCGAAGGAGCCGGGCCTGAGCCTCGCCAACTACGTCGCCTTCTTCGGCGACGAGTGGCAGTACGGCACGATCTGGATCACCTTCTCGCTCGCCGTCCCGACCACCATCGTCGTCGTCGCGACGGCCCTGTTCCTGGCCTACGGCATGCGCCGCGGCATCCGCATGGAACGCACGATCACGACGATCCTGGTGCTGCCGGTCTCGCTCGGGGTGATCCTCCTGTCGATCGGCATCCAGGGCTTCTACGGCACCCGCGGCTGGTTCAACCAGCTCCTCGTCGGCTCGGGGCTGATCGACGAGCCGCTGCGGCTGACGAACAACCACACCGGAGTCATGCTGTCGCTGTTCATGCAGCAGTTCCCGTTCTGCTTCCTGATGCTGCTCGGCTACATCTCCGGCATCGATCCGACGCTGGAGAAGTCGGCCCGCACCCTCGGGGCGGGATCGTGGACGGTGTTCCGGCGCGTCATGTTCCCGCTGATCGCGCCCGGTCTCGCCGTCGCCTTCGCGCTCGTGTTCGTCATGACTTTCGCCGTCTTCCCCTCGGCGATCCTGCTCGGCCAGCCGGCCGGCTCGACCCGCACCATCGCGATCGCGGCCTACCATCAGGCCTTCGAACACTACGACATGTCCTACGCCTCGGCGATCGCCGTGATCATGGGACTGTGCCAGCTCGCCGGGCTCGTGGCGATCGTGCTCGTGCGCCAGCGCATGGTCGCGGCGCCGACCATGGGCGTCGGGAAGCGCTGACATGCGCGGCAGGCTCTGGCACCTCGCCCTCTACCTGTTCGTGCTCGGGTTCGTCCTGAACCTTCTCGGCATCGTCGCCCACGTGACCATGAGCGCCTTCGCGAAGCGCTGGTTCGGGACGCCGCTGCCGCCGCAGTTCACCACCGATTGGTTCGTCTACGCCTGGACCAACTTCGACCTCGACCGCGTGCTGACCGTGACGGTCACGGTCGCCTTGTCGGTCGTGGCGCTGGCGCTCGCCGTCGCGTACCCCGCCGCCTACGTTCTCGCCCGCCGGAATTTCCGCGGCAAGGCGCTGCTGCTCCTGCTCTACTTCCTGCCGCTGGTCATCCCGCAGATGACCTACGGCATCTCGCTCGCCACGACCCTCTACGGCTGGCCGATCGGGGGGACGATCTTCGCGGTGATCCTCGCGAACCTCGTCCCCATGGTGCCGCTCGCGATCTTCGTCCTGATCCCGTTCTTCGAGCAGGTCAGCCCGAACCTCGAGTGGGGCGCCCAGACCCTCGGCGCGAGCCGGCTCCAGGTATTCCGCCGCATCCTCCTGCCGCTCACGGTGCCCGGGCTCCTCACCGCCGGCGTGCTGATCCTCGTCAACACGGTCTCGAACTTCGAGCTCACCTTCCTGGTCTCGGGCTCGGGCTCCCAGACCCTCGTGGTGGCCCTGTTCTACAACGTCTTCGCGGGCGGCGTGCGGCCGGTCTATTCGGTCGATGCGATGGCGCTCATGTACATGACGACCGTGCTCGTGCTGCTCCTCGTCGCGCTGCGCTTCGTGCGGCCGACCCAGATGGTGTTCAGGCTCGATCAGGCGCGATGAAGCGCATCCTCCAGCAGGAGCAGCGCCGCGGCCGCGAAGGCGCGCATGTTCGCGGCTCGATCCGGCGAGCCCGTCTCGAGCGTGCGCATGTCCTCCCGCGGGCCGCTGACCACCATGCAGGCGTGGCCGGCGGGATCGCCGTAGCGGTTGCCCGTCGGCCCGGTCGCGCCGGTCTCGGCCAGGCCCCAGACGGCCCCGAGCCGCACGCGCACCCTCCGGGCGAGAAGCAGGGCATAGGGCTCGGACGCCGGGCGCATGCCGGCCATGTCGTTCGGCGTGATGTCGAGCAGCCCTTTCCGGGCGGCGGCGGTGTAGACGACCGCTCCGCCGAGAAAGTAGCCGGATGCTCCCGGAACGGCGAGGAGCGAGGCGGCGACGAGGCCGCCGGCCGAAGACTCGCAGACCGCGATCGTCTCGCGCCGCTCGATCAGGCAGGCCGCGATGCGCTCCGCGAGGGGGTTCAGCTCGACCATGCGCCTATTCCTACATTCGAGTCGGCCATCATGGGACAGCTGCCCGCCCAATTGTCGGTCCGCTCCGGCCGTGCCAGGCTACGGCCTCGATGCAGGGGCGCAAAGCGCCTATAAGCTTCGGTCCAGGAGAGCCGATGATTTCGCGACGGATGCTGCTCACCGGGGCCGCGGCGCTCGGCGCCGGTCTCGCCCCCGTCCAGACGGGGGCGGCGGTCCTCACCGACGACGGGCTCTACCACGAGCCCTGGTTCCTGGAGAGCTTCCTGATCCTCTCTGAGGACCTTGACGGCGCGTCCGCGAAGGCCAAGCGCTTCGCTGTCATCTGGGAGCTCAAGGGCTGCCCCTACTGCCGCCAGACCCACCTCGTGAACTTCGCCGACCCGGAGATCGAGGGGTTCATCAGGGAGCGCTTCGAGATCCTGCAGCTCAATATCCTCGGATCCCGGGAGGTGACGGACTTCGACGGCGAGGCGCTGTCCGAGAAGCGCATGGCCGAGAAGTACGGCGTGCGCGGGACGCCGACCGTCCAGTTCTTCCCGGAGCGGGCCGCGGGCCTCGCCGCCCGGATGCCGCGGGACCGCGAGGTCCACCGCATCCAGGGCTACCTTCAGCCGAAGGACTTCCGCACCATGTTCGCCTACGTGGCCGACAAGGCTTACGAGCGTGGGACGCTCAGGGATTACCTCAAGGCGCAGGGGTGACGGCCGTCACTTGTTCACCGGCGAGTCCGGGTCCATCAGCAGCGCCACGAGGTCCTTGATCTGCTCGGGCGTCAGCACCTTGTTGGTGCCGAAGCGGGGCATGTTCGAGCACGGGAAGACGGCCTGCGCGTCGTAGATCTTCTCATAGGCCGCCTTGACGGCATCCGGCGCATAGTCGCGCAGCTTGCCGTATCCGACGAGCGGCGGGCCGAGGGTCCCGAAGGAGATCTCCTTGGGGGCGAGCTGGTGGCAGGCGTAGCAGTTGCCGCCGCTCGCGACGCCCGGCCCGTCGCTGAACTGGCCGCCGCGTCCGTTCTGGGCGATACTCTCGCCCTTCTTCCAATCCCCCAGGAGCTTGCCGTCGGCCGGATAGACGATGGCCGCCTTCTCCCGCGCCGCGATTCTCTCGGCCTCGGCCGGGGGCGGGGCATTGTGATGGAGCGTGCAGACGCGCTGGGTCTCATCCTGCTGCACGCGGCCCTGCCAGTCCGCCGGCGCCTTGCTCCAGGTCGCCTTGACGGTCGCCTCGACCATCGCCGGGTCGATTTTTCCTGGGGATTGGGACGGGGACTGCTGCGCCGAAGCCGAAGCCGCAAAGGCGAGGGCGAGGGCAAGGGCGGAGAAGAGAACGGCCCGCTTCATCGTTCGCCTCCTCAGCGCTTGATCGAGGGGACTTCGAGGGTCCCGCCTTCGGCCTGCTTGGCGAGATAGACGGTGAGCGCCGTGACGCCGTCGGAGGCGTAGTCCGGCGCCGGCATGCGCATCTGCCGGTAGCAGTCCCAGAGCCGGTGCTGCATGGTGCGCAGCGCCGCCTGCGAGACGCGATAAGTCGGCCAGGAGCCCATCGTCTCCTGCGCGGCCTTCGTCGGCCGCGACAGGTCCGGCAAGGCCTGGAGGCGGATGCGCTTGCCGGGCTCCGCGTGGCAGGTCGCGCAGGAGAAGTCCATGATGGCCGAGCGGCGGAAGAACATCGCCTCGCCGACGGCGTAGGCCTCCCGCTCCTTCGGATGGGCGAGGGCGAGCTCGATCTTCTGGCCCGACGACTTGTTGGCGATGAAGGCGACGAGATCCTCCATGTCGGAGTTGCGCCCGGGCGAAGAGAAGCGGCGCGCGACCACGTCCTTGGTGTCGAGCTTCTGCACCGTCTCCATGCACCACAGGAGCCGCTGCTCGAGGTCCATGACCTTGCCCACGTCGGCGAAGAAGCGCGGAAGATGCGCGTAGGCGCCCTCGAGCTTGCCCGGGCCTTCGCCGAGGTCGCAGGTCTCGAGCGAAACGTTCGCCGCGCCGCGCTTCAGGCTCCACAGCGCCTCGCCCCGGTCGACGTTGAGATAGCCCGGGTTCGAGAACGGGTCGCTCAGCATCTGGCGGTATTTTTCCAGCGCCTTCTCGGCATCTTCGTCCTGCTGGGCCCGGGGCCCGGGCCCGACGACGAAAGCGAGCGCCGTCGCGGCGATCAGGAATAGTCCCGCGGCTCTCCAGGGTCTGGCTGGCATGAACGTCTCCCGGGTGTCGGCTCGTCCGCCGTTGTGCGTTCTTGGGCGCGTACGTGCGCGCCGCCGGGCGAGATTACATGCGGGGGACGCCGTGTGAAGAGCCGGCCGGCTACTCGGCCACGACCTTGTAGCGCTCGCCGGCCTTGAGCCGCGCGCCGCGCTCGAGACCGTTGAGGACGAGGAACCGCTCCGTCGCCCGGTTCGCGACGACCATGCGGGCGGAGAGACTCTCGACCGTGTCGTCCGGGCCCGCCGTCACGAGCTGGACGCGGAGCGGGCGCACGCCCCGCGCCTCCTCGGCCGTCACCGGCCGGATCGAGTCGAGCGCCGCCCGGAAGCCGCGCTCGAGGGCCTGGGGCTCGCCGCGGGAGGCGAGCACGAGCCGGTAGGTCGTCGAGCCGACCCGCACCGCGGCGAGCCGGAAGGTCCAGTCCTTGCCTTTGGCGACGGCCGCTGCCGCCGGCAGCCCGTTCAGGGTGATCGACTCGACGCTGCCGGTCTCGACGCTCTCGTTCCAGGACGATTGCAGCACCGATTCGAGGCTCTGCCCCTCCGCGGCCTCGATCGCGTCGAAGAGGAGCCGCCTGTTCCCGTCCGGCGAGGCGCCGAGGACGGCCTTCGACGTGTTCTCAAGCCCGATCCCCTCCGGCGCCTCGAAGGCGACGCCGAGGCGGGGATGCACGAAGCGGCGCCCGCGGATGAGCCCGTCGGCCGGGTTGTCGCCGTAAGCAAGCCCATCGACGGCGGCGAGATAGCGCGCGCGGTCGCCGTCGGCGAGGCCCGGCGTCCCGATCCGCCGCGCGGCCTGCGTCGCGAGCTGGATGCGCTCCGGGGTGCCCGGGTGGCTCGACAGCATGTCGGTCGAGGCTTTTTGAGACCCGTCCGCCGCCGCGAGAGCGAGGGCGCCGGTGCGCCCCAGCGCGTTGAGGAAGCGCGCGGCCGCGTGCGGGTCGTACCCGGCCTTTGCAAGCGTCCTGATGCCGGCCTGGTCGGCCTCGAGCTCCTGGGTTCGGGAGAAGCCGGCGATCCGGATCCGCGATTGGTCGAGGAGCGTCGCGCCCGCCGCCGGGTCGTTCAGCACGTCGCTCACCACCCGGCTGACGAGGGCCGACTGCAGGGCAAGCTCCGTGCGGGCCTTGGCGTGGCGGAGCGTCACGTGCGCGATCTCGTGCGCCAGCACCGCCGCGACCTCGGAGATGTCGTTCGCGAGCGCGAGCAGGCCGCGGGTCACGTACAGGCGCCCGGACGGCAGGGCGAAGGCGTTGACCGCGGGCGAATCGAGGATCGTGATCTGGTACGCCTCGTCCGGGCGCTCGGTCGCGGCGACGAGCCGGGCCGCGACCTCGGCGAGGAGCCGCTGCGCTTCCGGAGCGCGGTATTCCCCGCCGAAGGCGGCGACGAGCCGGGCGTGCTCGCGCTCGTTCGCGCGCTCGTCGCCGGCGATCCGCGGTGCGCCGGCGGGCAGCGGCGCCGCCGGCTGGATGAGCGCGCTCGTCTGGTCCGCCGCGCAGCCGGCGACGAGGGCCGCGAGCGCCGCCGCGGCCGCGAGGCGGCGCAGGAGCGTGGTTCGGGCGTTCGTCATCGGCGCTGCGCGGAGTCCGCGTCCGAGGGACCGGGATCGGGATCGAGGATTTCGAGCAATTCAGGCGCCATGATGGTGATCGCGGGACCCCGCCATTCCTCGACCAGGCCCCGGGCCCGGACCCGCCGGCCCCGAAGCAGAGCCGCCGTCATGCCGCGGTCGCGCATGGTCCGCCAGGTTCGTTTCGGAATGGTGACGGTCAGGTCGGTGTTCCAATCGGTCCCGAAGTTGAGATAGGTCCGCTGCCGCCGCTCCCCCACGGAGCGGATCCGCCCCTCGATCAGGGCGAAGCGCCCGACGAGGCCCTTGAGGCGATCGAGGTCGGTCGCGGCCACCGGCTTATAGCGCCCGCCGCGCCACAGACCAAGGCCCCACGCCCGCGCCCGCGCCTCGGGGCCGAGGAGCCCCGGCGGGCAGAGGCGGTCGGCCTCGCCCGCGTCGACGAGGGCGGCGCCGGCCGCGACGAGGGCGCGGGCGAGGTCGACCGGGCCGGCGTCGGTCATCGCGGTCACGACCGCCGGCAGGCGGCCCCAGCGGTCGGGCGCGCCCGCCGTCGCGCCGACCTCGACCGGATGGTCCCGGAAAGATTCGATCAGGGCGGCGGCCGCGGCGCCCTGCGCCGGCTCGTCGGGCCCCCGCACGCCGGCGAGCTTCACGATCCGGCCCGACGCGAGCCGGATCTCGCCGCGCTCGGTCACTGCCTCGATCCGGTCCGCGAAGCGGCGCGTCTCGCAAGGCGGCGCGACCGCCCGCTCCCGCCCGGGCGCCTCCTGGGCCATGGCCGGAGACGCCAAAACGACCGCGGACGCGAGGCAGGCGCCCGCGACCGCCTCGGGCCGCCCCGCTCCGCGACGACGGGGCAAGCCTACCGGACCGGGCGCCGGGCCGCCCCGTTGGCCTTGGCCGCGTTGGCCTTGACGGCGTTCTCGACCTTGTCGAGCTTGTCCTCGATCTTGTCGAGCTTCGCCAGGATCTGGGTCAGGATGTCCGGCGTGACCCGGGCGTATTCGGCCGTCTCGCGCACCGACTTGGCGGTGGACTTCGCGGCTTCGACGAGCTCGCGCAGGTCCGCCTCGGCGAGAGCAGGAGCCGCGGCTTGCGAGGGGGTTCGGCTCGGCGCGGCGTCCGGCTGCGGCGTCGCCGATTGCGCGAGCGCCGGCGCCGCGAACGCGAGCCCCGCCCAGAGAACTCCCAGAACCACCGCGCCCCGCATTGCCCGCCCCCCCCGATTCACCCGGCTTCGGCGAAGCTTCATGACCGGGACGGCCCGGGTCAACCCCCGGCTCCAAGGCGGCAGGACGATGCGTCGGCGCTGCGGGCTCCCGATCTGCCGACGCTCAAGCCGCGCCGTGCTGCCTGAACCATGCCTGCAGCCGCTGCCACCCGTCCTTTGCGGCCTGTTCGCGATAGCTCGGCCGGTAGTCCGCGTGGAAGGCGTGCGGCGTGTCCGGATAGACCACGAACTCGCAGGTCTTCCCGGCAGCCTGGCAGGCCTGCTTCATCTGCTCCGTCGTGTTCACCGGGATGCCCTGGTCGGCGCCGCCGTAGAGGCCGAGAACCGGCGCCTTGAGCTCGCCCGCGAGCGCGACCGGGTGCCTCGGGGTCGTCGGAGAGGGATCGCCGACGAGCCGCCCGTACCACGCGACCCCCGCCTTCAGGTTCGGATTGTGGGCGGCGTAGAGCCACACGACCCGACCGCCCCAGCAGAAGCCGGTGATGCCGAGCCGCGCCGTATCGCCCTTGCCGGTGTCCTTGGCGTGCGCGACCGTGGCGTCGAGGTCGGACATGACCTGATCGTCCGGAACCTTCGACACGACCTCCCGGATGATCTGTTGGATGTCGGTCATCTTCGAGACGTCCCCCTGGCGGGCGTAGAGCTCGGGCGCCATGGCGAGATAGCCGAGCTTGGCGAAGCGCCGGCATACGTCCTTGATGTGCTCGTGCACGCCGAAGATTTCCTGGACGACCAGGGCCACCGGGAACGGCCCCCCGCCCGCCGGCATCGCCCGATAGGCCGGGATGTCGCCGTTCGCGGTCTTCACCTTCACCTCCGCGGCGTCGAGGCCGTTGGTGTCGGTCGTGACGGTTTGCGCGGAGACCGGCTGGACGGCGAGCGCGAACCCGGCCGCAAGGCTCGTGACGACGACTTCGCGGCGCGAGAACGCAACCTGGCCGGCGAGGCTGCGCAGATCGGCGTCGAATGCATTCATGAGGTCCTCCCGAAGGCTGGTCGCGGCCTTGCGGCGCAGTCTGGAAGCCGCCGTCTGACCGCACAAGCTCGCGCGGTTCAATCCGCCGTGATCCCTACGCCTTCGCGCCGACGGCCTTCGGCCTGATTCGTCCGATCGGCTCGCGCGGCGCCGCCGGCATCGGGCGCATGGATCCGAAGTCGAGGGGCGCCGCGATCGCGAAGCCCGGGCAGGCAAGCGAGGCGATCGAAAGCCGCCCCTCGGCGATGCGCAGCCGCGCCGGGCCGCCGTGCTTCTCGTAAAGGTCCGGGTGCGCGGCCGCGAAAGCCGCCTGCTCGGCTTCCGGCGCGAAGGACATGCCGTCGATGAAGTGGTGGCCGTTGCGCTCGACGTGGGCGAGCCCGAGGAGCGAGACGAGGCACAGGTCCTGCTGGACGCTCACCCCCGCCCAGGTGGTGAGGTCCTCGGCCGACATGAAATAGCGCGCCCGGCCCGCCTCGGCATTGAGCCTGGCGACGCGGGCGGCGTTGAGGAGCGACTTGTAGAAGCCCTTGCAGTTCTTGCTCGACACGCCCGTGTAGCCGAGCGCGATGGCGGCAGGGAACGACGCCAGCTCGCCGTCCGACTCGTCGATCTCGAGCGGCTTCTCGCGGGCGAGCGCGGCGACCGGGCGGGCGAGCGCCACCTGACGCTTGATCGGCTGCTCGATGAACAGGATCGCCTCGACGAGGCGCTCGAGCGCCGGCGTCTCGCGCATGCGCCGCCACAGCTCGGCGATGCCCTCGACGTTCTCGTACTGCTCGTTGCCGTCGAGCGTTGCCCGGTAGTCAGGCAGCGCGCGGTCGAGCACGGCGGCGATGCGGGTCAGGCGCTCGAGGTCGGCCGTCACGTCGCCGCCCACCTTCAGCTTGTAGTACCGCCCGCCGTAGTGGCGCACGACTTCCTCGAGGGTCTCCGGCAGGCCGTCGTCGACGCGCTCGCCGGACCTTTGGTCCTCTCCCGTGATCGGGTCGACGAGGCCGACCGTGTGGCGCACCTCGATCGAGGGCGCCATGCGCAAGCCCCCGAGGAATTTTTCTAGGTCGAAGCCGGCGAGGTCAGGGGTGAGGTCCGTCGCGCGGACACCGGCGAGGTTTTGAGAGACGATGTCCGGGAACGAGCGCTGAAGCGCGCGCCCCAGCGAGTCGACGATCGCGCGGTCGAGGAGGGCGGGGCCATAAGAAGCGACGAGCGGGTTGAGGTCGAGCGCCGCCGCGCGGGCCTGCTGCTCGCGGTAGGTCCCGGCGTAGTGCCCGAAGGCCGAGTCGAAGCCGCGGGCGCCATAGAGATCGACCGCGATCTCGAGCGACTGGCGGAGCTGGTCGAGGTTTTCCTCGTCCGAGAGAGCGAGGTTCTTGTCGAACCACTTCGCGGCCAGCGTCTCGGCCGCGACCCCGGTTTCGGTGCGCCCGTCGGCAAGCGCGACGGTGACGCGGATCACGCCTTGCGTCGCATGCGTCACGGTGGTGACGCCGAAGCGGAACGGCAGCCGCAGGCGCACGTCGCGCTCGAAGCGCTCCACGTTGACGAGCTTCAGGCGGGGAGCATCGGCGGCTGGCATCGAGCTTGACCGGGTTTAGCCCATCGTGAGCCTGGATCGGCTCCCCGGCATAAGGGACTTCGCGCCTGCCGGCTACCGGGGTAAGCGCAACTCTCCTGCCGTTCGGATGCGCCTTCAGGCCCGCAGGTGCTCCACGAGCTGGCGCGCATAGGGCGGCAGCTCCTTCAGGACGCGAACGCAGATCGTGAGGTCGCGCGCGGCCCACGGCTCGGTCAGGGGCACGATCGCGATCGCCATGGTCTTCGAGGCGCGGCGCGCCGTGGTCTCGGGGACGATGCCGAGGCCGACGCCGCACTCGACCATCCGGCACACCCCTTCGAAGCCGCGCAGCTGCACGCGCAGGCGCAAGGGGCGGCCGATCCGGCCCGCCTTGTCGGCGAGGAACCGCTGCAGCGCGCTCGTGCGGTCGAGGCCGACGAAGTCGTGCTCCAGCACTTCGGCGAAGCCGATCCCCCGCCGCTTGCCAAGGGGATGGCCCTTGGCCACCACGAGGACGAACCGGTCCGAGCGAAAGGGGTAGGTCTCCAGCGCGCCGGTGTCGACGGTGCCGGCCACGATCCCGACGTCGCCAACGCCCTCGGCGATGAGTCCCACGATCTCGTCCGAGAGCCGCTCCTCGAGGTCGACGCTGACCTGGGGGTGGCGGGCCAAGAAATCGCTCAGGGCCTCGGGCAGGAACTCGGTGAGGGCGTTGGTGTTTGAGAGGATCCGGACCTGCCCGGCGCGCCCGCCCGAGTACGCCGCGAGGTCGTCCTGCAGGCGCTCGGTCTGGCCGAGGATGGCGCGGGCGTGGCCCAGGAGCGTACGTCCGGCCGCCGTCGGCGTCACTCCCTGGCGGGCGCGCGTGAAGAGCGGCGCGCCGAGCGATTCCTCCATGTGGCGGATGCGCGTCGACGCGGCCGCAAGCGCGAGGTTCGCGCGCTCCGCCCCCTTGGTGATGCTGCCGGCCTCCGCGACGTAGCGGAAGAGGCGCAGGTCGGTGAGGTCGAAGTGCATGGCCTTGAGGGTGGCCTTCGCGGCGCGCGAAGGCAAGATACACCAAACGCCGATTGTGCCGGCTGCCCCCTTCGGCGATCTTCGTCGGGAACGAAGCCTCAGCCGTGTCGCACCATGCGCTTGGGGCGGATGAATCCGCGCCCCCTGAACCGTGGACGGGCTTGAGCCGATGGTGCATTGCGGCACGGCCAGGCTTCGGTTACGGGAACTGACGTCGCAAGCGCGTTGTTCCCTGTCGCGAGTGGAGCGCTCCATGGCTCAGGTCAAGGTGCCGGACCGGCCCCTGTCGCCGCATCTGTCGGTCTACCGCCTGTCCTGGACGATGGCGATGTCTATCGTCCACCGCATCACCGGGGCGGCGAACTATTTCGGGGCGGCGCTCGTGGCGGTGTGGCTCGTCGCCATGGCCTCGGGGCCGGCGGCCTACGGGCGCGTGTCGTGGTTCTTCGGCTCCTGGCTCGGGCTCCTGATCCTGTTCGGCTACACATGGTCCCTCGTCCACCACATGCTCGGCGGCGTGCGCCACCTCGTGTGGGACTTCGGGCACGGCATGGAGCCCGGCACCCGCTTCGCGATGGCGCGCTACACCCTCTTAGCCTCGGTCCCCCTGACGGTCCTGATCTGGATCGTCGCCTACGCGATGCGCTGAAGGGAGGCGAGGATGGCCGACAACCGAGCCGACACGCGCGTCGACCTGCGCACCCCGCTCGCCCGGGTGAAGGGCCTCGGCGCCGCCGGCCACGGGGCCGAGCACTGGTGGCTCCACCGCATGACCGCGGTATCCAACATCCCGCTCATCGTCGCCTTCATCGTCATCGTGGCGAGCCTCGCGTGGCGCCCGTGGGAGGACGCGGTGCGGGCCGTCTCGCACCCGCTCGTGGCGCTGCTCCTCATCCTGTGCGTGGTGTCGGTGACGAACCACATGCGGATGGGCATGCAGATCATCATCGAGGACTACGTCCACGACAAAGGCTGGAAGATCGCGGCGGTGATCGCCAACAATTTCTATGCCGTCGTGATCGCCGCAGCCTGCCTGTGGGCGATCCTCAAGATCAGCTTCGGCCGCTTCTAGGAGCCTCGCGATGCTCGAGGAAAACGGACATGACGGGGTCGCGGCGCCGAAGACGAACGGCGGCGCCTATGCGATCGTCGACCATACCTTCGACGTGGTGATCGTCGGCGCCGGCGGCGCCGGGCTTCGCGCGACCGTCGGGTGCTCTCAAGCCGGGCTTCGCACGGCCTGCATCACCAAGGTGTTCCCGACGAGATCGCACACGGTCGCGGCGCAAGGCGGCATCTCGGCGGCGCTCGGCAACATGGGGCCGGACGACTGGCGCTGGCACATGTACGACACCGTCAAGGGCTCGGACTGGCTCGGCGACCAGGACGCCATCGAGTACCTGTGCCGCAACGCGCCGGCCGCCGTCTACGAGCTCGAGCACTGGGGCGTGCCCTTCTCCCGCACGGACGAGGGCAAGATCTACCAGCGCCCGTTCGGCGGCATGACCACCGACTACGGCAAGGGTACGGCGCAGCGCACCTGCGCCGCCGCCGACCGCACCGGGCACGCGATCCTGCACACCCTCTACGGCCAGGCGGTGCGCAACCGGACCGAGTTCTTCATCGAGTACTTCGCCCTCGACCTCATGATGGACGAGGACGGGCGCTGCCGCGGGGTCGTGGCGCTGAATATGACGACGGGCGAGATCCACCGCTTCCGCGCCCACATGACGGTGCTGGCGACCGGGGGCTACGGGCGCGCCTACTTCTCGGCGACCTCGGCCCACACCTGCACCGGCGATGGCAACGCCATGGTGCTGCGCGCCGGGCTTCCCCTCGAGGACATGGAGTTCGTGCAGTTCCATCCGACCGGCATCTACGGCGCCGGCTGCCTCATCACGGAAGGGTCGCGCGGCGAGGGCGGGTACCTGACGAACTCCGAGGGCGAGCGCTTCATGGAGCGCTACGCCCCGTCCGCCAAGGACCTCGCCTCCCGCGACGTGGTCTCGCGCGCCATGACCATGGAGATCAGGGCCGGCCGCGGCGTCGGCCGGAACAAGGACCACATCCACCTCCACCTCGACCACCTCGACCCGAAGATCCTGCACGAGCGCCTGCCGGGCATCTCGGAGTCGGCGAAGATCTTCGCCGGAGTGGACGTCACGAAGGAGCCGATCCCGGTCCTGCCGACCGTGCACTACAACATGGGCGGCATCGCCACGAACTTTCACGGCGAGGTGCTGACGCTCAAGAACGGCGACCCGGACTACATCGTCCCCGGCCTCATGGCGCTCGGCGAAGCCGCCTGCGTCTCGGTGCACGGGGCGAACCGCCTCGGCTCGAATTCCCTGATTGACCTCGTGGTGTTCGGCCGCGCCGCCGGGCTGCGCTGCGCCGAGATTCTCGATCCCGGCGAGAAGCACGCCGAATTGCCGAGGGACGCCTCCGACCAGGCGCTCGCCCGCCTCGACCGCTTCCGCCATGCCGACGGGGGGACGCCGACCGCGGAGCTGCGCCTCAGGATGCAGCAGACCATGCAGAACAACTGCGCCGTCTTCCGCACCGGCGAGGTGCTGGAGGAGGGCAAGGGCCTGATCCACGAGGTCTGGCGCGGCGCGGCCGACATCCGCGTCACCGACCGCTCCCTCATCTGGAACACCGACCTCATCGAGACATTGGAGTTCGACAACCTGATCACGCAGGCGGTCGTCACGATGGAGTCCGCCCTGAACCGCACCGAGTCGCGCGGCGCCCACGCCCGCGAAGACTATCCGGAGCGCGACGACCGGACCTGGATGAAGCACACCCTCTCCTGGCTCGACGAGACGACCCACCGCGTCTCCATCGACTACAGGCCGGTCCACACCTACACGATGACGAACGAGGTGCAGTACATCGAGCCGAAGGCACGGGTGTATTGAGCGTGTAACGGAGCGGTGGCGCTATCCTGACGATTGATCCGAGCCGCGCACGGCTGAGACGCGGCCCCGGTCACTTCCAAGCAACGGACGAAACCTGATGGCCCAGTTCACCCTCCCCAAGAACTCGAAGGTCGGCGAAGGCAAGGTCTGGCCGCGACCGACTTCCAGCCACCGTGTCCAGACTTTCCGCATCTACCGCTGGAACCCGGACGACGGGCAGAACCCTCGCGTCGACACCTACCACGTCGACCGTGACGACTGCGGGCCGATGGTTCTCGACGCCCTCATCTGGATCAAGAACAAGATCGATCCGACCCTGACCTTCCGCCGCTCCTGCCGCGAGGGCATCTGCGGCTCCTGCTCCATGAACATCATGGGCGAGAACACCCTCGCCTGCACGCTCGGCATGGACGACTGCAAGGCGGACACGATCAAGATCTACCCACTGCCGCACATGCCGGTCATCAAGGACCTCGTGCCGGACCTCACGAGCTTCTTCGCCCAGCACGCCGCGATCGAGCCGTGGCTCGAGACGCAGACCCCGGCGCCCGAGACCGAGTGGCGCCAGACGCCGGAGGAGCGGCAAAAGCTCGACGGGCTCTACGAGTGCATCCTGTGCGCCTGCTGCACCACCTCGTGCCCGAGCTACTGGTGGAACGGCGACCGCTTCCTTGGTCCCGCCGCCCTCCTCCAGGCCTACCGCTGGCTCGTCGATAGCCGCGACGAGAACACCGGCGAGCGCCTCGACACCCTGCACGACCCGTTCCGGCTCTACCGCTGCCACACCATCATGAACTGCGCCAACACCTGCCCGAAGGGCCTGAACCCGGCGAAGGCCATCGCCGAGATCAAGAAGATGATGATCGCCCGGCAGGTGTGACCGCGGGAGGCGCCGCCTCCGTCCCGGGCGCCTCGTGTGCGCTGCCTCACATCGGTGCCGCCGCGCTTGCCTTAAAGCCCGTCCCATCACCCTCCGGACCGGGAAGGGGCAGGGATGCGTGCGATCGGATACGGGTTCGTCGGCTTGGCGCTGGGCTGCATCGGCGGGTTCTGGCTCGGCCTCATGGCCGGGCTGATCTACACCGAGCTCGCTTCGGTGAGCTGCTTCGAGGGCTGGTGCGGCTACGTGGCGGCGGCCGTCGGGGCGGCGGGCGCGGCGCCGTGCGGGCTCGCCGGCGCGATCTACGGCTTCCAGCGCGGCCTGCGGCGCGGCGCGCCGGCGCCCTGCTGAGGCGCGCTCAGCTCCGGAGCCGCCAGACGCCCGACCTCTTGATCTCCGCATCCTCCAGGGCCCGGGTCACCGGCACCTCGTATTCCGCCACCTGGTCCAGCCGCTCCCGCGGCAGGTAGCTGCGGCCGGGATCGCCGACGAGCACGGCGGCGCCGCGGCGGGAAAGCCCCGACAGCCAGCCCGCGACCCCCTCCGCCGTGTCGCGCTCGTAGAAGATGTCGCCGGCGAGCGCGACCTCCCATCCCTCGTCCGTCCCGACGAGGTCGGCGAGCCGGGGCGCGATGGCGACGCGGTTGGCGGCCCCGTTGAGCTCCATCGCGGCGACCGCGAAGGCGTCGATGTCGCTCGCCTCGACGGTAGCGGCGCCCGCCCGCGCCGCCGCGATGGCGACGAGCCCCGAGCCGGAGGCGAAGTCGAGCACGCGCCGGCCGGCGACCTCTTGCGGATGGTCGAGCAGGTAGCGCGCGAGGGCCTGCCCGCCGGCCCAGGCGAAGGCCCAGACCGGCGGCGGCTGGCCGAGCGCGCCGAGCTCCTCCTCGGTCTTCCGCCACAGCTCCGTCGCCTCGTCGGCGACGTGGAGCACGATCTCCGGCGCGTGCGGGACCGGGAGCACGCGGGTGTTGGCGCGGATGAACGCCGCCCGGTCCGCACCGGTCATGGGGACGCCAGCAGCGCCGCATAGACCCGCTTCACCGCCGCCATGACGTCGCGCTCGGTGAAGCCGTCGAGGATTCTTTCGCGGGCGGCCTCGCCCATGCGGGCGACGAGCGCCGGGTCCGCCGCGAGCCTCTGGAAGACCCCGGCGAGAGCCGCGGGATCGCCCGGAGGCACCAGCAAGCCCTCGACGCCGTCGCGCACGAGGCGCCGGCAGCCGGGCACGTCAGTGGTGACGAGAGCGCGCCCGCAAGCCCCGCCTTCGAGGAGCGTGCGCGGCAGCCCCTCGCCGCCGCGCGAGGGCAGGCAGCAGACGTGGTGGCCGCGCCAGACGCCGGCGACGTCGTCCGTGCGCCCGTGCCAAGTAATGCCCGGCGCGCGGGACCACGCCCGAAGGGTGTCCTCGGGGATCGCCTTCGGGTTCGAGGGGTCGGGCGCGCCGTAGAGGGACAGCTCCACGTCCGCGCCGCGTCCGCGCGCCGCCTTCACGGCATCGACGGCGGTGTCGATGCCCTTCGACCACAGCATCCGGGCCACGACCGCGACGTTCAGGGGGGGCTGCGGGGGCAACGGCTGCGGACGCAGATGATCGGCGTCGACTCCCGCTCCGCCCAGGATGGTGACGCGGGACGAGTCCTCAGGGTCGAGGCCGATGAGGGCCGCGTCGTCCGGATTCTCGAAGAGGTAGTGCGTTTGCTCGGTCTCCAGCCCGCGCATTAGCATCCGCACCGCCATCCGGGCGCCGCGCCCCACCAAGTCTTGACGCGCCCCCAGGAAGCCGAGGCCGGTGAGGGCGTAGACCCGGCGCGGGATGCCGGCCATCAGGGCCGCCGCGCCGCCGATCAGGATGGCGCGAAGCGCGATGCAGTGGACGACGTCCGGCCGCCAGCTCTTGAGGACCGCGGCGAGCCGTCCGGCCGCATAGCCCGCCGCCATGGGGTTGAGGCTGCGGCGCTCGGCCTCGAGCGGGACGACCTTCGCGCCGGCGGCCTCGATCGCGGCGCGGTGGTCGCGCACCCGCGCCACCACGGCGACCTCGAGCCCGAGCTCCCGCGCCGCCCGCGCCATCGGCAGGAAGTGGGAGGCGAAGAACCAGTCCTCCGTCACCACGAAGGCGATTCGCTTCGGCTCCGTCGCGGCTGGCGGAGCTTCCGGCGCGGGAGAGAGCCTGTCCATGCGCCCGGTCTAGCCGCCGTTCCGGCGCAGGGGAACCGCTGAGGCGGCGCTAACGGACCTTTAAGCGTAATCGCTCAACTTGTGCATAACCGGATCGCGGCGCGGAACCCCGGCGGCGGGCCTTCGTTCTCCGCATGTTCCCTCGCCGCCGTCCGCCCTTCGAGCGGCTTCCGCCGCCGATCGGATGGTCGCGAGGGCCGCACGGACCGCCCGTGCGGGAGTGGAGTACCGGACGTGCGTATCCTGATCCTGGAAGACGATCCCTTCATCGCGCTCGACCTGCAATGCATCGTCGAGGGCGAGGGGCATCGGGCGAGCATCTGCGGCACGGTCGCGGAGGCGCGGCGGCACTTGGCCCGCGGCCGCCCGGCCGAGAGCCATCCGGCGGACGCCCGCCCGGCGGACGCCCGCCCGGCCGACGACCTCGACTTCGCCCTCCTCGACGTCGACGTGACGGACGGGAAGAGCTACGACGTGGCGTGCGCGCTCGCCGAGCGCCGCATCCCGTTCGTCTTCGTGTCGGGATCGAAGCCGGGCGAGCTTCCGGCGGCGCTCCGGGACGCCCGGTTCATCTCGAAGCCCTTCCTCGAGGAGACGATCGTCGCGGCGCTTCCGCGCGCGGGCACGGGCGCGGTCCGCGTCCACGCCTTCCCGCGCCCCGCCGCCGCGGACGAGCGGCCGGCCGCCTGAGCCCCTTGACGCCTGCCCGCGAAGCACGGAAGCGTCCGCGCTTCCCGAGGGGTTTCGCATGCAGGCATCCGGCGCGCCGCGCCTTCTCCCGGCCGGGGACGCGGCGCTCGTCGTCGAGTTCGGCGAGGCGATCGACCCCGGCCTCAACGCGCGGGTGCTGGCCCTCGACGCCCGCGCCGCGGGGCTTTCCGGCATCGTCGAGACGGTCCCGACCTACCGCTCGCTCCTCGTCCACTACGACCCGACCGCCACGGATTTCCGCACCCTCGGCGACGCCCTCCTCGCCCTCTCGGGCGATCTCCCGGACACCCCGGCCGAGGGGCGGCTGTGGCGCATCCCGGTGGTCTACGGCGGCGAATTCGGCATCGACCTTACGAGCGTCGCGGCCCACCACGGCATCGCGGCGGACGAGCTGATCCGGCGGCATTCGGCGCCGGTCTACCGGGTCTACATGATGGGCTTCCTGCCGGGCTTCGCCTATCTCGGCGGCCTCGATCCGTCGATCGCGATCTCCCGGCGCGAGAGCCCGCGCCTCAGGACCCCGGCCGGCACGATCTCGATCGGCGGCATCCAGGCGCTCGTGGCGTCCATCGAGGCGCCGAGCGGCTGGCATCTCCTGGGGCGCACGCCGGTGCGCAACTTCATGGCCGCGCGCGACCCCGTGTTCATCCTCGATGCCGGCGACCGGGTGAAGTTCGAGGCGGTCCCGGCCGCCGAATGGCCGCGCCTCGACGCCGCCGCGCAAGCCGGCGAGATCGTCGCCGAGGCGGTCGGGTGACGGCTCTCGTCGTCAAGGCCTGCGGGCCGATGACCTCGATCCAGGACGCCGGCCGCTTCGGCTGGCAGCGCTACGGCGTCTCGAGCTCGGGCGCGATGGACCGGCTCGCGCTCGCCGCCGCGAACGCGCTCGCCGGCAATGCGCCGGGGGCCGCCGCGGTCGAGTTCATGCTGATGGGCGGGTCGTTCGAGGTCGAGGGCGGGACGGCGCGGGTCGCGGTCGCCGGCGCGCCGTGCGCCGTGTCGCTCGACGCGCAGCCGATGCCCGCCATGACGTCCCTGACCCTGCGGCCGGGGCAGACCCTCGCCGTCGGTGCCGCCCAGGCCGGGGTCTACGCCTATCTCGCGGTCGCGGGCGGCCTCGCGCTCGAGCCCCAGCTCGGCAGCCTGTCGCTGCAGCCCCGGGCCGGCATCGGCGGCCTCGACGGGCGGGCCTGCCAGGCCGGCGACCGGCTGCCGCTCGTCCTTGGCCAGGCGCCCGCCGGCCCCGAGCTCGCCCTCGACCCCTTGCCCGTCGAGCCGCAGGCGCCGGTCCGGGTCGTGCTCGGGCCGCAGGACGACTACTTCACGCCGCAAGGGATCGAGACCTTCCTGGCCTTCGCCTACACGGTCTCGCGGGAGGCCGACCGCATGGGCTACCGCCTGACCGGCCCGAAGATCGCCCACGCGCGCGGCTTCAACGTCGTGTCGGACGGGATCGTGACCGGCTCGGTCCAGGTGCCGGGCTCGGGCGAGCCGATCGTCATGATGGCCGACCGCCAGACCACCGGCGGCTACCCGAAGCTCGCGACGGTGGTCTCGGCGGACCTGAGGCTCGTCGCGCAGCGCCGCGCGGGCCAGGAGATCCGGTTCGCGGCGGTCGGGATCGAGGAGGCGCAGGGCCTCGCGCGCGAGCGGGCAGCGGCCGTCCGGGGGCTCGCGGCGCTGGCGCGAGCGGTGCGGGGCGGCCCTCCGGGCTCGGAGGAGCTTCTTTCCCTCAACCTCGCGGGGGCGGCCGTCGACGCGCTGGCCGAGCCCTGGGCGCAGGAAGAGCCGCGCCCTAAGGCGCGGCCCTGATCGTCTCCGCGTCGCGGCGCGGCGCCTACTGGATGCCGTCCCGGCGCTTCGCCTCGCCGACGTATCCGCCGGCCGCCTGACCCTTGCCGTCGAGGGTCACCGGCGCGCCCGGCGCAACCTCCATCCCGACGACGCCGCTGGGTCCCGGCTGGACCGGGACCAGGACCGTGCCGGTGGTCGCCGGGCCGTTGGTGTTGAGCTCGTTCGCGGGCCCGCCGGCGCGCTGGCCGGAGCCCTGCTGGTAGGGCGGAGCCTGCAGGCCCGGGTGGACCGGCTGCTGGGCGCCGAGGTTGCCGCCGCCCTGCGCGAAGGCCGGACCGGCGATCAGCGTCGCGGCCGCAACGGCCAAGGCAAAAGTCTTCATCGGTGAATGCTCCCGGATGTGGTGGATGCCGTGAAAATCCGCGTGCCGTCCGGAACGGCCGGCAGGCGGCGCTCGCCGGTCTAACGGGCGCACAGGGGCGAGGTTCCGAAAGATCTTGCCGAAGGCGAACCTCGCCGAGGAGGACGCTCCGACGCATGCGGTGCGGTGCGCGGTCCGCATGGATGACCCCACCCCCACCCGCTCGCATCGCCGCCTACGCGCGGCGGCGCGGGCCCGGCTCGGCCATCCGCTTCATCACGTCCGTCTCGATCAGGGCGGCGACCCTGCGGGCGGCGTCTTCCGGCTCGGGGAAGGCGTCCTCTTCCATGAAGACGTCCTTGATCCTCTCGCCGAGCTCCGCGAGCCGCAGGGCCGCGGCGCGGGCTTCGGCGAGGTCGCGGCCGACCTTGATGAAGAGGCAGAGCGGCAGCGCGGCCGGGGTCTCGGGCAGGAGCCACAGCCACGGCCCGCGGCAGCGGCGGCCGCGCCGGCAGTGCGGGTGGTCGCAGAGGGCCACGGCGCCGCTGTCGCGGGCGATCCGGCGAAGCGCCGCGTCGGCGGCGGGGTTGCGGCAATGGTCGGCGGGGTTCTCGGGCATGGGCGGCTCCAAAAAGAAGGGGATGGGCGGGCAACGTCGGGGCGCGCGGAATCCACCCCGGGCTAAGTGCCCGGGGCGGACTCCGGCCTTGTGAGAAGGCGAGGAGGGGACGCCGAAAACTCTGGGTCGGCCGGCCTGTGGCGTCCCCGCGGTTCTCTCGCCCCGGCCTCGTCGGACGGGGCGCTTATCGGCCGCCTCGACCACCGCTCTTCGGGACCCGCTGCGGGGCCGCTCCTTGCGGAGCGGCCTTCGGGGTGCCTTTAGCGCCCTGTGGGCGCGCCCGGCTCGTAGTGGCCGGGGGGCGGATGTCTTCGGGCCCTCCCGTCCGGCGCTTTCGAGGCGCCCTCCGGAAAAGACCCTGCAGTCGAAGCGGCCGCCCGAGTCGGGCGCACACCGAGCGCCCGCCGCGGGACCGCCTCCCCTCCGCATCGCGACCCGGTGCGCACGCGGCTCCCTCGCCAGAGGGGAGTGCCGGCACATGAGCACGAAACCAGAACAGTGTCAAGGATTATTTTTCTAGAAAACGCCGGCGCAGGTCACATTTTCCTCCACGGGAGAGGGGCCTCAACGCAGGTTGCGCACCTTCAGCGCCCGCTCCCAGGCGAGCGCCTGGCCGACGATCTCGGTGAGGTCGTCGTGGCGGGGGATCCAGCCGAGCTCGTGGCGGATGCGGTCGGCCTTGGCGACGATGCGGGCCGGGTCGCCGGCCCGGCGCGGCGAGATGCGGACCGTAAAGTCGACGCCCGACACTCTCTTCACCACCTGGATCACCTCGAGCACCGAGTAGCCGCGGCCGTAGCCGCAGTTGAGGGTGAGGCTGTCGCCGCCCCGGCGCAGGTGCGCGAGCGCCGCCATGTGGGCGTCCGCGAGGTCGCTGACCTGGATGTAGTCGCGCTGGCACGAGCCGTCGGGCGTCGGGTAGTCGGTGCCGAACACCTCGATGAAGGGCCGGTCGCCGAGCGCCGTCTCGGCCGCGACCTTGATGAGGTGCGTCGCGTTCTTCGTCGATTGCCCCGAGCGCCCGCGCGGGTCGGCGCCGGCGACGTTGAAGTAGCGCAGCGCCACGTAGCGCAGGCCGTGCGCGCGGGCGGCGTCCTGCAGCATCCACTCGGTCATGAGCTTCGAGCGGCCATAAGGGTTGATGGGGTTGAGGGCTAAGTCCTCGGGCACCGGCACGACCGGCGGCTCGCCGTAGACCGCGGCCGTCGAGGAGAAGATGAATTTCTGCACCCCGCCCTTCACGGCGCTCTCGATGAGCGAGCGGGACTTCACCGTGTTGTTGAGGTAGTAGCCCAGCGGATCGGCGACGGAATCCGGCACCACGATCTTGGCCGCGAAGTGGGCGATCGCCTCGACCTTGTGCCGGGCGATCGTGTCGAGCACGAGGTCCTGGTCGCCCATGTCGCCAACGACGAGGGCGGCTTCCGGCGGCAGCGCCCAGTCGAATCCGGTCGACAGGTTGTCGAGGACGACCACCTCCTCGTTAGCGTCGAGGAGCGCCAGCACCATGTGGCTGCCGATGTAGCCGGCGCCGCCCGTCACCAGAACCGCCATTTTTCTGAAAGCCTTCCCCTTCACGTCGGCCCGCCGTCAAGCTAAGCGGGCGCGCAACCGTCATAGTCCTCAGCCGTTAACATCCGCCTCCCTCCGGCGGTTCGCCGCTCCTCCCATCCCGGTCCGCAAGCCCACGATGAAGCGCATCCGCAAAGCCGTCCTCCCCGTCGCCGGCCTCGGCACCCGGTTCCTTCCCGCCACCAAGGCGGTGCCGAAGGAGATGCTGACCGTCGTCGACCGCCCGGTGGTGCAGCACGCGGTCGACGAAGCGCGCGAGGCCGGGATCGAGCACTTCGTGTTCGTGACCGGGCGAGGCAAGGGCGCGATCGAGGACCACTTCGACATCGCCTTCGAGCTCGACGCGACCCTCTCTGAGCGCAAGAAGACCAAGGAGTTGGAGGAGCTCGCGCGCCAGCTCCCGGCCGCCGGGCAGACGAGCTTCACCCGCCAGCAGGCCCCCATGGGGCTTGGCCACGCGGTCTGGTGCGCCCGCGAGATCGTCGGCGACGAGCCCTTCGCGCTCATCCTCCCCGACATGCTCCACCACGGGCCGTCGTGCCTCGCCCAGATGGTGAAGACATACGAGCGCACCGGCGGCAACATCGTCGCGGTCTACGAGGTGCCGGACGAGGAGACCCACCAGTACGGCATCTGCGGCGTCGACGCCGATATGCGCATCACGAAGATGATCGAGAAGCCGAAGCCGGGCACCGCGCCCTCGAACCTCGCGATCTCCGGCCGCTACATCCTCCAGCCCGAGATCTTCGGCCTCCTCGAGCGCCAGGAGCGCGGCGCCGGCGGCGAGATCCAGATCACCGACGCCATGATCCGCCTCGCCGAGACGCAGAGCTTCCACGCGGCCCGCTTCGACGGCGCGATCTACGACTGCGGCTCGAAGCTCGGCTTCCTCATGGCGAACGTCGCCTACGCCCTCGACCGCGGCGACCTCGCCGAGCCGCTGCGGCGCGGGCTCGAGGGGCTGCTGGGTAAGTAGCGCTACGGATTGAACCGCAGTCCCAGGAGAACCGTGTTCGCGCTGTAGTCCGAGCCCGGCTGGTTGCTCTTCAGGCGCTCGTGGGTGAAGCTCGCGCGCAGCGCGACCGAGCGGGTGAGCTTGTATTCGAGGCGGGCGCCGGCCGTGTAGGTGCGCTCCTCGAGGGGCACGCCCTTGTAGTCGTTCTCCGTGACGCCGACGATCCCGGTGACGCTCAAGTTTCGGCGCAGGTCGTGCTGGACCTCGAGGCGGGCCGTGCGGGTGAGAATCCCGCTGGAGAACGGGATCGTGGTCTCGTCGACGGAGGTCTGGGCCCTGAGGCGCACGGTGGTGAGCGGCGTCGCGGACCAGATCAGCGAAGCCTCGACGAGGGGACCGCGCAGGTCCTTGAGGCGCGGGTCGTCGTAGGTGCGCCGCTGGACGCCGGCCGAAGCCTCGCCGGTGAGCGTGCGCGTGATCTCGAAAGTCGTGCCGGCCCTGAGGCCCAAGCCGTCGGAGTCGCGCCGGAACCCCGCGTTGTCGATGCTCCGGTCGTGGACGCGGGTGTCGGCCAGCGCCTCGACGAAGGGGATCACGCCGGGGGTGAGCTCGTAGCCGGCGCGCAGGCGAAGCCCGTACTGCGTCGCGTCGCGGTCGCTCTGGTCGATGATCGTGCCGCCCGGAAGCTTGCCGTCCTCGTACACGGTGCGGTCGACGGTGCCGCGAAGCCCGACGAGGAGGCGGTTGAAGCGCTGGGTCACGCCGGCCGCGGCGCCGGTCGTCAGCACGAGCGGCCGCTCGGAGACCTGCGCGTTGAGGTCCGGACTCCCCGGGCGCTGGGTGTCGAGGGCGAAGCGGCCTTCGAGGTCGACCTGGGTGTCGCGGGAAACGTCGAGGCGAAGGCCGAGCCGCCCCTCGCCCTCGGGGCGGTCGGCGCCCTTGACGTTCGGATAGGCGCTGTAGCTGCCGCGCAAGAGGCCGGTGAGGGCGTGGGCCGGCCAGTCGCTCTGGAGCCGCACCTCGGCGTCGGTGCGCAGCACCGTCGAGCCCTTGTGGCGGCCGGCGTCGCGGTTCGGGTTCGAGTCGTAGCCGACGCTCTGCTGGATCGCCGGCAGCACCGTGACGCCGCCGAGTCGCAGGCCGAGCTGGGCGTAGGGGTCCTCCTCGGCCGGGCGCCGCGGGCGCCGCCGCGGGGGCGGCACGGCCGGGTCGGGGATGCCGACCTGGATCGGCTGCACCGGCCGGGCGACGTTCGGGGACGTGGTCGGGGCCTGGACCGTCGACCGCACCGGCGCCGCAGTCGGCTGGCGGCTGCGCCGTCCTTGAGCCCGCCGGGTCCGGCGCTCGCCGGGGCGCAGGCGCGCGTCGCGCGAATTGGCGGCGGTCGATGCGGCTTCCCCGGAGGCCTCGCCTGCACGCGCAGACGTGGTTCCGGTGGTTGCCGTTGAGGAACTGCCGCTGCCGCGCAGCCGCATCAGGGCGTCCTGCGCGATCGCTCCCGAGAGCAGCGCCGCCGTGCCGGCGGCGAGCACGAGCGCGCCCGCAAGCCTCGGCCAAGAAAGCCGGAGGACGGGAGCCCTGGAAGGAATCGGCCGTTCGGCTGTCACGGGCCGTGGTGCTCCGCGCGCACGGGAAGACCCGCCGAAGCGGCGGATTGGTTAACAGAGCTACAACGGAGACGGTTAATGGGGAGTAAGCGGCGCGGCCGGGGTCGCGCGGCGGGGCGGCGGCGTGCTAACAGGCTTGGATGGCCATGCCGAACCGGAAGCCTCCCGAGCCCGCCCAGGCGGTCGCCGCGGCGCTCCGCACCCTCGCGACCGAGCGCGACGGGCTCGAGGTGCTCATGCAGGCGATCGGCAACGGCCTGGGCGAGGCCTTCGCGGCCGCCGTCGAGCTGATCGCCGCGGCGAGAGGCCGGATCATCGTCACCGGCATGGGCAAGTCCGGCCACATCGGCCGCAAGATCGCCTCGACCCTCGCCTCGACCGGCACGCCCGCCTACTACGTCCATCCGGGCGAGGCGAGCCATGGCGACCTCGGCATGATCCGCCCGGACGACGTGATCCTGGCCCTGTCGTGGTCCGGCGAGACGACGGAGCTGTCGGACATCGTCGCCTACGCCAAGCGCTTCCGGGTGCCGATCCTCGGCGTGACCGCCAAGGCCGGCTCGACGCTCGGGCGCCAGGCCGGCGTCTGCCTTACGCTGCCGCAGGCCAAGGAGGCCTGCCCGAACGGGCTCGCGCCCACGACCTCGACGACGATGCAGCTCGCGCTCGGCGACGCGCTCGCGGTCGCGCTTCTCGAGCGGCGCGGCTTCACGGCGCAGGACTTCAAGGTCTTCCATCCGGGCGGCAAGCTCGGAGCGCAGCTCCGGCTCGTGCGCGACGTGATGCACACGGGCGAGAAGCTGCCGGTCGTCGCCGCGAGCGCCACGATGGCGGAGGCGGTCGCCGAGATCAGCCGCAAGGGCTTCGGCTGCGTCGTCGTCGTCGCCGACGACGGCACGCTCGCCGGCATCGTCACCGACGGGGACCTGCGCCGGAACCTCCGCCCCGAGCTGCCGACGCTCCCGGTCGCCGCCATCATGACGAAGACCCCGCGCACCATCGCCCCCGACGAGCTCGTCGCCAAGGCGCTCGAGATGCAGGAGACCGCGAAGATCACGTCGCTCGTCGTGGTCGAGGACGCGCGGCCCGTGGGGCTCGTGCACTTCCTCGACCTGCTGCGGGCCGGGGTTGCCTGAAGCCCCCGGGAGCCTTGCCGTGATCACGTCCCCGACGCTCGGCGCGTTCCTGGCGCTCGGCGCTTCCCTGGCGCTCGGCGCTTTCCTGGCCGCGACGGCCGCCGCATCAGCCGAAAAGCTTCCGTTTCGGGGCGCGTTTGGGCAGGTCTCCGAGAACGGCTGCCGGAGCTACAAGGAGCAGACCGAGGGACACTACATCGAGACCTACCGTAACGGCCGGGGCTACAGCGCGACCGGCGAATGCGGCTGCGACCTCGTCCGCGTCCTCAAGATCGGCCCGTCGGCCTATCGCCTGAGCACAGTCTGCCGGTGCAACGACAGCGCCTCGAAGCAGCCCGAAGAGGCCACCGTGTCGTGACGAGCCCGCGGGAGATCATGATCGACGGCCGGCGCTACGTGCGCTGCAAATAGCGCCAGGACGTCTTCAGGCCGGCTCCACGACGAGCGTCGCGCCCTCGACCCGCACCACGCGCACGCTCGCGCCGGGGGGCGCCGCGGGGCCGGTGACGCGCCAGGAGGAGTCGTCGACGCGGATGCGGCCGGCGCCGCCGGCGATCGGCGTCTCCAAGGTGAAGACGCGGCCGATCAGGGCGTGGCCGCGGCGGTTGAGGGCGGAGGGGCCCTCGTCCTCGTCCTCGGGATGGCGCGTCACCGCCCGCCCGGTCAGCACCGAGGCGACGGACAGGAGCGCGAAGGCGAGCGCCGCCGCCTGCCAGGAGAGATTGAAGGCCCAGTCGAGCACGCCGGTCGCGACCGCCGCCAGCCCGAGCCAGAGCAGGAACACGCCCGGCGCCAGCAGCTCCAGGCCCATCAGGACGAGCCCGAGGATGATCCAGGTCCACGGGCCGAGGTTGGCGAAGTAAGCGACCATGGCGCGGCTCCGTCACGGCTTGACGGCAGGCGGCAGGCTGCGGCTCTGGCGCGGCAGCGCGCCTTCGCTGCCCTCGCCGCCGAACACCGCACGGGTGATCTCGGCGATGCCGCCGAGCGTGCCGGCAAGCGCGCCGAGCTCGGTCGGGACGATCAGCACCTTCTGGTTCGGCGCGGTCGCGAGCGCCCGCACCGCGTCGATGTACTTCTCGGCGACGAGGAAGTTCGCGGCCGCGAGGTCGCCGCGGGCGATGGCGTCGCTCACCATGCTGGTCGCCTTGGCCTCGGCCTCGGCGAGGCGCTCGCGGGCCTCGGCGTCGCGGAACGCCGCCTCCTTGCGCCCCTCGGCCGAGAGGATCTGCGACTGCTTCTCGCCCTCGGCGCGCAGGATCGCGGCCTGGCGCAGGCCTTCCGCCTCGAGC